>NZ_JAHBDJ010000055.1:0-266553 GCF_019956375.1 Pseudomonas sp. GL-R-19 | reverse complement strand
CTTTTGATTTTGATATTAAAGATCAAAAGATCGCAGCCTGCGGCAGCTCCTACGGGGAGGTCTGTCAGGGTTGAACCTTGCGCCCCGCCATATGCTTCAAATACCCCACCAGCATCCCCAGATCCCCATCCGGCAGCACCTCGGCCGAGAACCCGGGCATCTTCGCCTGCGGCCATTGGCGCAAACTCTGTGGATCGCGAATGTAGCGCTTGAGGAAGTCCGCGCCGAAGTACTCGGTCGGGTTGTACGGAATATTCAGGTCCGGCCCGAATTGCGCGTCCCCGACGCCGTTGAGTCGATGGCAGGCCAGGCAATTTTTCTGGAATAACGCAAATCCCTTGTTCACCGGATCATCCGCCTTCAACGCCGGATCGGGCAGCAGGGCAGGAAAGCGCTCGGCTACGGGCGCCAGGCGTTTGATGCTTGCCACCTGGAACGGCCATTGTTCGGGGCTGATGTTGCCGGCCTGCGGATTGCTCCAGACCAGATAGAACGGCCCGGCGCCTGGCTTGCCTTCCGACAGCGGTGGCCAGGGTTTGGCCGGGTCTTCAATCGCCAGCCAAGCCTGTGCCCCCTGTGTATTGAGCAACGGCGCTGCGGCCATTTCGGCGGCAAAGCCATCCAGGGCCACGGCTTGCAGATGGTCCTCGGGCTTGATGCCGTTCAGCAGCGCGGACAACGGCACGGCGCGGTAACTCATGTCCCGCTTGTAGGAAACGTCGTTGCTGATGTTGATGGTTTGAGCCTGAGGATGCTTGAGCAATTGCTCTGTCTGCCAGGTGCGACTGTTCGCGCCCAGCTCCAGGTTCAGCTGTGCGGCATACAGGGGCGAGCCGAACAGCATGGCCCCGAGCAGAATGAGCATTTTCAAGTGATCGCCGTCCATGTCGTGCAAGTGCCGCAAAGATTGGCACAGCCACGCTGGCCCGGCTAGCGGGCCAGTCACATTTTGATAGTGGCAATTCAAAATCTGTGACGCCGTATCTTTTAGACGCGACTAGCCGATCACCTTGGTCAGGTTCGGCAATATCAACAACAGCGTGGTGGCGAAAAGGATGAGCCCGGCTTGACGTACTTTCGATTGTTTGAACATGGCTTGACCGCCTTTTTTGTTATTTCCTGATGCCTGCCTGCATATCTCCATGTTGGCAGCGCGTTGCACTTCCTGTAGTGACGAGCGTCTCGGCAAAACCCGACGACAACTTCGTACAACTTCACCTTAGAGCCCGCGCTGTGCTTGGTTTAGATCCATTTCATATGGAGTCGTTACGATTCTCTTTTAAAAAGATATGAGGCCTATTGCCAGCTTCTTTGGCGCCCGTTGGCTAGACAGCTTGGTGTCTTGAATCGGTTAATCCGGTAGCTGACTACCGTCCGTCTGAGCGTGAGCGTCAACGTCTGTGAGCGCTAAGGTCATTGAATCAATCGCGGCTCGGGCCAAGATGAGCGCTCGGTATTTACCCACCTGCACTGTGGTTCGAGGACGTCATGACCCAAGCATTGATTTTCGACGCGTTACGCACGCCCCGTGGCAAAGGCAAGGCCGACGGCGCCTTGCACAGTGTCAAACCGGTGAATCTGGTTGCCGGTTTGCTCACCGCACTGCAACAGCGCATGGCGCTGGACACCAGCCAGGTCGATGACGTGGTGCTCGGCTGCGTGACGCCGGTTGGCGATCAAGGCTCTGACATCGCCAAAACTGCTGCTCAGGTGGCCGATTGGGATGTCAGTGTGGCGGGGGTGCAGATCAACCGCTTCTGCGCTTCCGGGCTGGAGGCGGTCAACCTCGGCGCAATGAAAGTGCGCTCCGGCTTCGAAGACCTGGTGGTGGTCGGCGGTGTCGAGTCGATGTCCCGGGTGCCGATGGGCAGCGATGGCGGGGCCTGGGCGCTGGACCCGGCGACCAACCTGCACAGCCACTTCACGCCACAGGGTGTGGGCGCGGACCTGATCGCCACCCTTGAAGGCTTCAGCCGTCAGGATGTCGATGCCTATGCGCTGCATTCCCAGCAAAAGGCTGCGCGTGCGCGAGCCGACGGTTCGTTCAACAAATCGCTGGTGCCGGTGCAGGACCAGAACGGCATCATTCTGCTCGATCACGATGAGTTCATCCGCGCCGAATCGACCCTGGAAGGCCTGGGCAAGCTCAAGCCAAGTTTCGAGATGATGGGGCAGATGGGCTTCGATGCCACCGCACTGCGGGTCTACAGCCACGTCGAGCGGATCAATCATGTTCACACCCCCGGCAACAGTTCCGGGATTGTCGATGGCGCGGCGCTGATGCTCATCGGCTCCGAAGCCAAGGGTCGGGCGCTGGGCTTGCAGCCCCGGGGGCGGATTGTCGCCACTGCGGTCACCAGCACCGACCCGACCATCATGCTCACCGGCCCTGCGCCGGCGACCCGCAAGGCGCTGGCCAAGGCCGGGCTGCGGGTTGAAGACATCGATCTGTTCGAGGTCAACGAGGCGTTTGCTTCCGTGGTGTTGAAATTCATCAAGGACATGGCCGTCGACCCGGACAAGGTCAATGTCAACGGTGGTTCCATCGCCATGGGCCACCCGCTGGGTGCCACCGGCTGCGCCATTCTCGGCACGCTGCTCGATGAACTGGAAGCCCGACGCCTGCGTTATGGCCTCGCGACCCTGTGTGTCGGCGGCGGCATGGGTATTGCCACCATCATCGAACGCCTCTGAGCCCGGACTTCAAGGAACCCAGTTATGAGCGAAGCAATTCGTTACGAAAAAGGCCAGGACCAGATCGTGGTCCTGACCATCGACATACCGGGCCAGAGCGCCAACACCATGAACGCGGTGTACCGCGAGGCCATGACTGACTGCGTTGCGCGCCTGGTGGCCGACAAGGACAGCATCGCCGGTGTGATCATCACCTCGGCCAAGAAGACTTTCTTCGCTGGCGGCGACCTCAATGAACTGATCAAGGTCGGCAAGCCCGAAGCCAAAGCCTTCTACGACATGGTGCTGACCCTCAAGGGCCAGTTGCGCACCCTGGAAACCCTCGGCAAACCGGTGGTCGCGGCGATCAACGGCGCGGCACTCGGCGGCGGCTGGGAAATCTGTTTGGCCTGCCATCATCGCGTGGCGCTGGACAATCCATCGGTGCAACTCGGCCTGCCGGAAGTCACCCTCGGCCTGCTGCCGGGCGGCGGTGGCGTGGTGCGCATGGTGCGCATGCTCGGCCTGGAAAAGGCCCTGCCGTATCTGCTCGAAGGCAAGCGGGTGCGGCCGCAACAGGCATTGCAGGCAGGGTTGATCGACGAACTGGCGAGCGATCACGAGGACTTGCTGGTCAAGGCGAAGGCGTGGATTCTCGCTAACCCGACGGCGATACAACGCTGGGATGTGAAGGGCTACCAGATTCCGGGCGGTACACCGTCAAGCCCGAAAGTTGCCCAGATGCTGGCGATTGCACCCTCGATCCTGCGCAGTAAAACCCAGGGCACGATGCCCGCGCCGGAGAAAATCCTCTGTGCGGCGGTCGAGGGCGCCCAGGTGGATTTCGACACGGCGCACTTGATCGAAACCCGGTATTTCACCGAACTGACCACTGGCCAGGTCTCGAAAAACCTGATTGGCACGTTCTGGTTCCAGCTCAACGAAATCAATGCCGGAGGCTCGCGGCCTCAAGGTTTTGAACCGTATGTCACCCGCAAAGTCGGCGTGCTCGGCGCTGGGATGATGGGTGCGGGGATTGCGTTTGTCAGCGCATCGGCAGGTATCGAGGTGGTGCTCAAGGACATCAACCTCGCCGCGGCAGAGAGGGGCAAGGCGCATTCGGCGGCGCTGCTGGACAGGAAAGTCGCACGCGGACAAATGAGCATCGAGCAACGCGACACCGTTCTTTCACGCATTCAAACCAGCGAAAGCGATGCCGACCTGGCCGGTTGCGACCTGATCATCGAGGCCGTGTTCGAGGATCGAGATTTGAAGGCCAAGGTCTCGTTGGCGGCACAGAAAGTCGTCGGCGCGGACGCAGTGATCGCTTCCAACACCTCGACCTTGCCGATCAGCGGCCTGGCGTGCGCCGTGCCCGACCAGAGCAAGTTCATCGGCCTGCATTTTTTCAGCCCCGTGGAAAAAATGCAGCTGGTGGAAATCATCAAGGGCGCCAACACCAGCGACGAAACCCTGGCCCGCGGATTCGATTACGTCCTGCAAATCAGGAAAACCCCGATTGTGGTCAATGACAGCCGCGGTTTCTTCACCTCAAGGGTGTTCGGCACCTTCACCAACGAAGGCATCGCCATGCTGGGTGAAGGCATCAACGCGGCGATGATAGAGACTGAAGCGCGCAAAGCCGGCATGCCGGTAGGACCGCTTGCGATCTCTGACGAGGTTTCCCTCAGCCTGATGAGCCATATCCGCCTGCAAACCGCCAAGGACTTGCAAGCAGAAGGGAAACCGCTGATAGAACATCCAGCATTTTCTGTGATTGACGTGCTGCTCAATGAGTTCAAGCGTCCGGGCAAGGCTGCCGGTGGAGGTTTCTACGAGTATCCGGTGGGCGGCCAGAAACACTTGTGGCCGGAGTTGAAGACGCGCTTCGAGAAAACCGACGGACAGATTTCGCCGAAGGATGTGCGTGATCGCTTGCTGTTCGTGCAAGCCATCGAAACAGTGCGCTGCGTGGAGGAGGGCGTGTTGACCTCGACGGCGGATGCCAACGTTGGCTCGATCTTCGGTATCGGGTTCGCACCATGGACCGGTGGTGCGCTGCAGTTCATCAACCAGTACGGCGTGCACGACTTTGTCGCCCGTGCCCAGTACCTGACCAGGCAATATGGCGAGCGGTTCGCACCGCCTGCACTGCTGCTGGAAAAAGCGGCGAAAGGGGAGATCTTCTAAGGGCTCGATGACGCATTTCGGGGCTTGCCTTGTCACAGTGTTTCAAGGCAGGCTCTGGGGTGTGCATTATTCCCATCACGTGTCAGGTATTTTTTATGTCGTTACGCATCTGCATTCTGGAAACCGACCACCTGCGTCCGGAATTGGTTGACCAATATCAGGGCTACGGGCAGATGTTCAAACACCTGTTTTCGCAGCAACCGATTGCCGCCGAGTTCACGGTCTACAACGTGGTGCAGGGTGAATACCCAGGCGACGACCTGACATTCGACGCCTACCTGGTGACGGGCAGCAAGGCCGATTCATTCGGCACCGACCCGTGGATCGAAACCCTCAAGAAGTATCTGCTGACCCGCTACGAGCGCGGCGACAAATTGCTGGGCGTCTGCTTCGGTCATCAGTTGCTGGCGCTGCTGCTCGGTGGCAAGAGCGAGCGTGCGACCCAAGGCTGGGGCGTCGGCACGCACAACTACAAATTGGCCGCCAAGGCGCCATGGATGAGCCCGGTGCGCGAAGAACTGACGTTGCTGATCAGCCACCAGGATCAGGTCACGTCGCTGCCGGAAAACGCTACGGTCATCGCTTCCAGCGATTTCTGCCCGTATGCCGCTTACCACATCAACGATCAGGTGCTGTGCTTCCAGGGGCATCCGGAATTCATCCACGACTACTCCCGCGCCCTGTTGGAGATTCGCCAGCAGGCACTGGGTGAGCAGGTCTACTCCAAAGGTATCGCGAGCCTGGAACAGGAACACCACGGCGCCACGGTTGCCGAGTGGATGATGCGGTTTGTGGCGCACAAGCCGGCAGCTGATTGAAATTAAAAGCATCGCGAGCAGGCTCGCTCCCACATCGGATTTTCGGTGTCGCGCAGATCAATGTGGGAGCGAGCCTGCTCGCGAAAGTCGTGAACGATAGCGCGTTGAACCAGGTACACAGCGGCGCCCTTGGGTTTTTCGCGAGCGAGCTCGCTCCTACAACCACCCCGACTTCTTGAAACTCGCCCACAACCCCAGACAACCCACCGTAATAAACCCCAGCACTCCGAAATACCCGTAGTGCCAGCTCAACTCCGGTATGTTCTGGAAATTCATTCCATAAATCCCCGCCACCGCCGTCGGGAAGGCCAGGATCGCCGCCCAGGCCGCAAACTTGCGCTGCACCACACTCTGGCGAGAGGCCTCCAACAGCACCCCGACCTCAATCGTCTGGCTGGCAATATCCGCCAGGGTCGTCAGGTCTTCCATCTGCCGCGTGACATGGATCTGCACATCGCGAAAGTAAGGCCGCATGTTTTTATCGATAAACGGGAAGCTCAGCCTCTGCAATTCCTCCCCGATCTCAATCATCGGTGCCACATAACGACGCAAGCGCAAAACATCACGACGCAGGCCATGTAGTCTCTGGATGTCGTAGTCATTCAACGAGCCGCATAACACATTGCCCTCCAGCTCATCGATTTCCCCGTGAATGGCTTCGCCCATCGGCTGGTAGTTCTCGATCACGAAATCGAGGATGGCATAAAGTACGAAATCTTCCCCGTGCTCAAGCAACAGCGGACGCGCCTCACAGCGTTGTCGGACATGGGCGTAGGACGCCGAGTGGCCGTTGCGCGCCGTAATGATGTAGCCATTGCCGGCAAAGATATGTGTCTCGATGAACTCGAGTTTGCCTTCATGGCGGATGGGCGAATAGGTCACGATGAACAGCGCATCGCCGAAGGTTTCCAGCTTCGGCCGGCTGTGTTTTTCCAGGGCGTCTTCGATGGCCAGTTCGTGCAGGTTGAACTGGCGTTGCAGATTGTAGAGTTCCTCGGCGTTCGGCTCCTCGAGGCCGATCCAGACAAAGTGGCCTGGCTTTGCCGCCCAGGCTGCGCCTTCGTCGAGGGTGATATTGGTGACTCTCTTACCGGCGCTATAAACCGCTGAAGCAACAACTCTACCCATGATTGTGATTCACTTCTTTTGGCAGCTTTTAATTAGCAGCAAATGCAATGGCAGTGTTGATCAGCTTAGCCTTGTCAGTGTTTGAGAGTCAGTTAATTCTGCTGTGTTCGTCGGTAAAGACTTGCAGGCAAAAGAAAACCCGCACCAGGCGGGTTTTCTTTTTTCAGGCAGCTTGCAGTTGCCGGTCCATCGATTCGATGCATTCACGCATCTGTTCGCGGCACTGGGCAATCAGCAGGGGCATGTCGTCCAGGCTCAATCCGGCGGTGGGAATCGCCGGCAACGAACGAATCAGAATTTTCCCGCTGCGCCAACGGTTCAATCGCATGTGTTTGACGTAACTGCTGACACACACCGGCACGATCGGCACCCCGGCGGCAATGGCCATCTGGAAGGCGCCTTTCTTGAAGGGCAGCAAGTCCTCGCCCAGGTTGCGCGTGCCTTCCGGGAAAACCCAGATCGAGGTGTCTTTGTTTTGCAGGGTGTGGGTGGTGGTCAACATCGACTTGCGCGCCTTTTGTGCATTGCCGCGGTCGATCAGCACATTGCCGGCCAGCCAGAACAGTTGCCCGAACAGCGGTACCCATTTCAGGCTCTTTTTGCCGATGCACACGGTGCGGCGGGGCACCACGTTGCCAAACATAAACAGGTCGTAGTTGGACTGGTGATTGGCGATGATCACGCAACTGTCCGGTTTATCCATCAACGGCCCGACTTCGGCCTTCACCTGCAAACGCAAAATACACATGGCCGGCCATGCATACAGGCGTGCGCACAGACGGCTGTTGTCCGGGTTGAATGGCCGGCACAGGCCGAGAATCACACCCAGCACACCCGCCACGATAAAGTGCAGGGCCATCAATGACATACGGAACAAAAACAGCATTTACAGGCCCCACCGGGACAAAAGGTGGCGCAGTGTACGGATGTGCACTGTTTTCGGCAATTACTGCCAGGGAAGCGGAAGATAGCCGATGTTTGTGCTGATGTTTCCGACCAATCGGTCAGAAGCGATCCAGAGCGGTTACAGAGGTTTAACCGAGGCATGTATAAAGAGGCATGTATGAAAAAGCCCGACACGATGGTCAGGCTTTTCGTTGTAGCAGATCCGGGCTTAACCCAAATGTACCTGATCCTGGATGATTGCGTTGTCCAGGGCCTCCAGCAGCGCTTTGCGTACTTTCAATTTGGTGTTCTTGTGCGCGGTCATGTTGATCTTCTTCAACTGGCGAGCCGCCGCCAGTGCTGCGCCTTGCAGTTCTTCAGCCGAGACCACGACATCAAGGAAACCGGCAGCCACGGCGCCTTGTGGACTGAACATCTCGCCGTTGACCACCGAACGCTGCAGCGCCACTTTGTTCAGGCGGTCACGGGCGATCTCGATGCCCGCGTGGTGCATGGTCATGCCGATCTGCACTTCGTTCAGGCCGATGCTGAACGCACCGTCTACACCGATGCGATAGTCGGCCGACAACAGCAGAAACGCGCCCTTGGCCACCGCATGCCCCGGGCACGCAACGATCACCGGGAAGGGGTGCGACAGCAGGCGGCGGGCCAGTGTCGAGCCGGAGGTCACCAGCGCCACGGCTTCTTTAGGGCCGGCCGTCATCACCTTCAGGTCATAACCACCGGAGAGAATGCCCGGCTGGCCAGTAATGATCACCACCGCACGATCAGTCACTGCCTGATCCAGCGCAGCGTTGAACTCGGCAATCACATCCGGGGAAATGGCATTGACCTTGCCATTGCTCAAGGTCAGGGTCGCGATACCGTCTTCGAGATGGTAGGAAATCAACTCACTCATGACGCTATTCCTTTCAATAAAGTTGGGCAGACGTTACCCACCGCCGCAGGCCAGGTAAAGCGCCGTGACTGACCCGCCAGTCACCCTTTGCCTGCCCGCCAGGCGCAGCCCGCCGTGCCTGCCGCGCATTCCCCTCTATATAGAAGAGGGCACGAAGCCGGAGATTGGCCGGTTTGCCATGGCCACGAGCGACCGGAAACGCTGAATCGCGTTAACCGCATGAAAATTCTGAAAAAAATGTTTGCCATCGGAAAAGCTTTCGACTACATTAGCGCGCCTCGACAGACAGAACTTGTTTGAAGAGATACGGTGAAGTGTCCGAGTGGCTTAAGGAGCACGCCTGGAAAGTGTGTATACAGGAAACTGTATCGAGAGTTCGAATCTCTCCTTCACCGCCACATTTAAACGTTAGAACCCCGATTATTCGGGGCTTTTTCGTTCCTGCGGTTTTGAAAAATTCAGCCCATGCTTTGGCCCAGACCCTGGACGGCTCAGTGCTTTGCGACCAGAGGCTGATTTTTCGACAGTTTCCAAGCGGTGTACATCATTCGACGCACTGTATTTCAGTGATGATCCCCGCATCGCGTAAGCCCAAGGCATAGCCCTCTGCACGACTGGCTGATTCCAACACCAGGTGCGTGAGGCTGCCTTCGATGAACTTGAGATGGAGTATCAGGCGGATCACCGATAGCGATCCGCGAGAATGCTTACTCTGGCATTGTCCAGGATTGTAGTTTGTAGCCCTCCTGGCTTAACTCGGCGCGCACCTCTTCCAGCAGGCTTTCCAACTGCGCCGGGTCGGAATAGGCACTGCTTGGAACCTGTTTGCGACAAATGTGAGTGCTGGCCCGGTCGATGACGGTCAGGCTCAGTTCGCCATTACCGCCTTGCGCAGCCCAGGCGACGCATTGAAAAGGTTTGAATGCGTGCCCGGCAATCAAAAGTGCTTCGTTGATGCGCAACGCGGTGCTCATGGGGGGCTCTCTCCTTGTACCGAAACAAATGATCCGCAGTTGACCTGCTGCATGAAGTCATGCAGCAGGGAGTTTCAGTCTTTCATTGCTTTACATAACTGCCTGGCGCCGGCTCCAGAGGCGGGAATTTGTCATTCCCTATGTGCGCAACCGCTGGTTGGCGCTCGCCGGAGTGTCCCGCCAGCCAGTTGAACCAATCATTCCACCAGCTTCCGGGTTGCTGCTCGGCATTCTTGAACCAGGTTTCCGGGTTTTTCGTGACCCGATTATTGGTCCAGTAATGGCGCTTCTGCTTGGCCGGTGGATTGATGACGCCGGCGATATGCCCTGAAGCGCCTAATACGAAACGCTTGGTCCCGGAGAGCAGGTTGGTGCTGGCGTAGGCGCTTTTCCAGGGCACGATGTGATCGTCATGGGTGGCGAGGATGTAAGCGGGAGCGTCAATTGCACGCAAATCAAGCTTGACCCCACAGCACTCCAGCTCGCCTGATTTCAAATCGTTCTGCAGATAGGTGTGGCGCAGGTACCAGCAGTACATCGGCCCCGGAAGGTTGGTGCTGTCGTTGTTCCAGAACAGCAGATCAAGCGGGATCGGCTTCTGCCCCTTGAGGTATTTGTCGACGTTGTAGTTCCACCACAGCTCGTTGGGGCGCAGCAGGGAAAAGGTATTGCCCATGTCCTCACCACGAAACAGACCGATGGGACCCTTCATGCCGCCGATGGTGCGCTCTCGATAGGCCACCAGTTCTTCGTCGACGAATATGTCGATGGGGCCGGTATCCAGGTAGTCAAGGAACGTGGTGAACAGGCTCACGCTGGCGATCTCCCTGTCGCCGCGTGCAGCAAGTACTGCCAGCGCGGTGCTCAGCAGGGTGCCGCCGATGCAGAAGCCCACGCAATTGAGTCGCTGCTCGCCACTGATATCGCGGGCCACCTGCAAGGCGTCGATTACCCCGTGCTCAATCAGGTCATCCCAGGTAGTGCCAGCGTGTTCCTCGTCAAAGTTGCGCCAGGACATCAGGAATACGGGATGTCCCTGTTCCAGCAGGTGGCGGACCATCGAGTTGTCCGGGCGCAGATCAAGGATGTAGTACTTGTTGATCGAGGGAGGTACGACGAATACCGGGTGTCGGTACTGGGTTTCGCTTTGCGGGTAGTACTGAATCAGCTGGAATAGGTGATTCTCAAAGACGATCTCGCCGGGGGTGTTGGCCAGATCGACGCCTACCTTGAAGGCGCCGCTATCACACTGGCGCATTTTGCCTTCGTTCATGTCGCTGGCCAGATGCTGCATACCTGTGAGCAGGCTGGCACCTTGAGTCTCAACCACACGCTGGAGAGCATCGGGGTTACTGACCAGGAAATTGCTTGGCGCACTGGCGGCAATGGCTTGCTCCACCAGATAGCGCAGGCGTTGGCGCGGTTTTTTTTCGTCGATCAGCAGCTTGTCGAGCAGCTTCAGAAGAAAGCTGGAATTGAGCAGGTAAAACGCAGCGAGGGAGCCGAACAGTGGCTCGCTCCAGTTGCCGCTGGAGAAGCGTCGATCATCGAAGCTGAAGGGTTGGCCGGTCAGCAGTTTTTGGCCGAGTTGGACCCATTGAACCTGGTAGTCCGCTTGAAGGCTGTCCAGGGTTTCGCGAGGCAACTCGAACCAGGCGCCGTGCTCATGCCCGGAAAACCACGGATTAGTGCTGACCCATAGGCGTAATTGTTGCACTGCAAAGGAAGCGATGAACGGAACCTGGCCTGACCAATAGGTTTTGAATGTATGCGTGTTGTTGTCCATAAAGTTCCTTGCCCATACAGATGAGCCGGGCAGAAAAAAAGCCGCGCTTTGCCGGACTTCGGCGTAGCGACGGCAGGAATGCGGGCAGCGTTGTCTGGCGCCAACCTGACGCCAATCCGATGCGCGGAACAAGGGTCCCAAGTCCGCGCATGGGCTACCCGGATGCCGTTGGTTAGCGCTCGATAGCCAGGCCGACGCCTTGTCCGCCGCCGATGCACAAAGTGGCCAGCCCCTTCTTGCCGTCGCGACGGATCAGTTCGTGTACCAGCGACACCAGAATCCGTGCCCCCGACGCGCCGATCGGATGGCCAAGGGCGATTGCGCCGCCGTTGACGTTGACCTTGCTGGTGTCCCAACCCAACTCTTTACCAACCGCCAGCGACTGGGCGGCGAAGGCTTCATTGGCTTCAATCAGGTCCAGGTCCTCGACACTCCAGCCGGCCTTTTGCAGAGTCAGACGTGTAGCCGGGACTGGGCCGATACCCATGATCGACGGGTCCACGCCGGCGCTGGCATAGGCTTTGATTCGTGCCAGTACCGGAAGGCCCAGCGCTTGTGCTTTAGCGGCGCTGGCCAGCAACAGCACGGCCGCACCATCGTTGAGGGTCGAAGCGTTGCCGGCGGTCACGCTGCCGTCTTTCTGGAATGCCGGTTTGAGTTTCGCCAACGCTTGCGCAGTGCTGTCGATACGCGGCTGTTCGTCGGTGTCGAAGACCAGCGGTTCGCCCTTGCGCTGAGGAATCAGGATCGGGGTGATTTCGCTCTGGAAACGCCCGCCCTCAATGGCTGCGGCGGCCTTCTGTTGCGAGGCGGCAGAGAAGGCATCCTGTGCTTCACGAGAGATCTCGTACTTCTGTGCCAGATTCTCAGCGGTGATACCCATGTGGTAGTCGTTGAAGGCGTCCCACAGGCCATCCTGGATCATGCTGTCTTGCAGTTGCGCATGGCCCATACGCAAGCCGGTGCGTGCCTTGGGCAGAACATAGGGGGCCAGACTCATGTTTTCCTGACCGCCAGCGATGACCAGTTCCGCGTCGCCGCAACGGATTGCCTGGACGGCAAGATGGACCGCCTTGAGACCAGAGCCGCAAACCTTGTTCAAGGTCAGGGCAGGCGTGGTGTGTGGCAAGCCAGCCTTGATCGCGGTCTGGCGTGCCGGGTTTTGCCCAGCGCCGGCAGTGAGTACCTGGCCGAGGATCACTTCATCAATTTGAGCAGCATCGATACCCGTCTGCTCCAGCAAGCGGCGAATCACTGCGGCACCCAGTTCGGTCGCGGGAATTGCAGACAGAGCACCCTGGAAGCTGCCAATGGCGGTACGAGTAGCGGCAACGATTACGACTTCGTTCATGCGTGACCTCATCGAAAAGACAAAATTCGTCGAGCAAACCAGGGCATTCCTGCCCTGGTCGGGAGTTATTGCATGTTCATGCCGCCGTTTACCGAGAAATCGGCACCGGTGCTGTAGGCGGACTCATCGGAAGCCAGCCAGGCTACGATTGAGGCGATCTCTTCGGGTTGGCCAAGGCGACCAACCGGAGTGGCTGCGATCATGCCTTCCAGAATGTCCGGGCGTATTGCCGCGGTCATGGAGGTCTGGATGTAGCCTGGGGATACGGTATTGACGGTCACGCCCTTGCCGGAGACTTCCCGGGCCAGCGCCATGGTGAAACCATGGATGCCAGCCTTGGCGGCGGAGTAGTTGGTCTGGCCGAACTGGCCGCGCTGACCGTTGATCGAGGAGATATTGATGATCCGCCCCCAGCCTTTGGACAACATGCCTTCAATGACCTGCTTGGTGGTGTTGAACAAGCCCGTCAGGTTGGTCCCGATCACGCTGTTCCAGTCTTCCGGGGTGAGCTTGCGAAAAGACGCGTCGCGGGTGATGCCGGCGTTGTTGACCAGCACATCGATCGGGCCGAATTGTTCACGAGCCATCTCGAAAGCCTTGCGGGTTGACTCCCAATCGGTGACGTCGCCATAGATGAACTCGAACTCGTAACCCGCCTCCAGTTGGCTGGCGCGCCAGTCGTTCTTGCGGCTGGAATCAGAGCTGCAGCCGACGATTACCTTGAATCCTTCCTTGTATAGACGTTGGCTGATTGCCGTACCGATACCGCCCATACCACCCGTTACCAAAGCAATGCGACTACGCGATTCCATACATCTACTCCATTTTTTTGCGCTGCAGGAGAGAAGATTGTTCGATATCGACGGGCCGTGCGGAAGTGTTTGAAGGTGACGTTCTCCTGTCCATCGGTGCCACGCGGGTGTTTTGGCCTGCTGGCAAAAAAATGAGGAGAACCCATACTTGGATCAACTCTTAAAACTCAATGGATAGTTAATATTCCTGAAACACTGTTGAAATATGTTCAGTGCATGTCAGTATCGGCTCCGGACAGGACGTTCGGTTCCATCGGTCAATGAGGACGCCATGTATAGAATGAGTTCGGGTTATGCCAGCATGCTGGCGAATACATTTTTGGCCCAGGGACTGGATCTTGCCGGTCTGTGCCAGGAGGCGGGACTGGATGTCGGGTTCGTGAGTAGACCAGGAGCATTCTGCGAGCGAAGCATTATCTATCGTCTTTGGGACTTGGCTGCTCAGGCTTCGGATGATCTGAATATCGGTCTGAAAGCCTACGGGGAATTCCATCCCAGTAGTTTTCAGATCGTGGGCTACACGATGATGTCCAGTTCGAATCTGAAAAGAGCGCTTGAACGCCTGGTTCGTTTCAGCCCCTTGATTGGTACCGGATTCAGCCTTTTCCTTGTCAAGGAGCAGCAGCATTACCGATTGGCCAGTCTCGATCATCAGCAACATGGCTCGGTCAAACCCCGGCAATACACGGATGCAGCCTTGGCTTCGCTGCTGGGTTTCTGCCATTGGCTGGCAGGTGGCAAGTCACCGCAACCGTTGAGTGTGGAGTTCACTTATCCTGAACCTGAGGACACGTCGGAGCATCAGCGGCTTTTTGGCTGTCCGCTGAGTTTCGGGGCGGCATATGACAGCATCCTGTTCGATGGCCAGGAGCTTTTGAGTCCGTTGAGCATGGCCAACGAGGCGTTGGCCACACTCCATGACAGTTTTGCCGAGGCTCAATTGGACCTGTTGTCCGGTTACTCTATGGTTGGCAGGATTCGCGCGCTGATTACCGAGCGCTTGAGCCAGGGGCAAGGCCAAGGGCAATCTGATATGGAATCGATTGCGGCGGCACTGAATATCAGCAAGCGAACGCTTCAACGAGGCCTTGAGAAGGATGGTACGCAATTCAAGGACGTCCTGAACGATGTGCGCCGGCAGATGGCTGACTTCTATTTGCGCCATTCTCATTTCAACATGAAGCATGTGACCTGCCTGCTCGGCTTCCATGATCACAGCAGCTTCCATAAGGCATGCATCCGTTGGTTCGGTATGACGCCCGGCCAGTATCGAACCGACGAGTTGCCGCCTGTGGTCGAAAAAGTCGCGCGGGTCCGATCCATGAACCTCATCGGTCTGTCCAGAGATCATAAGGTCGCAGGCTTCGCCGAACGGATTCACCGCTAATCCCTTGTGAAGGGTCATTGAGGCTTGGGGCCTGTTGTGCCTTTGCGCGCTTTGCGCTTCGGGGCTTTAACTACGTTGGCAGGAGCGGGCGGTGGTGCGATCTGCGGCGACAGCGTTACTGCAAGTGTGGATGGCTCCGAAGGGGGCTCCTGCGCGATGACAACTGTTTCACCGGGTGGTTGGGTCAGGCTGAAGCCCGGCAGGGAAACTTCGAGCAGCGCGTGCAGTTCACGCCAGAATTCGCCTTCAGCTCCAACGGTCGCCAGCAGTTCAGGCATCAATTGCCCAACGGCTGTCAGGACCTGTTGGCGTTCCTTTGCCTCTGGTAGCAACAAAGGCAGGCTGCGCAAGCTTTCTTGCGGGTGGGCGAAAACCAGCAGGTTCTGCAATCGGATGGCTTCGCGCAGGGCAGTGGGCTCATTGCTGTAGTCCTGGACCAGCAGGTGCACCTGCTGGATCAGCTTCTCAATGCTTTCCTTGCCCGCCTTGTCGCTGTCGCGGCCCAGCAAAAACAGAATCCGCACCAATGCTTCCAGAGGGCCGCCATGAGGCAGCGCATCCTGCAGGCGTTCGATCAGGGCCTGGTCCAACTGGTGGGCATGTGCCTGGAGATTTCGCACAGGCTTGTTGCCGGTGAAGGCACTCAGCGCGCCGTAAATACCGTAAAAACACAGCTCCTGAGTGGCGTCACGCACATCGCGATAAGCATTCAGGGTGTCTTGCATCTGGTTGGAGAACAGCTCCTGCCAGGCCAGCAGAGGGTTGTCTTTGCGTGCGGGACGACGATCACTGCTCACTTGGGAGGCGGTCCCGGCTAACCACCACAGTGCCGGATTCAGGCTGCTCCATAGCACTTGCTGCTGATGGAAGGGGTGCGCCCTGCGCAACAGTTCGGCAATTGGCTCGTTGACGATCTGACGCAGCCACGGACGTATGAACCCGTCGTAAAACGCGCTGTTGATTTCAGAGGCGCGCTCCACCAGAGAGAATTCGCGATCGTCATCACGGGCCGGCTCGACGTCATCATGGATATCGGCGATTCGCCTTGATTCGAAACGCACTCGGTATTGCATGTCATCGCTGCCTGAGGAGGTTGGCAGATCGTCAATCAGCATTTCATACAGTCCCGCCGGCAGCGCCTTGATGGCTTCGACCGCGCCGAGCATCCCACGGTGTTCGCGCCGCGCCACCTTGCCGGAAACAAAAATGCCTAAATGGCCGATGCTGGCGTGCCGCAGGTAGACGATGGTACGTCCTGCGTCATGCAAAGCGAGATCGCTGGGATAGGCATCGGCGATCCAGTTCAATGCCTGCTGGGGAGGGGTGATGTTGTCTCCGTAGGAACAGAACACCACCACCGGTGCTTCGATACGTTTCAGGTCAATGCCGGTGCTCTTGCGGCCGAGACCGCCGGACAACTGGTTGCCGATGAAAAGGTCATCGACAATCATCTCGATCTCTTCGCCATTGAGCAGGGTCGGGCTGCCCCACCAGCGTTCGAAGTCGAGGAAGCGCGCAGCCTCGCTGTCGACCTGGCTGAACAACTGGTAGTACTTGCCCCAATAGGTGTTGGCCGGGTCCAGGTTTTCGAAATTGCTGACCAGCCAGGTACCGTCGAAACGGCCATTGCCCAGGTCGCTGCCCAGGCGAGCCATCCAGCCGCCACCCAGCAGGCCACCGGTATAGCGCATCGGATTGCGTCCATTGACACCGGCCCAGTATGACAAGGGGGCACCATTGATAATGATCAATCCCGGTAGTTCCGGCCGTGTTGCCGCCAGCCCCA
Source organism: Pseudomonas sp. GL-R-19 (assembly GCF_019956375.1). Classification (NCBI taxonomy): domain Bacteria; kingdom Pseudomonadati; phylum Pseudomonadota; class Gammaproteobacteria; order Pseudomonadales; family Pseudomonadaceae; genus Pseudomonas; species Pseudomonas sp. GL-R-19. The sequence goes on along the minus strand of NZ_JAHBDJ010000055.1, from coordinate 249,844 downwards.
TCAAGGCCCAGCCGGCCTGGCAGTTACCGATGATGATCGGCTTGCTGTTGGCCGGGTGAAGGGCGCTGACGACTTCGATGAACCGGGCCTGGGCTTCGACGATATCGGCCAGGGTTTGCCCAGGCTGTGGCGAGTGACTGAAAGAGATGAAATAGGTGGGGTGGCCGGCTCTGAGGCTTTCACCTAATACCGAATCCTGTTTGAAACCGCCGATTCCGGAGCCGTGGCCGCCGCGTGGGTCAATGATGATCACCGGCTGGCCGTTGCTGTCGATTCTTTGCTCTGGTCCGGGGAGGATTTGCAGCAGCGAATAGTTGACCGGGCGCGGGAGATCGGAGCCGGCGATCAGGGTTTCATGATCGAACTTGAGCAGCAGTGGATACCCGGCGCGTTCATGGGCCTGCGTATTGTCGCCGCGCTGGCGCAGGGTGTCCCAGAACAGCAGGCTGCGTTGGCCAAGGTCGGTGACATATTCCTGCCATTCAGCGGGCGTAGGTTGTCTGAGTTGACCCCGCTTCAGAGGCGCGAGGGTTTTTTCCTGGCGCTGGCGCAAAGCATCAAGGACGTTCAGGGTATTGAGCTGCTGCAGATGACTCAGGTGTTCGAACAGGCCGCGTTGAGAGGAGGTTTTTTCATATTGCGGTGCAATAATATCTTCCTGGCCCATGGTGATCTCCTGACGTTATACATGCGAAGCAGCGGCCTGCGGCTCATTAAGGAAGAGACCTTGGCTGTCCGCTTGATGTCAGGAGTCTATAGCGAATATTGGCAGGAGAGGAAAATTTTTTGTGCACCGCACAAAAAAATGTTGCTAAACGGATTTGTGCGCTGCAATATTAAATCTAGCGCGATGACCGGCAGGATCGCAATCGCGTCCTCGGGCCCATGTAGGCCTTCCAGCATCAGGAGATTCAAGCATGTCTTTTTTTAACTCGGAAAAATTGCAAGACGCTCAGAAAGCCAACCTAGACCTCCTGCAGCAAATCAGCGGCAAAATCTTCTCCAGTGTTGAACAGTTCAGCCAATTGCAGTTCAAGACATTGCAGGCCGCCACCGAGGAGCAGTTCGACGGCTTTCGCAAGCTGCTGGCAGTCCGTGATCTACAAGGGCTCGCCGAGCTCCAGACTTCTTTCACCCAGCCAAATGTGCAAGTCGAACGCCTGGCTGAGTTCAATCGCCAAGTGCAAGCGTTGATTGTCGGCACTCACTCGGAAATCGCCAAACTGACCTCGCGTCAGGTCGAGGCGGGCACCCAGCAGGTGCAAGAGTTCGTTGAAGTGATCAGCAAGAATGCACCGGCTGGCTCCGAGCCTGTTGTGGCCGCGTTCAAGTCGTCGCTGGCGAATGCCGGTACCGTTTTTGAAAGCGCACAGAATGCCGTAAAACAGGCTGCTGACGTTGCCCAGAGCAGTTTTGACGCGGCGACCGCCGCAGCCGGCAAAACCGCTCCTGCTGCCAAGGCTACAAGCGGTAACAAGTAAGTCACATTAAAGCGGTTACACTGATGGCGATGGGTTTACTCCCCATCGCCATTTTTTTTCGGCCCGCTACCGGCACCTGGCTTGCCTGGTGGCGTGCCGCCGAACAGGCCGAAGAGGTTCTGAGTGTTCAGGTAGAGGGCTTTTGACTGGTCGACATACTGGCGCATCAAATCCTGCATGACCGGTGCTTGCTGGTGCATGAACTCGCTCCAGGCTTCAGATGACTGGGCACCGGTCTGGGACTGGATGTCGATGACCGTCTGGATGCTTTTATCCAGGTAGCTGCCGAGGACGCTCTGGTAGGGACCGTAGAACTGGATAATCCCCATGAGCATCTCGCTGGAGAATATCGGCTCACCGCCACTTTCGGCTTCCAGAATGACCTGCAGCAAAATACTTCGGGTCAGATCCTCGCCAGTCTTGGCGTCGACCACCTCGAACGGGATTTTATCGACGACCAATTGGCGTATATCCGCAAGGGTCAAATGACTGCTGGTGTGCGTGTCATACAGACGGCGATTCGGGTACTTCTTGATCAGACGGGTGGTGTTCCGACTGTTATCTGTCATGCGGGGCTACTCACAGCAAGCCTGATTTGCAGGCATCTTATCCTACTCTGACCACGGCCACTCCAATGCGTCGCCTCACGCGGCACGCGCTGGGTGGTCAGCGTAAGAACTTTCTTCATCTTTTGAGTGCTGAGCTTGCGAGGCTGGCCACTTCGAAGCAGGGTCGTTCAATCCCTCAAGACCCGCGTGCGGATAGCGCTTTCGCCATTTGAACACCACAGGTTCCGGGATCTGGGCTGATTGCTGATGTCTCTTGGCGTTAATCCAACACTCTGTGTACCTATTCCTACGTTGGCGAAGCAAAACTGAGCAAACAGGGCGCGCTTCTGTGATCGCCACATAGGTTAGCGTGGGGGGTGGGACCCGCTAAAAACGCAGCAAGCGTAACTCTCGGAAATTACCTACAACCCCGGCGAGAGTCCCCCCGATATCCTGCCTGCCGTGCAAAAAAAAGCTTCGACACGAAAACGCCGCTTTCCTGTTCTGGATAAGCGGCGTTTTTTTAAGCGCGCGTTAGAGGCTTCTCCCACGCATCAGCGATGTCATTCGCGATTGCTAAATCTCGTACGGTATCATGATATAATACCATGAATAATAAACAGCTCAGCACCCTCAAAGCCTTATTTTCAAGACTCACCCCGGCCACCATGGAGTGGTCCCGCATCGAATCCTTGTTCAGCGCTGCTGGGGCCAGAACTATCGAAGGCAATGGTTCACGAGTACGTTTTGAACTGAATGGAGTGGTCGCGACCTTCCACCGGCCGCACCCCGACAAAGAAGCCAAGCCCTATCAGGTGCGTGACGCCCGGGCTTTTCTTGAACAAGCAGGAGTTACCCCGTGAACGTAATGAACTACAACGGCTTCTCAGCCCGGATCGAGTACAGCGATGAAGACGGTCTGTTCGTCGGCCACATTGCGGGCATCAAGGATGTTGTCGGGTTTCACGGCGAGTCAGTCAAAGAACTTCGCACCGCATTCGAAGAGGCCGTCACCGATTATCTGGAGACTTGCGCCAAACTCGGCCGCACCCCACAGAAACCCTATTCAGGCCATCTCAGTCTGCGTCTGGCCCCAGCCCTTCACGCGACGGTTGCCGTGAAAGCTCAGCTAGCCCACAAAAGTATCAATCAGTGGGTCGCTGATGTTCTTGATCGCGAGGCCCATGCTTAAACAGTGAACAAGCCTGTCCGGCTGTAGACCGCTCAAACTCTTCGAACAGAATCGACATCATGCAGCGCATCTACCTCGACCCAAAGGCCGAGATGGTCATCGTCCGCTACGCATCCCATCCGGTGGCCAGCAACTCGGCCAACGATCCCGTCACGTTGCCGGCGTTTGATGCACTGGCTGAATTTCTGAACAGGAAGGAACACCCATGATCACCACCACAACCCACTCCATTGAAGGCCGACAAATTACCGCCTACCTGGACATCGTCAGCGCCGAGTCGGTGCAAGGGATCAACGTCGTCCGTGACGTGTTTGCCGGGATGCGCGACTTTTTCGGCGGACGTTCCCAGACACTGGAGCGGGCGTTGAAGGAGGCGCGCATTCAAGCCACCGATGAGATCAAGGAGCGGGCGCAGGCGCTTGAGGCGGACGCGGTGGTCGGGCTTGATTATGAGATCAGTATGCCGGCCGGCAAAGGCGGGATGGTCGTGGTGTTTGTGACCGGGACTGCGGTCAAGTTGAGGTGAAAGGTGAAAGGCCATTCGTCGGTCACGGGGAAATCCGAACGGCAGGTCCATAGGTGACCGGCTAGTCTCAAAAACCTTGGCGATCGATATTCTTTCAGGCAAAGGGCTTGCCGGTGTCGATCCCGTTTGTTGAAAAGGGGTGAAGAGATGGCTGATCCGTATATCGAGGACGATGGCGCAGAGTTTCCGATCAACAATTGCGTGCGGTGTGGCCAGACCCAATATGTGGCCAGCTTCGGCGAGGACCAGACTGAGGTCGACAAGATCAAGACCAGGGCGTGCCGGGTACTGAAGGGCAAATTCTTACCCAGGGTGACAGCACCGGTCAGGAAGTAATAGAACGTCAGGCAGACCCCGTCATAGAGCGTAATGCTGTTCACTTTGTAGGAGCGAGCTTGCTCGCGATGGACTCAAGAGCGCCGCGTTCAGTCAGTAAATACGCGTTATCGTTAACGACCATCGCGAGCAAGCTCGCTCCTACAAAGAATCACTTCGCTTAAGTGAACAGCATTACGTCAAAGAGCGGGGGTTTTTAATGTCTGAAAGGGTTTTATGACAATTTTTTCAAAGTGGTGATCTTTCACAAACTTTTCACAGCAGTCTGCGTAATCTCGACTCATCCGTTAGAAAGCAACACCTGGCCCGTTTCCCCAGCGGGCTTTTTTTTGTCCGTCATAAAACCTTTTCCTAAAGTGCTGTCCAACTGTCGCCAACCGCGAAGTTGGATCGGCGTGCTGGACTTTATCCGTGCAAAAGCATTCAATCTCGCCCCCATTTTTGTTTACCCCTATTTTCGAGGTTTTTGTCATGCGTTTAACACTGCCCGCTCTGGTTCTGGGGCTTCTGGTTGCTCAAGGTGCAATGGCTGGTGACGGCACTGCCGCGTTGGGCGGTGGCTTGGGCGGCGCATTGGGTAACGTGGTCGGCCAGAAGATGGGCGGCAGCACTGGCGCAGCGATTGGTGCAGGTGTCGCTGGCGCGGCGGGCAGCGCTGTTGCTGCCAAAAAAGGTCATCGCACCAGCGCTGCTATCGGTGGCGGTGTCGGCGCGGCCGGCGGTTCGGTGATCGGCAATAGCCTTGGCGGCAAGTCCGGTGCCACCATCGGTGCAGGCCTGGGCGGCGCATTGGGCGGCGGCGTAGGCAGCAATCTGGCCAATGGTCACAAGCGTCACTGATCCTGATCCAGATTTGAACAGAGCCCGGCTTGATGCCGGGCTTTTTCATTTATGAACGTTTCACGCAGCAGCCGCTCAAATCTCCCATACTCCTGAAGAATGCGAGGCGTGCCATGAACCCGAAAACCAACGGCAATAAAACTACAAGCCTGAGTGCTCGACGATTGATGTTGCCTGCGATTGTTTTTGGATGGCTGGTCTCTCAGGTGGCGCTGGCGGGAGGTAATGGAGATGCCGCCGTGGGCGGTGGTCTTGGTGGGGTGCTGGGCAATGTGGTCGGTGGCCAGTTGGGCGGCAGTACTGGTGCAGCGGTTGGTGCGGGTGTCGGCGGAGCGGCCGGCAGTGCCATTGCCGCGCCCAGGCACAGTCGCACCGAGGCGGCGGTAGGCGGTGGTTTGGGCGCGGCGGGTGGATCGGTGGTCGGCAACAGTCTTGGCGGTTCGACCGGATCGACCATCGGTGCAGGCCTGGGCGGTGCAGCCGGCGGTGCGGTCGGCAATGATCTGGGGAGTGACAGCGGTCACTCCCATTCCGGTAACGGTTATAAACACTCGAACAAACACCACAAAAAGCATCACTAGTTGAGCGAGGCATCCCATGACTGCGAAAAGCGAAGGCAAGGAAGAAAAGGGCCCGAGCGAACGGCCATCCATCAACGATCCCGGCAATGAAGATCCGGGATCGTTGATGGATGATGCGACGGTGCCGCTTAACGATGCTGATGATTTGGGCGATGTGGGGAATATTGAGTTGGAAGATGAGGAAGAGGACGAAGACTGATCGAGTCGTGTTGCCGGATTGACCGGTTGTCTAGCTGATCGAATGCGTCCATCGCCCAGTCCTCGATATGTCGTGGCCTGAGTCTGCGTGATGCCAGTATCGATTTGCAGGTATTGGAGAGGGTGCATTGGGTTCACCCTCATCAGCCTTTGCCCCGCTCCCCCCATTTTTCGCCGAGTCCCCGGCCTTGTTCGCCAGTGGACAGTTCCCCTTCGACCCCAACGGATCAACCCATCCAGTCGGGTTCCTGGTGTACCGATACGGGTTCAACCCTGCGGCCAACTTGACCGGATTCGGCGTCAGATAACGACCGATGTCCGGCTGGTAGTAGCGATGCCGGTTGTAGTGCAGGCCACTCTCAGCATCGAAATATTGCCCCTGAAACCGTAGCGGCTGTTCGAGTCGTTCGCCGTCGCCGTCGCCGTGGCTCCGTTCGCGGAGTTTGCCGTGGGCGGTGTATTTGGCCGACCAGACGACGCCGCCGCCGTAGCTGGTCAGTTCCTGCGGGGTGCCGAGGTGGTCGAGTTGGTAGTAGAACGGGCAGGCGTCTGCCCGGCCTTTGCCGTCGAGCAGCGCCAGCGGACGGAAGCTGCCGGGCTCATAGACGTAGCTGCGGTAGTGTCGGGGACCGCTTTCGGCGATGAGTTGGTCGCCTTGCCAGAAGAGTTGCGTGGTCTGGCCGTCGACGGTTTTGCCGATGCGCCGGCCGAATGCGTCGTAGCGGTAGCTGACACGTTTACCGTCAGGGGGGCTGACGCCGATCAGGCGGTGCTGGCAGTCGTAGGTGTATTCAGTAACCTGGGCCGGCATACCGCGGCGTTCGCGGATCAGGTTGCCGAAGGCGTCGTAGTCGTAGTGGCTGTCGCAACGGCGACGCAGACAGTTGCCCTGGAGCACACACGGGCCGGGGCGGTCGTGGATCAGCAGGTTGCCGGCCGGGTCGTGGGTGAAGTTCTCCGCGAACTGGTCGCGGGCGTGGCGTACGCCGGTCAGACGGTCGAGCGCATCGTATTGGTAGCGACGTGAACCGTGGCGGCTGTCGGTAATCTGCAGGAGGTTGCCCTTGATGCTGTAGGCATACTTGCGGCGATACAGTGGTCGTTGCTTTTGGCTGACGGCATGGGCCTGCAAACGACCTTGCTCGTCGTAGGCGTAATCGCTGAGCAGCAGGCCCTGTTGGCGTTGCTGTTCGCGCCCGCCGACAAAGCGATGGCTGGTCAGACGCGTGCCGTTGAGGTCGATGGCCGTGAGGGCGCCTCCCTTGGCGTAGTGGTAGACGAGGACACAGGCGTCCGGCAGGCGCAGGCGCTTGAGCCGACCGCAGGCGTCGTAGCTGTAACGCAGGGTGCCCCGGCCCTGATGTTCGGTGATCAGCCGGTCCTGGCGGTCGTATTCGAACGCCAGCGGATGGTTCTGGCCGTCATCGACACTGACCAGCCGCCCGAGACTGTCGTAGCGGTACTCGACCTTGACCCCATCGGGCAAGGTTTTGACCAGTAACCGCCCAGCGCTGTCACGTTGATAACCGGTAACCAGCAGCGAACCGTCGTGGCCAAACTCGGTTTTCTCCAGCAATTGGCCATTGAGGTCGTAGCTGTAGGCGGTACGACGGCCATCAAAGCCGGTTTCCTGTCGGATCAACCCGCCTGGGGTGTAATCCAGCCGGTAAATGTCGCCAACCTCGTTTTCGATCTCGGTGAGCAACAATTGCGCATGTTCGTAGCGGTATTTCAGCACACTGCCGTCGGGGTTGATCCGACGGCTGACCAGGCGCAGGTCGTCGGCGTATTCGTAACGGGTTACCCGTCCCAGTTCGTCGGTGTCGGCGGTGACCTGACCATAGGCGTTGTAGCGATAGGCACGACGGGCACCGGAGGGCCGCGTGGTCCGGGTCAGTCGACCCACGGCGTCCCATTCATAACCGGTGACGGCACCGTGTTCGTCCTGCCGGCTAATCCGCCTTCCTAACGCATCGTAGGAAAAAGTGCGCAGGGCACCGTCCGGCAGGGTCTCTTCCAGCAATTGTCCCAAGGCGTTCCAGACAAATCGGTGACCGCTCTGGTCGGGGAAACGGATCGTCAGCAAGCGCCCCTGCGAATCGTAGAAATAGCGGGTGATCTGCCCGTCGGGATCGGTGACGGCAGTGATGTCGCCCTGGGCATTGCGCTGGTAACTCCATGTCGCCTGACCGCAGGTGCGGGTATGCAGGAAACCGTTGCGATACTCGTAGGACGTGAGCGCCTCATCCGGCGCAAGCAGCGCGATCAGCCGGCCGACCTCGTCATAATGGTATTCGGTGACAGCGCCGAGGGCGTCCTGCTCGGCGATCAGACGGCCCTGATCGTCGTAGGCCTTGTGTTGCTCACCGCCGTCCAGCCCGACGTGGTGTAGCAACCGTGCGCGGTTGTCATGAACGTAAACCTCTTCACTACCGTCGGCGTTGTTCACCGTCACGCCGCCTTCATCGTCCCAGACGTAACGCACCTCCATCTGCGCAAACGAGGCCCAGTGATGAATGCAGCGGGCCGCCTTGCCGGAGCGTTCCCACGCCCAGAAGAAACTCGCCCCGCCAGCCAGTTGCCGTTGCAGGATGACGTGCCGCTCGTCGTAGTCATAGCGCTCGATTTCACCCGCGGCATTGGTCGCCTCGATCAGTCGCTGGCGGGCGTCGTAGCGGTAGCTGACCAGTGTCTGTTCGGTGCGCCAGGTGTACGCCTCGGGGCCGCTGCGCTGAAACACCTGATAATCGACGGCCATCAGGTGCTTGAGGTCGTAACGCAACAGCAAGGCGCGGTCAGCGCCGTTGTCCAGGCGTTGGATCCGGTCAAGGCGGTCCCGCTGCACCGTCACGTGGTTGCCGTAGGCGTCGCTGATCGCACTGAGCCGGCCGTCGTGAAAGTGGTAGAACCGCGCGCGGTTGCCGGCCAGGGCGAGGATCAGTTCATCCGGCTCCTCGCCGAGGTAAATCGCCGTCCGCGACAGGCTGTTGTGGATCACCGGGCGCGTCGCCGTCGGCCGTGGAAATGGCGTGCGGTGGTTTTCGGGGTCGATCCACAGCACCTGCTCGTCGTGGAGCTCCAGGTGCTGGGACAGCGAATGCCTCCAGCCAAAACCGAGGCCGGTGTCGAGTTCGACGGCACTGGTGCGATAGATGCGGGTGAAGTCGAACGGCAAGATCCCGTCGAGGGTGCTGTCCGTGAGGGTCAGCAATACCTCGCCAGTGACCATCGACACCGGGCAGTTGTGGGCGGCGGTGTGATCGACGGTGTCGGTGCTGGCGGCGGTTTCGACCCTATGCATTCGTGTCAAGGGGCCGCTGGCGGGGCATGCCAATACCTTTTTGGGATCGAACATCTGCAGACTTTCGCTCGGCGGAATGTGGGACGTAAAACTCTGCGGAGGATTTTCAAGGAAAGAAGTCGGGAAAGTTGGCGTTTTCTGTAGGGCGATTCACCAAATCACGCAGTGCCATTCGACATGGATCAGGATTTCATCGTTGCTCTAAGCCAGCGGCGCTCGCTATGCTGCTGAATCCTTTAATCCATCCGGGAGTCGGCCTCAGCTGCGTCGGCCGGGATGCCTTGGAAAACGGATCAGATGCGATGAATGCACCACTGAAAGCATTCGGCCCGATCAAGGCCGTGATTTTCGATATGGACGGCTTGTTGCTGGACACGGAGGGCATCTACACCGAAGTCACGTCCATCATCGCCGCGCGTTACGGTCGAACCTTCGACTGGAGCATCAAACAGAACATCATTGGCCGGGGCGCGGGCGATCTGGCGCGCTATGTGGTTGAAGCGCTGGATTTGCCGATTACGGCACAAGAGTTTCTGGTGATCCGTGAGCCGTTGATGCGCGAGCGCTTTCCTACAGCGCAAGCGATGCCTGGTGCACAGGAACTGGTACGGCATCTGAAGGCCAACAACATTCCCATTGCCGTGGGCACTAGTTCTTCGAGCCAGTCGTTCGGCCAGAAAACCACCCTGCACCGCGACTGGTTCGCCTTGTTCGACTTCATCGTCACTGCCGATGACCCCGAGGTGGGTGCCGCCAAACCGGCACCGGATATTTTCCTGACGGCGGCGCGGCGTCTGCGTGTTGCACCTGAAGATTGCCTGGTGTTCGAGGATTCGCCCTTTGGTGTTACGGCGGCGAAAGCAGCGGGGATGACGGCGATTGCAATTCCGGACGCGGCGATGGCCGATGCCAGGTACGCACACGCCGATGGCATTCTTCGTACGTTGAAGGCGTTCGAGCCGGGCGAATTTGGATTGCCGACGCTGGAATGGGCCTAACTAAAAAGGCGGGTCGACACTGGCAAGTGTGGGAGCGAGCCTGCTCGCGAAAGCGGTGTTTCAGACAACATCAACGTGTCTGATACTCCCTCTTCGCGAGCAGGCTCGCTCCCACAGTTATTGCAGTTGGCTGACACGAATCAGGCGCCAAAGCCACCGTCGATGGTCAGGCTGGCCCCTGTGATGTAGCCGGCTTCAGGGCTGACAAGATAGGCGACGAAACTGGCGATTTCTTCGGCCTTGCCGTAGCGGCCCACGGCCATCAACGGGATCAGGCTTTCCGCAAAGTCACCGTGTGCCGGGTTCATGTCGGTATCGACCGGGCCCGGTTGCACGTTATTGATGGTGATGCCTTGCGGGCCGAGATCGCGGGCCAGGCCTTTGGTCAGGCCGACCAGTGCCGACTTGCTCATGGCGTATGGGCCGCCACCGGCGAAGGGCATGCGGTCGGCGTTGGTGCTGCCGATGTTGATGATGCGTCCGCCTTCGGTCATGTATTTGGCGGCGGCCTGGGTGGCGATGAACACGCTGCGCACGTTGATGGCCAGGGTCTGGTCAAAGTCTTCGAGTTTGAACTCGGCCAGCGGTGCGACGGCCAGTACGCCGGCATTGTTGACCAGGATATCCAGGCGACCGAAAGCGTCTACCGTGGCGGACACGGCGCCGCGAATGGCGTCGGCGTCGGCGCTGTCGGCCTTGATGGCCAGGGCCTTGCCGCCTTTGGTGGTGATGCTGTCTTGCAGTTCTTCAGCTTTCGCCGTGGAGCTGACATAGGTGAAGGCAACGGTCGCGCCTTCAGCAGCCAGGCGCTTGACGATAGCTGCGCCGATGCCGCGGGAACCACCTTGAATCAATGCCACTTTGCCGCTGAGGTTCTGAGTAGTCATGTTGATCTCCAAGTCCCGAGGCGAGATGTCCCGGTTGATGGAGGCTAGTATCGATTCAGGATTCCATGCTGTGTAGACCATAGTTGCGATAGTCTGTGTAAACCAAAAGTTTATAGTGGCTCCTATGGAAACCTTCAGCAGTATCGAATGCTTTGTGCGCAGCGCTGAGGTCGGCAGCTTCGCCGAAGCCGCGCGGCGTCTGAGCCTGACACCGGCGGCGGTAGGCAAGAGCGTTGCCAAACTGGAGGCGCGCCTTGGTGTAAGGCTGTTCCAGCGCAGCACCCGCAGCCTGACGCTCACGGAAGCCGGCCAGCTTTTTCTCGGCGAAGTCAGCGGCAGCCTGCACACCATCCAGAATGCCGTGGCCAATCTCGCCAGTGCCGGAGGGCGTCCTGCCGGAACATTAAAAGTCAGCATGGGCACGGTGTTCGGGCGCTTGTACATCGTGCCGTTGCTCGGGGAGTTTCTGCGGCGCTTTCCGGCAATCAACCCGGACTGGCATTTCGACAACCGACAGGTCGACCTGATTGCCCAAGGCTTCGACGCCGCGATTGGCGGCGGATTCGAACTGCCTCAGGGCGTGGTGGCACGCAAGCTGACACCGGCCCATCGCGTGTTGGTGGCTTGCGCCGAATATCTGGCGGCGCGGGAGGCAATCGTCGAGCCGGACGATCTCAAGTATCACGATGGCATCCTCATTCGCTCGCCGCAGACCGGTCGCGTGCGTTCCTGGCAGTTGACCAGTCGTAGTCAGCAACACAGTCCATTGACCCTCAAGGCGCGGATGACCATGAGCGATTCGGAAGCCGCCTGCGCCACGGCGAGCCAGGGTTTGGGCATTGCCTTGGTGAGCATGCCGTTCGCCGTGGGTTATCTGGAGGTGGGGACGTTGCAGCGGGTGTTGCCGGACTGGTATGTCGACGACGGCAACATTTCTATCTATTACGCCGAACACAAACTGCTGCCCGGCAAGACCCGGGCGTTTGTCGAATTCGTCATCGAGCAGTTTATCGAGCAGGGGTTGGGGCAGAGGTTCAGTGCGGTTTGAGGCAGGCTCAAGACCGCGATGAACGATAACGCGGTCTACCGGGCAAACCGCCCCGGCCAGCCAATGATCTTCTTCGGCCGCGGCGTCGCATACGTCCGCACCTTCGAGGTCGACAACCCCAACCGTACCAACGATTCGGCGATGGTCACCGCCGCCGTCACACCATCCACCACCGGTACCCCGGTACGCCGACGAATCTGCTCGTCCAGCCCGGCCATGCCGCCGCAGCCCAGGCAGATCACTTCGGCCTTGTCCTGGGTCACCGCCAATTCGGCCTGATGCACGATGGCCTCCAATGCGCGTTGCGGCTCGCGCTCCAGTTCCAGCACCGCCAAACCACTGGCGCGCACCGAGGCGCAGCGGTCCCAAAGGCCGGAGAGCTTGAGGCGATCTTCGATCAGCGGCACGGTGCGGTCGAGGGTGGTGACCACGGAGTAAGCGTGACCGAGGAACATTGCCGTGCTGGCGGCCGCATCAGTGATGTCGACCACCGGCACGTTGAGCAATTCCTGCAAGCCTTCACGACCATGCTCGCCATAGCCGGCCTGGATCACGGCGTCGAATGGCTGGTCGTAGGACATCACCCGGTCCATGACCGCGATGGCCGCCAGGTAGCTTTCGAAATTGCCTTCGATGGAGTCGGCGCCGAAGTAAGGGGTGAGGCCGACGATTTCCGTGCCGGGCGACGCGACGGCTTGCGCCGAACGGGCGATGGCCTGGGTGATGGATTCGGTGGTGTTGACGTTGACCACGAGAATGCGCATGGGGAGTCCTTATTGCAGGTAGTTCTGCAGCCCGACAATGCCGGGCTGCAACAGGTTTAATGACTGACGTTGTCGACCGCGATGGCTTCGCCGCTGACATCGGCGTAGTGCGGTTGGCGCTTGGCGATGATCAGGTAGAGCATCCCGGCGATGCCGGCACCAATCAGCCAGGAGAACGGCGAGACGCTGTGGAACCCAGGCACCAGTGCCAGGACGATGGCGATCAAAGCAGCAGGAATGAACGCCGCCACCGCGCGTAAATTGACCCCGCGACTGTAGTAATACGCGCCGTTGGGGTCTTCGCTGTACAGCTGCGGTACATTGACCTGGCCTTTTCGCACCAGCCAGTAATCGACCATGATCACGCCGTACAACGGGCCGAGCAGGGCACCGAGGCCGGACAGGAAGTACACGATCACCAGCGGGCTGTTGTAGAGGTTCCACGGCAGGATCAGCACGGCGATGGTCGCGCTGATCAGCCCGGCGCGGCGGAAAGTCAGGTACTTGGGCGCCAGGTTGCTGAGCACGAACGCCGGGGCGACGAAGTTGGCCATGATGTTCACCGCCACGGTGACGATCAGGAACGCCAGGCAGCCGAGCACCAGGAAGAAGGTGTTGGGGATCGAGGCGATGATTTCGGTCGGGCTCTCGATGATCCGGCCATTGATCTGAAATTGCGCGCCGCACAGCAGGACGGTGATGCTGGCGAACACCAGAATGTTCACCGGCAAGCCCCAGAAATTTCCGACCTTGATGGTTTTACGGCACGGCGAAGAGCGGGCGAAGTCACAGAAGTTGAGGATCAAGGTGCCGTAGATCGCCAGCCACAACGCGCCACCGGCAAAGATGTTGCGCCACATCTCAGCGCCAGTCAGCGGCTCACGGATCGACCAGGCAATGGTCGCATCGGCCTGGGTGTACATCCACGCGGCGAGGGCGGCGACGGTCAGCAGAATTACCGGGCCGGCAAATGCCTCGTAGCGTCGCACCATCTCCATGCCATAGGCGAGGATCGCCAGTTGTACGAACCAGATCGCGACGAAACACACCCAGCCCAGGGTCGACAGGCCGAGGATCGAGTCGTGGTCGTAGTCGGCGAACCCGGGATGGACCGCTGTCAACAACACGCGAAACACCACGGACGCAAGGTACGTCTGAATACCGAACCAGGCGATGGCGATCACGGCGCGGATCAATGCAGGAATCTGCGCACCGTGAATGCCGAAACTGATCCGGCTGATGACCGGAAACGGTACCCCGGTCTTTTGTCCCATATAGCCAGACAGGTTCATGAAGAAGTAAACCAGCGCTGCACCGATCCCCAGGGACAACAGGATCTGCCAGCCGCCCAGGCCCAGAGCATACAGACCGATGGCGAAGGAGTAGTTGGCAATGTTGTGAACGTCGTTGGTCCACAGGGCGAAGATGCTGTAGCGACCCCAGCGCCGGCCTTCGGTCTTGGTCGGGGCGAGATCCTTATTGTGCAGTCGGGGGCTGAGCACGACAGGGGCTTGATGCGCCTGGTTGTCGGCAGTGTGGGTGGAATGGGAGGAGGGTAGATCCAGCGCGATGTTGTTATTGGAGAGACTAGTACGCATTCCGGCAGGCTCCTGATGCTCGACGCCGCGATGACTGTGCATGAGCGTTGGCTCGACAAATCTTCGTCGCGGGTGGCGAATATCACTGGTTACGGGGCATCTGCAGCCTGTACGGGATAGGGCGCTTCAGGCTTGCGGATCTAAAGTGTGTGTATGTTTTGATCTAATTGTATACAAAACATGTATGCACTTAAGCCAGATCCATGCCAGTCGCGATTCTATAAAAACCAGTGTTCATTTCGTTTTGTTATCGAAAACGAATAACTGACTGAAAAATAGAAAATTTAAATTGACCGATTGAACAGGTATTTATTTTTTGAGAGGGAAGATGTGGGCGAGGTGATGAGAAAGGAGATGTAACTTTTTGGGGCGCTGAAACTAAAAGTGCACACATAAATGGCACCGATGGTGACATTCCTGTGTACACATTTTTTTGAAGCTGCAGATAACACTGTAGGAGCGAGCCTGCTCGCGATGAACCCGAGAACGCAGCGGGGTATCAGGCACCCCGCGTTATCGTTGGCGACCATCGCGAGCAGGCTCGCTCCTACAGTGGGTTTACGCTTTGGATTTACTGATGATATTCCCCGCATGCAGCCCGCATTCCTTCTGCGTCGCTTCTTCCCACCACCAGCGGCCTTCGCGCTCATGCTGGTTCGGCAGTACCGGGCGGGTGCAGGGTTCGCAGCCGATGCTGATGAAGCCGCGTTCGTGCAGGCTGTTGTACGGCAGTTCCAGCATGCGGATGTAGCCCCAGATCTCTTCGCTGGTCATTTGCGCCAGCGGGTTGAACTTGTACAGGGTGCGTTCCGGGGTGGAGAACGCGGTGTCGATTTCCAACACCGCGACGGCGCTGCGGGTGCCGGGGCTCTGGTCGCGGCGCTGGCCGGTGGCCCAGGCTTTCACGCCGCACAACTTGCGGCGCAGCGGTTCGATCTTGCGGATGCCGCAGCATTCGCCATGGCCATCCTTGTAGAAGCTGAACAGGCCTTTTTCCTTCACGAAGGGTTCAAGTTTCGTGTGGTCCGGCGACACCAGCTCGATGTCGATCTTGTAGTGCTCGCGCACCTGATCGATGAAGCGGTAGGTCTCGGGGTGCAGGCGGCCGGTGTCGAGGCTGAACACCTTGACGTTCTTGTTCAGCTTCCAGGCCATGTCCACCAGCACCACGTCCTCGGCGCCGCTGAAAGATATCCACAGGTCATCGCCGAACTCGGCAAACGCGAGCTTCAGGATGTCCTGGGCGGATTTGTTGGCATAGGTCGTGGCGAGTTCCACGACGTCGAACGTTGGGCTCATCAGGGCGGCTTCCTACAGGTCGGTGGCGCTGGGCGCTCTATATGGGGTCGATGGTAACAAAAAGCTGCACGGGCCGGGGCATCCTCTGCGTTGCGCAGGCAGGTCCGAGTCGCTAGAGTTCGGCAGGCTTTATGCTCGCTCGACTCAATAATCAATACAAATGGGAGTGTCTTGTGGAAATTGCCTGTCTGGATCTTGAAGGTGTGCTGGTTCCGGAAATCTGGATCGCCTTCGCCGAAAAAACCGGGATCGAATCCCTCAGGGCCACCACTCGGGACATTCCCGACTACGACGTGCTGATGAAGCAGCGCCTGCGGATTCTCGACGAGCACGGCCTGAAACTTTCCGACATTCAGGAAGTGATCGCCACGCTCAAGCCACTGGACGGCGCCATCGAGTTCGTCGACTGGCTGCGCGAGCGCTTCCAGGTAGTGATCCTGTCGGACACCTTCTATGAGTTCTCCCAGCCACTGATGCGCCAACTGGGCTTCCCGACCTTGCTCTGCCATCGTCTGATTACCGACGACAGCGGGCGCGTCACTGGTTACCAGTTGCGTCAGAAAGATCCCAAGCGTCAGTCGGTCCTGGCCTTCAAGAGCCTCTACTACCGGGTGATCGCGGCGGGGGATTCCTACAACGACACCACGATGCTGGGCGAGGCCGATGCCGGGATTCTGTTCCATGCGCCGGAAAACGTGATTGCGCAGTTCCCGCAGTTCCCGGCGGTGCACACGTTTGAAGAGCTGAAGCAGGAGTTCATCAAGGCTTCGAACCGGACCTTGAGCCTGTAATCACATTCCCTGTAGGAGCAGCCGGTCGACGCTCGATTGCTCGCGATGAACCTGAGAACTCTGCGGGGTATCAGGCTTGCCGCGTTATCGTTGACGACCATCGCGAGCAAGCTCGCTCCTACAGGGGCAGGGGTGTCAGAGGTTTTGCAGGGTATCGAGCAACACCTTCACCTTGGTAATCGATTCCTGATACTCAGCCTGCCACTCCGAGTCCGCGACAATCCCGCCGCCGCCCCAGCAACACACCTGCTCGTCCTTGACCAGCAAACTGCGGATGGCGATGGAGCTGTCCATCTCGCCGCGCACGTCCAGGTACAGCAACGAACCGCAATACAGTCCGCGTCGGGTCGGTTCCAGCTCATCGATGATCTGCATGGCGCGAATCTTTGGCGCGCCGGTAATCGAACCGCCGGGAAAGCTGCCGGCGATCAGGTCCAGGGCATCGCGCCCATCCGCCAGTTCACCGGTCACGCTGCTCACCAGGTGGTGCACGTTCGGATAGCTTTCCAGGCTGAACAGTTCCGGCACCCGAACCGAACCGGTGCGGCAGGTCCGGCCGAGGTCATTGCGCAGCAGGTCGACGATCATCAGGTTTTCCGCGCGATCCTTGGGGCTGGCCAGCAGTTCGGCGGCGTTCGCGGCGTCTTGCTCAGGTGTCAGGCCCCGCGGGCGAGTGCCCTTGATCGGGCGGGTTTCCACATGACCCTGGCTGACTTTGACGAAGCGTTCCGGCGACAGGCTGAGTACGGCATCGCCGTCAGGCAGGCTCTGAAAACCGGAAAAAGGCGTCGGGCATGCTGCGCGCAGCGCACAGTAAGCGGCCCACGGATCACCTTGGCAGGGTGCGCGAAACCGTTGGGCGAAGTTGACCTGGTAACAGTCGCCGGCCTGGATGTATTGCTGGATGCGCTCGATTGCCTGTTGATACTGGTCAGCGCTCAAGTCGGCAGTTATCGAGGTGAGCAGTTTGAAGGGTGCGACCACTTCCGGTGCAGGCTGGCTGAACAGATCGATCAGGCGCTGGCGTTCGTCGGTGGACAGTGTCGGGTGGAACACCAATTGACTGGTCAGCGAAAGGTGATCGCTGACCAATGCCCAGCCGTACAGGCCGAAACGTGCGTCAGGCAGTTGCAGGTCGTCCCGTGCCTGGCTCGGCAGGCGCTCCAGATGTCGGCCGAAGTCGTAACTCAGGTAGCCGATCAACCCACCGGCAAACGGCAACTCATAATCTGCGGGCAAATTGGCTTCGCCCAGGCGTGTCAGGTTGTCGCGCAGGCGTTGCAGGAAGGCGTCGCCACTTTCGTCGGGCGATACCGTCAGTTGTTCCAGTGGCCAGGCGCTGAGCAGGTCATAGCGACCGCGATCAGCACTGGGGCGGCCGCTGTCGAGCAGCACGGCGCCGGGGGCATGGCGAATCGCCGCGAAGTACTCGGCGGGGTTGGCGCGATAGGGCAGCGGGTGTACGGAACAGGTCAGCATGGGCGAGGGAGATCAGCCATTGAGGCGGGGTGGCGATTGTAGACCTCTGCAGGATTTGGTCCTAGAGGGATGTCGGAAATTGAAAGATTGGAGCAAAGCTGGGGGCTTTGGGTGCATACAAATCAGTCATCGCAAGCAAGCTCGCTCCCACAGGGTTCAGCGCTGTTCTTGTGGGAGCGAGCCTGCTCGCGAAAGAGGCGACTCGGATCTGGATCAACCCTCAACCGCAGGAATATGCCCAAACATCTCCTGCACAAACGCCACGCGCTCTTTGACCGATTCGGTCACGCCACGAGCCTTCAGGTCTTCCAGTCGTGCTTCCACCGCATGAGTACGCAACGTCAGCCCGCAGTCATTGGCAATCTGGATATTCAGCCCGGGCCGGGCGTTGAGCTCAAGAATCAACGGGCCTTTTTCCTGGTCCAGGACCATGTCGACACCGATGTAGCCCAACCCGCACAACTCATGACAGCCAGCGGCGAGTTTCATGAAACCGTCCCAGTAGGGCAGTTGCACGCCATCCACTGCATTGGTGGTGTCCGGGTGTTTGTTGATGATGTTGTTCAGCCAGGTGCCGCGCAGGGTCAGGCCGGTGGCCAGATCCACACCGACGCCGATGGCGCCCTGGTGCAGGTTGGCCTTGCCGTTGGACTGACGGGTCGGCAAGCGCAGCATGGCCATCACCGGGTAGCCCATCAAAACAATGATGCGAATGTCCGGCACGCCTTCGTAACTGATGCTCTTGAAAATCTGGTCCGGAATCACGCGGTATTCGATCAGCGCCCGGTCGCGGTGGCCGCCCAGGGAATACAGGCCGGTCAGGATGCTGGAAATCTGATGCTCGATTTCTTCATGGCTGATGATTCGGCCGGACACCGAGCGATAGCGGCCTTCAAAACGGTCGGCGATGACCAGGATGCCATCGCCGCCAGCGCCCTGGGCCGGTTTGATCACGAAGTCTTTGCGCCCGCCGATGATCTCTTCGAGATTGTCGATTTCCTTCTCGGTGGAGATCACGCCATACAGCTCGGGCACATGGATGCCGGCGGCGATGGCGCGCTCCTTGGTGATGATCTTGTCATCGACGATCGGGTACAGGCTGCGCTTGTTGTACTTGAGCACATAGTCTGCGTTGCGCCGATTGATCCCCATGATGCCCCGGGCTTCCAGGGCCTTCCAGGTCTTCCAGAAGCCGAACATCAGGCGTCAGCCTTTTTCAGGAAAGCCTTGAAACGCACCAGTTCGGTCAGGCGATAACCGCGATAACGACCCATGGCGAGCATGAAACCCACCAGGATCAGCAGGATCGCCGGGAAGGTGAACACGAAGTACACCAGTTCCGGCACGGTCATGATCAGGTGCGCCAGGGACGCGGCGAACAGTGTGCCAATGGCCACTTTCATCGCATGGCCGCCGCCACGTTCTTCCCAGGTGATCGACAGGCGTTCGATGGTCATGGTCAGGATCACCATCGGGAACAGCGCCACCGACAAGCCGCGCTCCAGGCCGAGTTTGTGGCTGAACAGGCTGATGGCTGCGATCAACACCACCACAAAGGTCAGCACCACCGACAGCCTCGGCAGCATTTGCAGCTTCAGGTGTTCGAGGTAGGACCGTAGCGAGAGCCCCAGCGCCGTGATGATGGTAAACAGCATGATGCCGAAGCCGAGCTGGGTTTCGCGGAAGGCCAGGGCGATCAGCACCGGGGTGAATGTCCCCAGGGTCTGGATGCCGATCAGGTTACGCAGGATCAGGATCACCAGCACACCGATCGGGATCATCACCATGATCATGAAGGTCTGCTGGGTTTGCAGCGGCAGGCCGTACAGCGAGTATTCGAGGAAGTTGGCGTCGGTGTTTTCGTCGGTCAGCTTGGCCAGGCGAATGGCGTTCATTTCGCTGTTGTTCAGGCTGAAGGTCACGTTGGCTTTCTTGCCGCCGTCGACGGTGATCAGGTTTTCGTCGCCGGTCCACCACAGCAGGCGGTCGGTCGGCAGGCCCTGTTCACCGGTTTCCGGGTTGAAGTACAGCCAGTCGGTGCCATTGAAACTGCGCAGCCACAGTTCCGGTATTTGCGGCTGGTCGGCCACCAGACGGATGGTGTGGACCTTCTCGATCGGCACGTGGGCGATGGACAGCAGCAACTCGACGATTTTTGCCTTGTGTGCGGTGGACGGATCACCGGCCAGCAACAGCTTCACGTTGTCGTCGTTGAGGTTGTTGACCCGCTTGATGGATTCGCCGACGAAGGTTTCGACGTCGGCCGAGTGCTGGCGAATCGGCGCGAGCAGGGCTTCGGCGGCGATTTTTTCCGGACCTTCGATGGTCATGCTGTCGCGAAAGGTCGGGCCTTTGATCTTGGCTTTCTCACCGGAGTAACGCTTGGTCAGCACCAGGCGGTAATACAGCGTCTGATTGCCTTTGGCCCGGCGCGCCGACCAGGTGACCTTGCGGTTGCCATCGACCCGGTTCACGGCCACGCCGTAGTTATTGGAGATGAAGCTCTCGTTGAGGCTGACGAAGTCGCGGCTCAGCGGTGGCACGAACATCTGGATCTTGACCGGGTCCTTGGCACTGGCGACGAACTCGACCTTGGCGTCGATGTTCCACAGGTCGTCGGTTGCGTCTTCGGTCACCGGGATGCCCAGCACGAAGATCTGATAGGCCGTAACTGAAATGCCCAGCACCACCAGGATGGCGATCAGCAGTTTCAGATGAAGGGTAAGAGAGCGCATTTGAATTACTCGGCGGTATAAGCGTCGGTGGTGCAGGCGGGTTTGCCGGCAGCATATTTAAGGCTGGGGTCGACCAGTGCATCGAAGCGCTTGAGGGCTTCGGAGCCAATCAGTAGCGGGTATTGGAAAGCGCTGCGGTCGGTCAGGTTCACTTCGATGCTGCGCAGGGCCGAGCCCATGCAGATATCCAGTTCGATCACCGGACGGGCGGTGTACTTTTTGCCTTCTTCGGGAGCGTAGTCGCCGGCCCGGCGCTTGATCTTGCTGACACGGGCCAGCGGGCGTTCGATCGGGTGCGAATGGGCGGTGTCGATGGCCAGATAAAAACGTACCCACGACTCGCCGTTGCGTTTGAAACGTTTGATATCCCGCGCACTCAGGGACGCGGTTTTCGCCCCGGTGTCGAGTTTGGCCGCCACTTCCAGGTCAATGCCATTGAGCGACGCATACTCATTGAGGCCATACAGGGTCTTTTCCCCGGCCATTGTAAAACCGGGCAGGCAAAGGAAATAAAGGAAGGCAGGGAAGGGCTTGAGTCTCATAAATCCTGGTGCGCAGCGGTCCGACTTGATTCAAGGCCCTGGCATCGCTGCGCAAGCTCCCTCGTATGCCTGTCAGGTTTTCATGACAGGCAGTGCAGATGTGACAAACAAATGCGGGCGGCATTCTAGCACGGTAGTTTGATGGCGCCAGCGCTGGCCGGTGGCTATAAACAGAGGGGTTGCTTCGTTATGGTGCAGCCGGTTATCAGAAGATTGTCGACAATATCGATTTAACCTTTGACTGTGTCGCCTGTATTCGTTAGTTTTTGCGGCATTGGCTCACAAGGTGTCGACAATATGCTGGATCAACTCGATCCCCCCGTTTCAACGCAAGACGATACGGAGACCCTGTCCGAGAACGTCTTCCGTCGCATCCAGGCGGCTATCGTCAAAGGCGAGATTGCGCCGGGCAGCAAAATCTCCGAACCGGAGCTGGCGCGCACCTACGGCATCAGCCGGGGCCCGTTGCGCGAGGCCATCCACCGTCTGGAAGGTCAGCGCCTGTTGGTTCGTGTGCCGCATGTCGGCGCTCGGGTGGTGTCGCTCAATCACGCCGAACTGATTGAACTCTACGAAATCCGCGAATCCCTGGAAGGCATGGCTTGTCGCCTGGCCGCCGAGCGCATGAGCCTCGAAGAAATCGACGAGCTGCGTCGGGTCCTGGAAACCCACGAGCGCGATGAGGCGTTTCAGGCCGGGAGAGGCTACTACCAGCAGGAAGGCGATTTCGACTTCCATTACCGAATCATCCAGGGCAGCGGCAACCGCACGCTGACCCAAATGCTCTGCGGCGAGCTCTATCAACTGGTGCGCATGTACCGCATCCAGTTTTCCACCACGCCCAATCGCCCGCACCAGGCATTTGCCGAGCACCACCGCATTCTCGATGCCATCGCCGACCGTGACGGTGAACTGGCCGAGTTGTTGATGCGCCGTCACATCGGCGCCTCCAAACGCAATATCGCCCGTCATTATCAGGACGGCGCTAACCCGACAGCCAAACGAGGTGAGTCATGAGTTTGAACAAGAGCACACCAGGCCAGCGTTTCCGCGATGCGGTCGCCAGCGAACACCCACTGCAAGTGGTCGGTGCGATCAACGCCAACCACGCGCTGCTGGCCAAGCGCGCCGGTTTCAAGGCGATCTACCTGTCGGGTGGCGGGGTGGCTGCCGGCTCCCTCGGCGTGCCTGACCTGGGCATCACCGGCCTGGATGACGTGCTGACCGACGTGCGCCGTATCACCGATGTTTGCGACCTGCCATTGCTGGTGGACGTGGATACCGGTTTCGGTTCCTCGGCGTTCAACGTCGCTCGCACCGTCAAGTCGATGATCAAGTTCGGCGCCGCGGCGATTCACATCGAAGACCAGGTTGGCGCCAAGCGCTGTGGGCACCGTCCTAATAAAGAGATTGTGACCCAACAGGAAATGGTCGACCGCATCAAGGCCGCCGTCGATGCGCGTACCGATGACAGCTTCGTGATCATGGCCCGTACCGACGCCCTGGCGGTGGAAGGCCTGGAGTCTGCCCTGGATCGCGCTGCTGCGTGCATCGAAGCCGGCGCCGACATGGTGTTCCCGGAAGCCATCACCGAGCTGGACATGTACAAGCTGTTCGCCAACCGCGTGAAAGCGCCGATCCTGGCCAACATCACCGAATTCGGCGCGACGCCGCTGTACACCACCGAGCAACTGGCCGCTGCCGACGTATCGCTGGTGCTGTACCCGCTGTCGGCGTTCCGTGCCATGAACAAGGCCGCAGAAAACGTCTACACCGCGATCCGTCGCGACGGCACTCAACAAAACGTCATCGACACCATGCAGACCCGCATGGAGCTTTACGATCGCATCGACTATCACACCTTCGAGCAGAAGCTCGATGCGTTGTTCGCCGCGAAGAAGTAATCGAACCTTTTATATGTAGGAGCGAGCCTGCTCGCGATGGACGTCAACGATTACGTGGTGTCCCTGATGCACCGAGGTGTTACATCCACCTTCGCGAGCAGGCTCGCTCCTACAGGTTTCTCTGACAAAAAGAATATTGGAGACAAAAAATGGCCGAAGCAAAAGTACTCAGTGGCGCCGGGCTCCGTGGCCAGGTAGCCGGGCAAACCGCACTGTCCACCGTGGGCCAGTCGGGTGCCGGTCTGACTTATCGTGGTTATGACGTTCGTGAACTGGCGGCTGACGCACAGTTCGAAGAAGTCGCCTACCTGCTGCTGTATGGCGAGCTGCCGAGCAAAGCACAACTGAACGCCTACATCGACAAGCTGAGCAAGCTGCGTGACCTGCCGCAAGCCTTGAAGGAAGTGCTGGAACGCATCCCCGCCGACGCCCACCCGATGGACGTTATGCGCAGCGGTTGCTCGTTCCTCGGCAACCTGGAACCGGAGAACGACTTCTCTGAGCAGCACGACAAGACCGACCGCCTGCTGGCCGCGTTCCCGGCGATCATGACTTACTGGTATCACTTCAGCCACGAAGGCAAGCGCATCGATTGCGTGAGCGACGAGCAGTCCATCGGCGGCCACTTCCTGCACCTGCTGCACGGCAAGAAGCCGAGCGAACTGCACGTCAAGGTGATGAACGTTTCGCTGATTCTCTACGCGGAGCACGAGTTCAACGCCTCGACCTTCACCGCACGTGTTTGCGCGTCGACCCTGTCCGACCTGTATTCGTGCATCACCGCGGCCATCGGCTCGCTGCGCGGCCCGCTGCACGGTGGCGCCAACGAAGCGGCGATGGAAATGATCGAGCGTTTCTCGTCGCCGGAAGACGCGATCAAAGGCACCCTCGGCATGCTCGAGCGCAAGGACAAGATCATGGGCTTCGGCCACGCGATCTATAAGGACAACGATCCGCGTAACGAGGTAATCAAGGGCTGGTCGAAAAAGCTCGCTGACGAAGTGGGTGACAAGGTGTTGTTCCCGGTGTCCGAAGCCATCGACAAGACCATGTGGGAGCAGAAGAAACTGTTCCCGAACGCCGATTTCTACCATGCCTCGGCGTACCACTTCATGGGCATTCCGACCAAATTGTTCACGCCGATTTTCGTCTGCTCGCGCCTGACCGGCTGGGCCGCCCACGTGTACGAACAGCGTGCCAACAACCGCATCATCCGTCCAAGCGCCGAGTACGTAGGCGTTGAACAGCGCAAGTTCGTACCCATCGAACAACGCTGAATGGTGGAGGTCGGCACCGGGATCTGAGTTCAAAGCAGATCCCTGTAGGAGCGAGCCTGCTCGCGATGACGGACTGACATTCAACATCAATGTCACCAGTTACATCGCTATCGCGAGCAGGCTCGCTCCTACAGTGGATTGCATTGGCTTCGAAGCCGGTGCCAGGCCCCACCTTTTGAAACTACCGTGACCGAGTCCTGACGATGAACACACAATTCCGTAAACCGCTGCCTGGCAGCCACCTGGATTACTTCGATGTCCGCGCAGCGGTCGAGGCGATCCAGCCTGGCGCCTACGACACCCTGCCGTACACCTCCCGCGTGCTGGCGGAAAACCTTGTGCGTCGCTGCGACCCGGCCACGCTCACCGAATCCCTGAAGCAATTCATCGAACGCAGGCGCGACCTCGACTTCCCGTGGTTCCCGGCCCGCGTGGTGTGCCACGACATTCTCGGGCAGACCGCGCTGGTCGACCTCGCCGGCCTGCGTGACGCCATTGCACTGCAGGGCGGTGACCCGGCACAAGTCAACCCGGTGGTGCCGACGCAACTGATCGTCGACCACTCCCTGGCCGTCGAGCGCGGCGGTTTCGATCCAGAGGCGTTCGAGAAGAACCGCGCCATCGAAGACCGTCGCAACGAAGACCGTTTCCACTTCATCAACTGGACCAAGAAGGCGTTCAAGAACGTCGACGTGATCCCGCCGGGCAACGGCATCATGCACCAGATCAACCTGGAGAAAATGTCTCCGGTGATCCAGGTGCGAGACGGCGTGGCCTTCCCTGATACCTGCGTCGGCACCGACAGCCACACCCCGCACGTCGATGCGTTGGGCGTGATCGCCATCGGTGTTGGTGGTCTCGAAGCCGAAAGCGTGATGCTCGGCCGCGCATCGTGGATGCGTCTGCCGGAAAGCGTTGGCGTCGAATTGACTGGCAAGTTGCAACCGGGCATCACCGCCACCGACATGGTGCTGGCGCTGACCGAGTTCCTGCGCAAGCAAAAAGTGGTCGGTGCATGGCTGGAGTTCTTCGGTGAGGGCGCATCAAAGCTGACCCTCGGCGACCGCGCGACCATCTCCAACATGGCCCCGGAATACGGCGCCACCGCGGCGATGTTCTACATCGACCAACAGACCATCGACTACCTCAAACTCACCGGCCGTGAAGACGAGCAGGTGCAGTTGGTCGAGAACTACGCCAGGCAGACCGGCCTGTGGGCTGACAGCCTCAAAGGTGCGCAATACGAGCGCGGCCTGACCTTCGACCTGTCTTCGGTGGTGCGCAACATGGCTGGCCCGAGCAACCCGCACGCTCGTGTCGCGGTTTCGGATCTGGCAGCCAAAGGCATCTCCGGCAAATGGGACGATGTGCCGGGTCAAATGCCGGATGGCGCGGTGATCATCGCCGCCATCACCAGCTGCACCAACACCAGCAACCCGCGCAACGTGATTGCCGCCGGCCTGCTGGCGCGCAACGCCAACAAGCTCGGCCTGACTCGCAAGCCGTGGGTCAAGTCGTCCCTGGCACCGGGTTCGAAAACCGTCGCGCTGTACCTCGACGAAGCCGGCCTGACCGATGAGCTGGACAAACTCGGCTTCGGCGTCGTGGCTTTCGCCTGCACCACCTGCAACGGCATGTCCGGCGCACTGGACCCGGTGATCCAGCAAGAGATCATCGACCGCGACCTGTACGCCACGGCCGTGTTGTCCGGTAACCGCAACTTCGACGGGCGGATCCACCCGTACGCCAAGCAGGCGTTCCTCGCGTCGCCGCCATTGGTGGTTGCTTACGCCATCGCTGGCACCATCCGTTTCGACATCGAAAAAGATGTTCTGGGCGTGGTGGATGGCAAGGAAATCCGCCTGAAAGACATCTGGCCGAGCGACGAAGAAATCGACTCGGTGGTGAAAGCCTCGGTGAAACCTGAGCAGTTCCGCCAGGTGTACATCCCGATGTTCGCCATCCACGAAGACACGGGCCCGAAAGTCGCGCCGCTGTACGACTGGCGCGAAATGAGCACCTACATCCGCCGTCCGCCGTACTGGGAAGGCGCGCTGGCCGGCGCTCGTCCGCTCAAGGGCATGCGCCCTCTGGCGGTACTGCCGGACAACATCACCACCGATCACCTGTCGCCATCCAACGCCATCATGCTCGACAGCGCCGCCGGCGAATACCTGGCGAAAATGGGCCTGCCGGAAGAGGACTTCAACTCTTACGCGACTCACCGTGGTGACCACCTGACCGCGCAACGCGCCACCTTCGCCAACCCGAAACTGTTCAACGAAATGGTTCAGGAAAACGGCAAGGTCAAGCAGGGTTCGCTGGCCCGTGTCGAGCCGGAAGGCAAAGTGATGCGCATGTGGGAAGCCATCGAGACCTACATGGATCGCAAGCAGCCGCTGATCATCATCGCCGGCGCCGACTACGGCCAGGGTTCGTCCCGCGACTGGGCGGCCAAGGGCGTGCGCCTGGCGGGTGTGGAAGCGATTGCCGCCGAAGGTTTCGAGCGCATTCACCGCACCAACCTGGTGGGCATGGGCGTGTTGCCGCTGGAGTTCAAACCGGGCACCAACCGTCACAGCCTGGCCATCGACGGCAGTGAAACCTACGACGTGATTGGCGACCGCACTCCGCGTGCAGACCTGACGCTGGTGATCCATCGCAAGAACGGCGAACGCGTCGATGTGCCGGTGACCTGCCGCCTCGACACCGCCGAAGAAGTGTCGATCTACGAAGCCGGTGGCGTGTTGCAACGCTTTGCCCAGGACTTCCTCGAAGAGTCGGCGGTCGCCGTTTAATACAGGCTGTACGGACACGGGACCTTGGGTCCCGTGTCTCATCTCAAGGAGTAACGAGCACCATGGCTCACGCAGCTCAAATCAAGATACCCGCGACATACATGCGCGGCGGCACCAGCAAAGGCGTGTTTTTCAGCCTCAAGGATTTGCCTGAAGCGGCACAGGTCCCAGGCCCGGCCCGCGACGCTTTGCTGCTGCGCGTAATCGGCAGCCCCGACCCGTACGACAAACAAATCGACGGCATGGGCGGCGCGACCTCCAGCACCAGCAAAACCGTGATTCTGTCGAAAAGCATCAAGGCCGATCACGACGTCGATTACCTGTTCGGACAGGTGTCGATCGACAAGCCGTTCGTCGACTGGAGCGGCAACTGCGGCAACCTGTCGGCGGCAGTCGGTTCGTTCGCCGTCAGCAACGGTCTGGTGGACGCCAGCCGCATCCCGCACAACGGCGTGGCAGTGGTTCGCGTGTGGCAGGCCAACATCGGCAAGACCATCATCGCCCACGTGCCGATCACCAACGGAGAAGTGCAGGAAACCGGCGATTTCGAACTCGACGGCGTGACCTTCCCTGCGGCCGAAGTGCAGATCGAGTTCCTCGACCCAGCGGCGGATGAAGAGGGCGGCGGCGGTTCGATGTTCCCTACCGGCAACCTCGTGGATGACCTGGAAGTACCCGGCGTCGGTACCTTCAAGGCGACCATGATCAACGCCGGCATCCCGACGATTTTCGTCAATGCCGAAGACATCGGCTACAAGGGCACCGAGTTGCAGGGCGCGATCAATGGCGACCCGAAAGCCTTGCTGATGTTCGAAACCATCCGTGCCTACGGCGCGCTGCGCATGGGGCTGATTTCGAACATCGACGAAGCGGCCAAGCGGCAGCACACGCCGAAGGTGGCCTTCGTGGCCAAGCCTGCGGATTACGTGGCCTCAAGCGGCAAGGCGATTGCGGCAGGCGATGTCGATCTGCTGGTGCGTGCACTGTCCATGGGTAAATTGCACCACGCGATGATGGGCACGGCGGCGGTGGCGATCGGCACGGCGGCAGCGATTTCCGGCACTTTGGTCAACCTCGCGGCGGGCGGTATCGAACGCAATGCGGTGCGCTTCGGCCACCCGTCCGGCACCCTGCGTGTCGGCGCCGAGGCCAGTCAGGTCAATGGCGAATGGACCGTGAACAAGGCGATCATGAGCCGCAGTGCGCGAGTGTTGATGGAAGGTTATGTTCGTGTGCCGGGTGACTCGTTCTAATACGGCACCGAACCATGTAGGAGCTGCCCTGAACCGAGGTCTCATCAACGACCCATTTCACAGAGTGAATCGAACATGAGTGCCAACGTCGACCTGAACAACCGCCCCGACTACGACAAGGTCCTGCAGGACATTGCCGATTACGTTCTCAACTTCAAGATCGAGTCCGAAGAGGCGCTGGATACCGCGCGCAACTGTCTGATCGATACCTTGGGTTGTGGCTTGCTGGCCCTGCGTTTTCCGGAGTGCACCAAGCATCTGGGGCCTGCGGTCGAAGGCACCGTCGTACCGTTTGGCGCCCGTGTGCCGGGCACCAGTTACCGGCTCGATCCGGTGAAGGCAGCGTGGGACATCGGCTGCATCGTGCGCTGGCTCGACTACAACGACACCTGGCTTGCGGCCGAGTGGGGGCATCCGTCGGATAACCTCGGCGGCATTCTCGCGGTGTCCGACCACCTGTCGCAAAAGCGCCTGGCCAATGGCGAGGCGCCGCTGACCGTTCGCACGGTGCTTGAATCGATGATCATGGCCCACGAGATTCAAGGCGTGATCGCCCTTGAGAATTCGTTCAACCGCGTCGGCCTCGATCACGTGATTCTGGTGAAAGTCGCCTCGACTGCGGTTACGGCCAAGCTGATGGGCGCCAATCGCGAGCAGTTGTTGTCGGCGTTGTCCCACGCCTTTGCCGACGGTCAGGCCTTGCGCACGTACCGGCATGCGCCGAATGCCGGCTCGCGCAAGTCCTGGGCGGCGGGCGATGCGTCCAGTCGTGGCGTGCGCCTGGCGGACATCGCGATGCGTGGCGAGATGGGCATCCCCGGCATATTGAGTGCCAAACAGTGGGGTTTTTACGACGTACTGTTCAGCCACACCAATAGCGATCTGGCACTCAAGCCTGAAGACAAGCGCGGGTTCAGTTTCTCGCGGCCGTACGGCAGTTATGTGATGGAAAACGTGCTGTTCAAGATCAGTTTTCCGGCCGAGTTCCATGCGCAAACGGCCTGCGAAGCGGCGGTGACCTTGCATCCGCAAGTGCGTAATCGCCTGCACGAAATCGCCAGGATCGTCATCACCACCCATGAATCGGCGATTCGCATCATTTCCAAAGTCGGTCCATTGGCAAATGCCGCCGACCGCGATCACTGCATCCAGTACATGACCGCTGTGCCGCTGGCCTTCGGCAATCTGGTGGCGGAGCACTACGAGGACGATTTCCACAAGGCGCATCCGATCATCGATGTGCTGCGCGACAAGATGGTGATCGTCGAGGAACCACGTTACACCCGTGAATATCTGGAGGCCGACAAGCGCTCCATTGCCAATGCGGTGCAGGTGTTTTTCAAGGATGGCTCCAGTACGGATAACGTCGTGGTGGAGTACCCGATCGGGCATCGTCGACGCCGGGTTGAAGGTATCCCGTTGCTGGAGGAGAAATTCAGGGCGAACTTGCTGACACGATTCACCGGTCAGCGCAGCGAAGAGATTTTTGCGCTGTGCAAGGATCGGGCGCGGCTAGAGGCTACGCCGGTGAACCGGTTTGTGGATCTATTCGTGATTTAGAGAGAGCCCTGTAGGAGCTGCCGCAGGTTGCGATCTTTTGACTTTGAATTCAAAAAACAAGATTAAAAGATCGCAGCCTGCGGCAGCTCCTACAGGGGGGGGGCGAGAGTTACTTGAACCGCCGCTCCACACCTTTCTCCACAAGGATTTTCGCGGAGATTTCTTCCACGGAAAAATGCGTGGAGTTGATGTGTGGGATGTTTGCGCGGCGGAACAGGTTCTCGACCTCGCGCACTTCGAACTCGCACTGGGCGTAGCTCGAATAGCGGCTGTTGGGTTTGCGCTCGTTGCGGATCGCGGTGAGGCGGTCCGGGTCGATGGTCAGGCCGAACAGCTTGTGCTGGTGGGCGCGCAGGGCGTTTGGCAGTTGCAGGCGTTCCATGTCGTCTTCGGTCAGCGGGTAGTTGGCTGCGCGGATACCGAATTGCATCGCCATGTACAGACACGTCGGCGTCTTACCACATCGCGACACGCCCACTAGTATCAGATCGGCCTTGTCGTAATAGTGCGTGCGGGCGCCATCGTCGTTGTCGAGGGCGAAGTTCACCGCTTCGATACGCTCCATGTAATTGGTGTTGGAGCCGATGGAGTGGGATTTGCCCACGGTGTAGGAAGAATGCTCGGTCAGTTCCTGTTCAAGTGGTGCCAGGAACGTCGAGAATATGTCGATCATGAAACCATTCGAGGTTGCGAGAATCTCACGAATGTCCTGATTGACGATGGTGTCGAAGATAATCGGACGGAAGCCGTCTGTTTCGGCGGCTTTGTTGATTTGTTGTACCATGGCCCGCGCTTTGTCCACGTTGTCGATATACGGCCGCGTGACTTTGCTGAAGGCAATGTTTTCGAACTGCGCCAGAAGGCTTTGACCCAGGGTTTCGGCGGTAATGCCGGTACCATCGGAGATAAAGAAAGCAGATCGTTTCATTTGCACCTTGGGCCTTAAGCTAGTGACGAATCTTGGATATGATAGGCGCGATTTGCCGGCCGCCATTGGCCCGCATTCTCACTTATTTTCCAGGTCCAGGCCATATGGCCGGCAAACGCTCCCCCGAGCAGCCGGTTTTGAGCTTTTCCAACACAGTTAGTGGAGAGATCACCTTGGTAGAGTACGTAGTTTCCCTCGATAAGCTCGGCGTCCATGATGTAGAGCATGTGGGGGGCAAGAACGCATCCCTCGGCGAGATGATCAGCAATCTGGCAGGCGCTGGTGTATCGGTGCCCGGTGGCTTCGCCACGACCGCTCAGGCTTATCGTGATTTCCTGGAGTTGAGCGGCCTGAACCAGCAGATTCATGACGCCCTCGATGCCCTGGACGTCGATGACGTGAATGCCCTGGCCAAGACCGGTGCCCAGATCCGCCAGTGGATCATGGAAGCCGAGTTTCCTGAAAAGCTGAATGCCGAAATCCGCACTGCGTTCGCCACGCTGTCCGCCGGCAACCCTGACATGGCCGTGGCCGTGCGTTCTTCCGCCACCGCCGAAGACCTGCCGGACGCTTCCTTCGCCGGCCAGCAGGAAACCTTCCTGAACATCCGTGGTGTCGAAAACGTCATTCGCGCCGCCAAAGAGGTGTTCGCCTCGCTGTTCAACGACCGCGCCATTTCCTATCGCGTGCACCAGGGCTTCGACCACAAGCTGGTTGCCCTGTCCGCTGGCGTGCAGCGCATGGTCCGTTCCGAAACCGGCACCGCCGGCGTGATGTTCACCCTCGATACCGAATCGGGCTTCCGTGACGTGGTATTCATCACCGGCGCCTACGGCCTGGGTGAAACCGTCGTACAGGGCGCGGTGAACCCGGATGAGTTCTACGTCCACAAGGGTACGCTGGCTGCCGGTCGTCCGGCCATCCTGCGCCGCAACCTGGGCAGCAAGGCCATCAAGATGATCTACGGCGACGAAGCCAAGGCCGGTCGTTCGGTCAAGACCGTCGACGTGGACAAGGCCGATCGCGCACGTTTCTGCCTGACCGACGCCGAAGTCAGCGAGCTGGCCAAGCAGGCGATGATCATCGAGAAGCACTACAAGTGCCCGATGGACATCGAGTGGGCCAAGGACGGTGACGACGGCAAGCTGTACATCGTGCAGGCCCGTCCGGAGACCGTGAAGAGCCGCACCCAGGCCAACGTCATGGAACGTTACCTGTTGAAAGAAACCGGCACTGTGCTGGTGGAAGGCCGCGCCATCGGCCAGCGCATCGGCGCCGGCAAGGTCCGCATCATCAAGGACGTGTCCGAGATGGACAAGGTCCAGCCAGGCGATGTACTGGTTTCCGACATGACCGACCCGGACTGGGAACCGGTCATGAAGCGCGCCAGCGCGATCGTCACCAACCGTGGTGGCCGTACTTGCCACGCGGCGATCATTGCCCGTGAGCTGGGTATCCCGGCAGTAGTAGGTTGCGGCAACGCCACCCAGCTGTTGAAAGACGGCCAGGGCGTGACCGTTTCCTGTGCTGAAGGCGACACCGGTTTCATCTTCGAAGGCGAACTGGGCTTCGACATCAAGAAGAACTCCGTGGACGCCATGCCTGAGCTGCCGTTCAAGATCATGATGAACGTCGGCAACCCGGACCGCGCCTTCGACTTCGCGCAACTGCCGAACGCCGGTGTGGGCCTGGCCCGTCTGGAGTTCATCATCAACCGCATGATCGGCGTGCACCCCAAGGCACTGCTGAACTACGACGGCCTGCCGCAGGACATCAAGGAAAGCGTCGACAAGCGCATCGCCGGTTACGACGATCCGGTCGGCTTCTACGTCGAGAAGCTGGTTGAAGGCATCAGCACCCTGGCCGCTGCGTTCTGGCCGAAAAAGGTCATCGTGCGCCTGTCGGACTTCAAGTCCAACGAATACGCCAACCTGATCGGCGGCAAGCTGTACGAGCCGGAAGAAGAGAACCCGATGCTGGGCTTCCGCGGTGCGTCGCGCTACATCAGCGAATCGTTCCGTGACTGCTTCGAACTCGAGTGCCGCGCTCTGAAGCGTGTGCGCAACGAGATGGGCCTGACCAACGTCGAAATCATGGTGCCGTTCGTCCGTACCCTGGGCGAAGCGAGCCAGGTGGTCGATCTGCTGGCAGAAAACGGTCTGGCTCGTGGCCAGAACGGCCTGCGCGTGATCATGATGTGCGAACTGCCGTCCAACGCGATCCTGGCGGAAGAATTCCTCGAGTTCTTCGACGGTTTCTCCATCGGCTCCAACGACCTGACCCAGCTGACCCTGGGCCTGGACCGTGACTCCGGCATCATCGCCCACCTGTTCGACGAGCGTAATCCGGCAGTCAAGAAGCTGTTGGCCAATGCCATTGCCGCGTGCAACAAGGCCGGCAAATACATCGGCATCTGCGGTCAGGGCCCTTCGGACCACCCGGACCTGGCCAAGTGGCTGATGGAGCAGGGCATTGAAAGTGTTTCGTTGAACCCGGACTCCGTACTGGAAACCTGGTTCTTCCTGGCGGAAGGTCAAGCTTCGGCTTGATCCGCTCTCTGTGGGAGCGAGCCTGCTCGCGATGGTCGTAAACGATAACGCGTGTTTTCTGGATAAACGCGTTGTTCTGGAGTCCATCGCGAGCAGGCTCGCTCCCACACGGGGCGGTGCCTTTAAGATTCAAGCAGGGCGGGCTCCATCTGGATGCCGCCCTTTTTTGTGCAAGAGATTATGCAAAGCAGCAGCAACCTATTTCCTGTCGCTCTGATCAGCGCCGAACGGCGCGGTGATCTGAGCGAAGATGTCTATCGTTTGAAACCCGGTAACAGCCCCGACTTCACCGTCGAACTGGCTGTGACGCGTCTTGGCATGGCCGATGAGTCGTCCTCCCGTGGCGTGCCGGTAATCCTGCTGCACGGCAGCTTTTCCAATCGCCGGTTCTGGTTTTCCCCCAAAGGCATCGGGCTTGGCGCTTACCTGGCTCGCCTGGGGTTCGACGTCTGGATTCCGGAAATGCGCGGTCACGGCTTGTCCCAGCGTAACCACGATTACCGCAAGAATCGTGTTGCCGACTACGCACGCTATGACCTGCCGGCCATCGGTGCATTTGTCCGTGAACAGAGCGGGCAGGTGCCGCACTGGATCGGTCACTCACTGGGCGGTACTACACTGGCCGCAGCGCTGGGCGGCGAGTACATCGGTGAGCCGGTGGTGGCTTCCGCGGCGTTTTTCGGCACCCAGGTGAGTCGCACTTACTGGCCATTGAAGATTCCACCGGTGGAGTGGAGCGGTCGCTTCATTCTCAAGCGTTTTGCTCAATTGTCCGGTTCACGCCTCAAGCGCGGCCCGGAGGACGAGCCCATCGGCCTGGCCCTGGAAAGCATGCGCTGGTTTGGCTTGTTCGGGCGCTTCGGCGATGCCGACAAGGACTGGTGGGCAGGCCTGGCCGAGGTCAAGTTGCCCGTACTGGCGGTCAGTGCCGCGGGTGATCATCAGGACCCGGCCTGGGCGTGTCGCAAGTTGTTCGATCAGGTCGGTTCGCAGCACAAGCAATTCATCAATCTGGGGCGTGAGCAGGGCTTCGGCGACAATTTCGGTCACGTGGAAATGCTCGTCAGCAAGGCAGCCCAGGCTGAAGTCTGGCCATTGGTGACTCGTTGGCTGGCTGATCAGCAGACACCTTTGCCGGGAGCACAACAGGATTTGGCCGCGGCAATCTGAGCCTGACGCTCTAACAAGGGCATTTCGCTCTGATCGGCTTGCGGCTAAGATATGACGCATTGAGCTGTTCCGGTCACTTTGCGTGACTGAGTCATCACCGATGTTCGTGCTGTCTTCCTCTTTTCAGGAGTTTCTCGATGATCCATTACCTCACGCCTGACCTGTGCGACGCCTATCCGGAACTGGTGCAGGTGCTGGAACCGATGTTCAGCAATTTCGGCGGACGTGATTCGTTCGGCGGCGAAATCGTGACCATCAAGTGCTTCGAAGACAACTCGCGGGTCAAGGAGCAAGTCGAGCTCAAGGGGGATGGCAAAGTGCTGGTGGTAGACGGTGGCGGTTCCCTGCGTCATGCGTTGCTGGGTGACATGCTGGCCGAGAAAGCCGCGAAAAACGGTTGGGAAGGGCTGGTGATCTACGGTTGCATCCGTGACGTCGATATCATCGCACAGACCGATCTGGGCGTTCAGGCCCTCGCCAGCCACCCGAGGAAATCCGACAGGCGCGGGCTCGGCGATCTCAACGTTGCCGTGACCTTCGCCGGCGTGACCTTCCACCCGGGTCATTACATCTATGCGGACAACAACGGTGTGATCATCTCGCCAAGCCCGCTGAAAATGCCTGAATAAAGCGCTGGTCGACCAAAGGAGTGCGGATGTTCGAGGAAGAAAACGCGCAATGGGGGCTGGTGCATGCCCTGGTGCTGGACGGTAGAGGCGGCGCGCGTTCGATTGCCCGGACTGAACTCGATGACTTGCAGCTGCAGGCCCATGAAAGCCTGTGGCTGCACTGGGATCGCAGTCATCCGCAAACCCGGACCTGGTTGCGCAAATCCAGCGGTCTGAGCGAATTCAGCTGTGACCTGTTGCTCGAAGAAAACACTCGTCCGCGACTTGTACAGCTTTCAGACAGCGAACTGCTGCTATTTTTGCGCGGGGTCAATCTGAACCCCGGTGCCGAGCCCGAAGACATGGTGTCGGTACGGATCTTCGGCTCTGCCCAGCGTGTCATTTCCCTGCGTTTGCGTCCGTTGCGTGCCACTGACGAGTTGCTGGTGCAACTGTCCGAAGGCAAGGGGCCGAAAACTGCCTCCGAACTCATCCTTTGCATGGCGCAGTACCTCACCAACAAGGTGCAGGATCTGGTCAGCTGTCTCTCGGAAGTGGTCGATGAGGAAGAAGAAAAACTGGATGCCGACGAACGGTATACTCCTGAGCACGGATCGGTTTTGCAGATTCGTCGAAGGGCGGCTGCGTTGAAGCGCTTTCTTGCTCCGCAGCGGGATATTTTCGGGCAGTTGACGCGGATCAAATTGCCCTGGTTCGTCGAGGACGATGGTGATTACTGGAACGAATTGAACAATAGCCTGACCCGCTACCTCGAAGAGCTGGAATTGACCCGGGAGCGGGTGGGGCTGGTCCTGGAAGCGGAAGATCGCCGGTTGAGCGTGCGCATGAACCGCACGATGTATCGCTTTGGCATCATCACCGGGATCTTTTTGCCCATGAGTTTTCTGACCGGGCTTTTGGGGATCAACGTCGGTGGAATCCCGTTCTCCGCCAGCCCTTATGGCTTTCTGATCGCCTGCCTGATGATGGTCTCGGTGGCGCTGGGGCAGTGGTGGTTATTCCGACGTTTGCGCTGGGTCTGAGGGAAACCATGTGACCCGAGCAAAACTGACCGCGTCTCCCACAGACATCACGAGAGGTGCGTATGCACGATCCGTTTGAACAGTCTTTACGCGACATGCTCAAGGCCTCACCGTCCACCCGGGACGACGATGCGTGCCTGGGGCGTGTGCTGAAAACCGCCAACCGCCAGGTTGGCGCCGGTGATCTGTTCAGCCTGCTGGGGCGCTGGTTGCCCGCACTGATGATCGCCCTGAATAACGGAGCGGCCCATGTCGCGCCGGTATCCCGTCTTCGTAAACCTGCTGCCCGC
Organism: Pseudomonas sp. GL-R-19; assembly: GCF_019956375.1. Lineage (NCBI taxonomy): Bacteria > Pseudomonadati > Pseudomonadota > Gammaproteobacteria > Pseudomonadales > Pseudomonadaceae > Pseudomonas > Pseudomonas sp. GL-R-19. The sequence goes on along the minus strand of NZ_JAHBDJ010000055.1, from coordinate 213,320 downwards.
ACTGCTGATAAGGCTGATTGAATATGGAACTTGATCTCTGGACTCAGAGCCTCGTCACTGCAATGACTGCGTTGTGGACCAAGGTTGCGAACTTCATTCCGAACCTGTTCGGCGCACTGGTTGTGCTGCTGTTGGGTTTTGTCGTGGCCAAACTGCTGGACACCCTGCTCTCCAAGTTGCTTGCCAAGCTGGGCCTTGACCGCTTGATGGGCGGCACAGGCCTGACCAAGCTGCTGTCCCGCACTGGATTGCAAGTTCCTATCTCGACCCTGATCGGCAAGATCGTCTATTGGTTCATTCTGCTTATTTTTCTGGTTTCTGCCGCAGAATCTCTTGGACTTGAGCGGGTTTCAGCTACGCTGGATATGCTCGCGTTGTATCTGCCGAAGGTTTTCGGCGCGGCGCTGGTGTTACTGGTAGGTGTTTTGCTGGCGCAACTGGCCAACGGGCTGGTGCGTGGAGCGGCAGAAGGCGTGGGCCTGGACTATGCTTCAGGGCTTGGTCGAATTGCCCAGGGCCTGGTGATCATCATCAGTATTTCGGTTGCGATCAGCCAGCTGGAGGTCAAGACTGACCTGCTGAACCATGTGATCGTGATCGTGTTGATAACCGTTGGTCTGGCGGTAGCGCTGGCCATGGGGTTGGGAAGCCGGGAAATTGCCGGCCAGATTCTTGCGGGAATCTACGTGCGTGAGCTGTACCAGGTTGGGCAACAAGTGCGTGTTGGCGAGGTCGAAGGCCAGATCGAGGAGATCGGCACGGTTAAAACCACATTGCTGACCGATGAGGGTGAGCTAGTCTCTCTTTCCAATCGGATTCTCCTTGAGCAGCATGTGAGTAGCCGCTAACCCGGCAAACTCTGCTAATGTATGCCGCCGCAAAATGCCTGCTGATGCTGGCTGCGGCGGACATTGACCTGACTGTCGGCCCGACTTGTTTTGAATAAAACCCAATCGTTATCCATGCGCTACGACCCCCGCGAGCTCTCTGATGAGGAGTTGGTCGCGCGCTCGCATACCGAACTGTTTCACGTAACACGCGCCTATGAAGAACTGATGCGGCGTTACCAACGAACATTATTTAACGTATGCGCACGATATCTCGGGAACGATCGCGACGCAGACGATGTCTGTCAGGAGGTCATGTTGAAGGTGCTGTATGGCCTGAAGAACTTCGAAGGTAAATCGAAGTTCAAGACATGGCTATATAGCATCACGTACAACGAGTGCATCACACAATATCGAAAGGAACGGCGAAAGCGTCGCTTGATGGACGCATTGAGTCTTGATCCCCTCGAGGAAGCGTCCGAAGAAAAGGCGCCGAAACCTGAGGAAAAGGGCGGACTTGATCGCTGGTTGGTGTATGTGAACCCGATTGACCGCGAAATTCTGGTGCTACGTTTTGTCGCAGAGCTGGAGTTTCAGGAGATCGCAGACATCATGCACATGGGTTTGAGTGCAACAAAAATGCGGTACAAGCGCGCTCTAGATAAATTGCGTGAGAAATTTGCAGGCATTGCTGAAACTTAGTTCAGCGCAAATATCTCTTACGCGTAGGCAAGTTCTGTTAGACTTGCCGCCGAGTTGTCCCCCGGTTTGCGGGACTGCTTCACAATCACCAGATGGGGATTTAACGGATGAAACTGAAAAACACCTTGGGCTTGGCCATTGGTACTCTTATTGCCGCTACTTCGTTCGGCGCACTGGCACAAGGCCAAGGCGCAGTTGAAGGCGAGCTCAACTACGGGAAGAAGTACAACGACAGCGTTAACAACGTTGAAGACGGCTACACTCCTGGCGCCTCCATCGGTTACTTCTTGACCGACGACGTATCGTTGAACTTCACCTACAACAACGATGACTACACCCGTTCGAACAACAACACCGGCAACCAGAAAATCGAAGGCGACCAGTTCGGTCTGAACGCCCAGTACCACTTCAACAACGCTGGCGACGCTCTGCGTCCTTACGTTCAAGGTGGTGTCAAGCACGGCAGCCTGACCAACGTAGCCGCTGACGGCCACACCGGTCGTGACCAGTCGACTTTCCTGACCGCTGGCGCTGGCGTTAAGTACTACTTCGTTGAAAACGTTTACGCTCGTGCTGGCGTAGAAGCTGACTACAAGCTGGACAACGGCCGTTGGGACTACATCCCGTCCGTAGGTCTGGGTGTTAACTTCGGCGGCGGCAACAAGCCTGCTGCTGCTCCGGTTCCAGCTCCAGAAGTCTGCTCCGACAGCGACAACGATGGCGTTTGCGACAACGTTGACAAGTGCCCGGACACCCCAGCCAACGTTACTGTTGACGCTGATGGCTGCCCAGCTGTTGCTGAAGTCGTTCGTGTAGAGCTGGACGTGAAGTTCGACTTCAACAAGTCGGCAGTCAAGCCAAACAGCTACGGCGACATCAAGAACCTGGCTGACTTCATGAAGCAGTACCCGTCCACCACCACTACTGTTGAAGGTCACACCGATAACGTCGGTCCTGACGCTTACAACCAGAAACTGTCCGAGCGTCGTGCAAGCGCCGTTAAGCAAGTTCTGACCAACCAGTACGGTGTTGAGTCGTCCCGCATTCAGTCCGTTGGCTACGGCGAATCCCGCCCGGTTGCTGACAACGCCACTGAAGCTGGCCGCGCTGTAAACCGTCGCGTAGAAGCGAAGGTTGAAGCTCAAGCTAAGTAATTAGCTCGCAGCTCTGAGAAAAGCCCGGCTTAGGCCGGGCTTTTCTTTGTCTGCGATTTGGGTTTCAGCGAGGGTTTGGCGCTGCTCCGAAAAGATCGCAGCCTGCGGCAGCTCCTACAGTGGTTCGACGTTCATCCCTGTAGTAGCTGCCGCAGGCCGCGATCTTTTAATCCCTACAAGGATGAACACCCAGCCAATGCAGTCTGCGATCTTTTGATCTCATCACAGGTCGCTACAGCACCGATCACGAGGATTGCCGGGCTTTTGAGCTGGAAGTCGCAGGCATCTTCTTCCATGGTTGTCAGGTCGCTCCGACATTCCCGTTGGTGCGGCAGGGAAGCATTTTCGATCATTGCCACAGGCGTAGCGGGAGCCATTCCGCCGGCCAGCAGTTGCTCGCGAATTTCACTAAGCTTCGCCACCCCCATGTAGATCACCAGCGTGGTGCCCCCTTGAGCCAGGGCCTGCCAGTTCAGGCTGCTGTCATCCTGAGTGTGCGCCGTGACCAGTGTCACGCCACGTGCAACGCCCCTTAGCGTCAGCGGAATATCGCATTGGGTCGCGCCGGCAAGGCCCGCCGTGATGCCGTTGACCAACTCGACTTCGACCCCGCGCTCACGCAACCACTGCGCTTCTTCACCACCCCGGCCGAAAATGCACGGATCGCCGCCCTTTAGCCGCGCCACGCATTTACCCTGCCGGGCATAACGATGCATCAGGCGATGGATAAATGCTTGCGGAGTGGAGCGGCAGCCGCCGCGCTTGCCCACCGGGATGATCCGCGCCCGAGGGCAGTGCTCGAGTACCGCGACATTGACCAGGTCATCGATCAGCACCACATCAGCCTCGCGCAAGGCACGTACCGCTTTCAATGTGAGCAACTCCGGATCCCCCGGGCCTGCACCCACCAGCCAGACTTTTGCACTCATAGTGTTTTCCTCACGAGATGACGGTGACTGGCCGCGCCTTGGCAGCCAGCAGGCGTTTGATTTCCGGAACACAGGACCCGCATTGCGTGCCGCAACCCAGTTCTTGCTTGAGTTCCTGCAAGTCCAGGCCACGGTCGATGCCGGCGCAGATCGCGTTCTGGCCGACGTTCTTGCAATTGCACAGGATCTTGTTCGCGTTGACGGGCGCGTCGAGATTGCCCGGTGGTGCGCTCAGCGGCGCCAACAACCAGCGCCGCAGTTGCTCGTCTGCGCGACCTTCGAGCCACAGCCCCTGCAACCAGTGCTGGGCGAGGGTTTCACCGGCCAATCGAATGGCGGTGATCCGACCATTTTCGATTCGCACCCGCTTGCCAATGGCCCGTCGAGGGTCGTCGTAAGCCAGCACCGGGCCGTCATTGAGTGCCAGGCTTTGATCGATTTCGCTGAGCAACTCTGCCGAAGGCGCTGAAGTATTGGCAGTCCGTACAAGCAGAGCAGGGCGTTCACGACCAACAAGGCTGAAGCTGACGTAGGAAAACGCCTCACAGAGCGGTCGTAGCGCCTCAAAATGCCGTTGAACATCACCCTCGATCAGTGCGAACAGTTTCCAGGGCAAGTCCACCGGCTCCAGGCGTACGCCGCTGTGCTTGAGTTCGGGCTGTTTCGACAAAGGATCGAACGCGGACAAGGTCAGGCTGTTCACCCCGCCCTTGAGAAAACGGTCGCCCCAGTGCATGGGCAAAAAGGCCTGGCCAGGACGCACGCTGTCATCGCTGGCGACTGCGACGATGACTGCGCCGCGCCGGCTTTTCAGGCTGACCAGATCCCCAGGCTGCAAGCGATGGCGGCGCAATTCGTCAGGGTGCAGGCTTACCTGCGCTTCGCCGACATGGCCGAACAACTGCGCGGCGGTGCCGGTGCGGCTCATGCCATGCCATTGATCGCGCAAGCGGCCGGTGATCAGGGTCAGGGGGAAGCGTGCATCGCGTTGCTCTTTGGCGGCGCGGTACGGATCGGCCACGAACTGTGCGCGTCCATTGGCAGTGGCAAATATCCCGTCGACGTAGAGCCGTGCCGTGCCTTCGACGGCACCCGCAGGGAAGGGCCACTGCTGCGGACCGAGACGATCGATCAGTGCATGGCTGATACCGGACAGATCCAGATCGCGACCGTGAGTCAGGTGTTTGTATTCATCAAAGACCTGAGCGGGGTTATCAAATGCAAACAGGCCGTTTTGGCCGGGGCGCAGGTATTTCTCCAGGCGTTGTGCGAAATCTACCGTAATTGCCCAGTCCGGCCGTGCCTCACCCGGTGCGACGATTGCCTGGCGTACGTGGGAAATGCGCCGTTCGGAATTGGTCACGCTGCCTTCCTTTTCTCCCCAACTGGCCGCGGGCAGCAGGAGGTCGGCAAACTTCGCGGTTTCAGTGGTGCGAAAGGCTTCCTGTAACACCACGAACGGGCAGGCTTGCAAGGCGGCGCGCACGGCCGTCTGGTCCGGCATGGATTGCGCGGGGTTGGTGCAAGCGATCCACAACGCCTTGATCTTGCCGCTGCGCACTTGCTCGAACAGCTCGATCGCCGAGAGCCCGGGATTTTCCGGCAGTTGCTCGACGCCCCAATAGGACGCCACTTGCTCACGGTGTTGCGCATTGGCGGCATCACGATGGCCGGGCAGCAGGTTGGACAAACTGCCGGTTTCCCGCCCGCCCATGGCATTTGGCTGACCGGTGAGGGAGAAAGGTCCGGCACCGGGGCGACCGATCTGCCCGGTGGCAAGGTGCAGATTGATCAGTGCACTGTTTTTCGCGCTGCCGGCAGTGGACTGGTTCAACCCCATGCACCACAGCGACAGAAAGCTTGGGGATGTGCCGATCCACTCGGCACATTGCTGCAATTGCTCGATGCTGATTCCGCAGAGCTGCGAAACCATTTGCGGGGTGTAGTCACGTACCAGGCTTTTCAGCTCAGCCAGACCTTCGGTGTGGTCTTTGATGAAGTCACGATCGATCCAGTCTTCCCACAGCAGCAAATGCAAAATCCCATGGAATAAGGCGACATCGGTGCCCGGCAAGATCGGCAGGTGCAGGTCAGCCAGATCGCAGGTGTCTGTACGACGTGGGTCAATGACGATGACCTTCATCTGCGGCCGGCGGGATTTTGCTTCTTCCAGCCGACGAAACAGTACCGGATGGGCGTAGGCCATGTTGCTGCCGGCGATCATTACGCAATCGCTCAGCTCCAGGTCTTCGTAGCTGCAAGGTGGCGCGTCGGCACCCAGGCTGCGCTTGTAGCCGACTACCGCCGAGGACATGCACAGCCGCGAATTGCTGTCGATGTTGTTGGTACCCACCAGGGCACGTGCCAGCTTGTTGAAGGCGTAGTAGTCCTCGGTCAACAGTTGCCCTGAAATGTAAAACGCCACGCTGTCTGGGCCATGTTCGGCAATGGTCGCGGCAAATACGCTGGCGGCGTGATCGAGGGCGGTATCCCAGTCGGTGCGGTGGCGGGCCAGGCCTTTACCGAGGCGCAGTTCGGGGAACAGCGCCCGCGCGGTCTCGTCGCCGGTCAGGTGCAGGGTCGAGCCCTTGCTGCACAGTTTGCCGAAATTGGCCGGGTGCGCCGGATCGCCGCTGACGCCGAGGATGCGTGAACCGTCGTGCTCGATCAGCACCCCGCAGCCGACCCCACAGTAACAGCAGGTGGACGCAGTGATCTGGCGGTCCATCAGCCTGCATCCCGCAGGGCTAGCATCACCCGGCCATTTTCCACCCGAGCCGGATGGTGATGGGCACAGCCGATGTCCGGGGCCAGGGCTTCGCCGCTTTCCAGGTCGATTTGCCAGTTGTGCAACGGGCAGGCCACCCGCTTGCCGTAGATCAGACCTTGGGACAGCGGCCCACCCTTGTGTGGGCAACGGTCGTCGAGGGCGAACACTTCGTCGTCGCTGGTACGAAAAATCGCGATGTCGCCCTTGGGGCCGGCGACGATCCGCGAGCCCAGGGCATTGATCTCTTCCAGTGCGCAGATATCCAGCCAGTTCATGCCAGCACCTCCAGGTTTTTCACGGGGATGACGTCGAATTCTTTCTTCAGTTGTGGCTGTTCCAGGCGCTCTTTCCACGGGTCCTGCTCGAACGACAGGGAGAATTGCAGGCGATCGTTGAGCGCCTTGCGCCGCTCCGGGTCCTCGAGCACGGCTTTCTTGATGTGGTCCATGCCGACCCGTTGCAGGTAGTGCACGGTGCGTTCGAGGTAAAAGGCTTCTTCGCGATAGAGCTGCAGGAATGCACCGTTGTATTCGCGGACTTCTTCGGCGGTTTTCAGTTTGACGAAGAATTCCGCGACTTCGGTCTTGATCCCGCCGTTGCCACCGATGTACATCTCCCAGCCGGAGTCCACGCCGATGATTCCCACATCCTTGATGCCGGCTTCCGAGCAGTTGCGCGGGCAACCGGAGACAGCCAGTTTCACCTTGTGCGGTGACCACATGTTGAACAGGTCATGTTCCAGTTCGATACCCAGCTGTGTTGAGTTTTGGGTGCCAAAGCGGCAGAACTCGCTGCCGACGCAGGTTTTCACCGTGCGGATGGATTTTCCGTAGGCGTGGCCGGACGGCATGTCCAGGTCTTTCCATACTCCCGGCAGGTCTTGCTTGCGGATGCCTAGCAAGTCGATGCGCTGACCACCGGTGACTTTGACCATCGGCACGTTGTACTTGTCGGCAACATCGGCAATGCGCCGCAGTTCCGAAGGATTGGTCACACCGCCCCACATCCGCGGGACTACAGAGTAAGTGCCGTCTTTCTGAATGTTGGCGTGAGCCCTTTCGTTGATCAGGCGCGATTGCGGGTCGTCCCTGGCTTCCCCCGGCCAGGTGGAAATCAGATAGTAGTTGAGCGCCGGCCGGCAGGTGGCGCAGCCATTGGGGGTGCGCCAGTTCAGGTAGCTCATGGTGCCGGCGATGGTCAGCAAGTGCTGCTCGCGGATGGCCTGACGGATTTGCCCGTGGTTGAGGTCGCTGCAGCCGCAGATTGCCTTTTCGCTTTTCGGTTTGACGTCGGCGGCGCCACCCACGGTGTTGATCAGGATCTGTTCGACGAGGCCGGCGCAGGAGCCGCAGGAGCTGGCGGCCTTGGTGTGTTTCTTCACTTCGTCGACGCTGAACAGCCCGTGTTCCTGAATAGCCTTGACGATGGTGCCTTTGCACACACCGTTGCAGCCGCAGACTTCAGCCGTGTCGGCCATGCTCATGGCTTTGTCCTGGCCCTGATGTCCTACGTCGCCAAGCGCATTTTCACCGAACATCAAGTGATCGCGGATCTCGTCGATGACGTGATTTTCACGGATCTGCCGGAAATACCAGCCGCCGTCTGCCGTATCGCCATACAGGCAGGCGCCGACCAGCACGTCATCCTTGATCACCAGTTTTTTGTAGACCCCGCCAATCGGGTCCGAGAGGGTGATGGTCTCGGTGCCTTCACCGCCCATGAAGTCGCCGGCGGAGAACAGGTCGATACCGGTGACCTTCAATTTGGTCGAGGTCACCGACCCCTTGTAGGTGGCAAAACCCAGTTGGGCGAGGTGGTTGGCGCAGACTTTGGCCTGTTCGAACAGCGGCGCCACCAAACCATAGGCGATGCCGCGGTGGCTGGCGCATTCGCCGATGGCGTAGACCCGGGGGTCGTAGGTTTGCATCGTGTCGTTGACCAGAATCCCGCGGCTGCAAGGGATGCCGGATTTTTCCGCGAGTTCGGTGTTGGGGCGAATGCCGGCGGCCATCACCACCAGGTCGGCGGGGATGATGTCGCCGTTCTTGAACTGCACCGAGCCGACCCGGCCGTTGCCGGCGTCGTGCAGGGCCTGGGTCTGTTCGCACAGGCGAAAGTGCAGGCCACGAGCTTCCAGGGCGGTTTGCAGGAGTTGGCCGCTGGTTTTGTCCAGTTGCCGTTCCAGCAGCCATTCGCCGATGTGCACCACGGTGACGTGCATGCCGCGCAGCATCAGGCCGTTGGCGGCTTCAAGGCCCAGCAGGCCGCCGCCGATGACCACGGCGTGCTTGTGGGTCTTGGCGGTGTCGATCATCGCCTGGGTGTCGGCAATGTCGCGGTAGCCGATCACGCCCTGCAAGGTATTGCCGGGGATTGGCAGGATGAACGGGGTCGAGCCGGTGGCAATCAGCAGGCGATCGTATTCGGCTTCGGTGCCGTCTTCGGCGATGACCCGGCGTTTGACCCGATCGATCTCCACCACTTTGCGGTTGAGCAGCAGCTTGATGTTGTTTTCCAGATACCAGTCCAGATCGTTGAGCACGATCTCTTCGAACGTCTGTTCGCCGGCGAGTACGGGCGACAGCAGGATGCGGTTGTAGTTGGTATGGGGTTCGGCGCCGAAGACCGTGATGTCGTACAGTTCATTACTCAGCTTGAGCAGTTCTTCCAGGGTGCGAACCCCGGCCATGCCGTTGCCGATCATCACCAGTTTTAGTTTTTTCATCAGGTTCTCCGGGGAGCTCGGGCCTGCCTCATCAGGGCATTCAGGCCTTGCTCGACAAAATTTTGCGCAAACAAAAAAAGGCGTCCCGCTAGTTAACTAGCGAGGACGCCTTTGTCCTGGTCCCGTTCTCTCGGGAAGTGCAGTCTTCGTCGTTGAAGCCCGCGCTTTATGTCTGTTGAATGAGGTAATGCAGTGGTTGTGCCAACTCTCGCAAGGGCCTGATTTATGGGCTTTCGTCATGGGAGGAGGTTGTTTTCGTGCACCGGTTCAAGGCGCGATGCCCGGTTTTGAAGCAGAAAGATCAAAAGATCGCAGCCTGCGGTGAACTCCTACAGGGGATCGTGGGCACCCGTAGGAGCTGCCGCAGGCTGCGATCTTTTGATCTTTTGGGTGCAGTGAAAAACTCAGCCATGAAACAACAAAAACAGCAGCACCAGATTCACCAGCAGCGACACCAGCGCCAATGTCCGCCAGACTTTCAGCGGCTCGCGCTCCAGCAACGGTCTGGGGCGCACGCTCAAACTACGACGCTCTCCCTGTTCCAGTAGCAACAACCATTCTTCCGCCGTTTCAAAACGCTGATCCGGAGCCGCAGCCACCGCGCGCTCCAGGCTTTGCGCGATCCATTCCGGCAGGTCGGGCCGGTAGCGACTGGCGCTGACAGGCACACCAAACCGTGGTCGCTGGAACGCTTCGATTTCGCCGTAGGGATAATGCCCGGTCAGCAGGTAATACAAGGTCACGCCGACTGCATACAAATCCTGTTGTGGCGTAGGAGGGTCGCCTCGAAAAGCCTCCGGCGCGATATAGCTGGGCGTTCCGGGCAGGGCGCAAGCTTGATCTTCGGACAGCCCGGGGCAGTAGGCGAGGCCGAAATCCAGCAGGCGCAACTCGCCGTCGTCCCCCAGCAACAGGTTCTCCGGTTTGATATCGCGATGCAGAATCTGCCGTCGATGCAGTATGCCGACGGCCCGCAGCAGGCGTTCGGCCAGGTCCAGCCATTGAGCCAGTGGCAGCGTTGCGACACGCTCATGCAGCTCAGCCAGGGTAGACCCGGTATATTCACGCATCACGTAGTACAAATGCTGACGCTGACTGGAGGCATGGACTTCAGGAAAATGCCGCCCGGCCACACGCTTGAGAAACCATTCCTCCGATAACAATGCCTGCCCGGCCTGGTGATCGTCACGGAGCGCACCGGGCAAGGTTTTCAGCAACCAGGGTTGTTGCTGCGCGTCGCTCACCCGATACAGCAGCGATTGCTGGCTCTGGCCGAGGATCCCTTCCACGTGCCAGCCTTCGAAGGCCTGGCCCGGCTTCAGCGCAGGCGGGAGTGGCCATTGCTGCAAATGAATCAGTGCATCGCCAATGCTGGTTTCGCCAAGGGCATCGACCCGCACCAGCAGGGCGCTGGCATTGTCTTGGCTGCCGGCCAGGTGCGCGGCGCTGACCAGCGTTTGCGCGGCACTGTCCAAATCAGGCTGATCCCGCAGAATCGCCGCAATGGCCGTGTCGCCCAGCACGGCCCAGATGCCGTCGCTGAGCAGCACGAAACTCTCGTTCAGCCGAAGTTCGCCATCGAGAAAGTCCAGCACCAAGTGTTGATCCAGCCCGAGGGCCCGCTTAAGCACATGCTGCATGCCCGGCTGGTCCCAGACGTGATCCTCGCTCACCCGTTGCAGCGTGTCGGCGTGCCAGCGATAAACCCGGCAATCGCCAACGTGAGCCAAGGTAAAACGCCGGCCGCGCATCACCAAGGCACTGACTGTGGTCAGCAGCGGTTGGCCACCACCGTTAGCCTGCAACCAGCGATTTTGCGCCAGCAGCAGGCGATCCAATGCCTGGGCGACGCCCCAGGTTTCCGGGGTGGCGTAGTAGTCCAGCGCCAGGGCCTGCAAGGTCGAACGGGCCGCGAGGCCGCCATCGGCACATTGGCTGACGCCGTCAGCGATGGCGAACAGGTAACCTTTGCTCGCCGCCAGCGCCGGGGCCGGAGTGACCAGGCGCAGAGCGTCCTGGTTCTCCTCGCGGGGGCCGATGGCACTGTGTTCGGCGAAGCTCAGTTGCAGGCTCATGCAGTCCTCACACCCGTGCAGCGGTGACGGCTGCCGAACCCCAAGTGGTTCTCCAGCGACGTTTCACCCCATGTAGACCGAACCAGGCAAGTACGCCGAGGCTGGCGAACAACCACAGCGCCAGTTGATAGCTGCCGGTGCTTTGCTTGATCGCGCCCATGCCGGCCGCGAGGGCAAACCCACCGATGCCGCCGGCCATGCCGATCAGACCGGTCATCACGCCGATTTCCCGACGAAAACGCTGCGGCACCAACTGGAACACTGCGCCATTGCCTGCACCCAAACCGAGCATGGTGCAGACGAAAAGTGCCAGTGCGGCGTAGGAATTCGGCAGGTTGAAGCCGACAGCGGTAATGCAGATCGCCGCGACGGTGTACATCGCCAACAAGGTCCGAATGCCGCCGAACCGGTCGGCCAGCGCGCCGCCCAGAGGGCGCATCAGGCTGCCGCCGAACACACAGGCGGCGGTGTAGTAGCCGGCAGTGACCGGGCTCAGGCCGTACTGGTCGTTGAAATAACCGGGCAGGGCACTGGCCAGGCCGATGAAACCGCCGAACGTCACGCTATAGAAAAACATGAACCACCAGCTGTCGCGATCGCCCAGGGCCTTGAAGTAGTCGGCCATGGCTTTGGCTTTTGGCCGCTCGGGGGCGTTTTTGGCCAGGCAGGCGAAGACGATCAAGGCCAGAATCAGCGGGATCAGGGCGAACCCGAACACGTTGCTCCAGCCAAACGCCGCCGCCAGCACCGGAGCGATCAATGCGGCGAACACCGTGCCCGAGTTCCCCGCACCGGCGATGCCCATGGCCTTGCCTTGATGCTGCGGCGGATACCACTGCGATGCCAGGGGCAGGGCGACGGCGAAAGAAGCGCCGGCCATGCCGAGGAACAGACCCAGCAGCAACGCTTGCTCGTAGCTGTGGATACCGAGTTTCCAGGCGCCGAACAGCGCGCAGATCACGATGACCTGACCGATCAGCCCGGCGGTTTTGGGCGACAGGCGATCAGCCAGCATCCCCATCACGAAACGCAAGACCGCTCCGGCCAGGATAGGCGTGGCGACCACCAGCCCGCGTTGCTGCGTCGTCAGGTGCAGGTCGGCGGCGATCTGTATCGCCAACGGACCGAGCAGGTACCAGACCATGAAGCTCAGGTCGAAGTAGAGGAAGGCTGCGAACAATGTGGGTGTATGGCCAGATTTCCAGAAGCTTGAATTCATCGCGCACCTCAGCTGTGAAGAGTCTCGAAAGGAGTCATGAGCTTGCAGGTGGGGCGCCGTTACGGCCGCACCACCGGCCCCGTGCTGTGGGGCCAAAACGAAAAAACGCCGCCACCCGATTCGCCTGGGGCAAATGAGGTGCGCGACGTCTTTGTCGTAGGTGGGGCAACCGCCGTTGGTTACCTGTACCGATTACCTAGCCAGATCTGTGCCATATCGGAAATTTGGGTAAAGCAAAAAAGATCGCAGCCTTCGGCAGCTCCTACAGGGGAATGTGTGCATCCCGTAGGAGCTGCCGAAGGCTGCGATCTTTATGTTGTTCAACCCAGCAGTTCGCTCATGGCAATAATCTGCTCCGCCACCTGAATCAGCTTCTGCTGGCGGCTCATCGCCTGGCGGCGCATCAGGGTGTAGGCTTCTTCTTCGTTGCAGTCCTTCATTTTCATCAGCAGCCCCTTGGCCAGTTCGATGCGCTTGCGCTCGGCCAGTTGCTGGTCGCGGGCCTGCAATTGGGCACGCAAGGCCTGATCGCTTTCGAAGCGCGCCATGGCCACATCGAGAATCGGCTGCAGGCGTTGTGCGTGAATGCCTTCGACGATGTAGGCACTGACTCCGGACTTGATCGCCTGTCGCATCACACCGGGGTCGTGTTCGTCGGTGAACATCACAATCGGTCGTGGCTGGTCGCGAGTCACCAGCACCACTTGTTCCATGACATCGCGACCCGGTGACTCGGTATCGATCAGAATCACATCCGGACGCACCGTTTCGACGCGTTCGGGCAGGTCGATGGTCAGGCCGGATTCATCGATCACTTCGAATCCGGCCTCGGTCAGGGCGGCCTTCAGGCGTCCGACTTTTTTCGCGGTGTCGTTGATCAGCAGGATACGCAGCATGTTCGTGGTCTCCTGTCAGCGGCTGGCGGATCGAGGGGAGCTGTCGCTCATGGCGTGCAGTTTGAAACTGCGGGCATAACCGGCCGGGTCCGAGCCGTCCCAGATTTTGCCGTCGATCAACTGGCTGCTGCGCATTTCCTCGGCTGGCGAGGCGACGCCGACGGCACTGGCGGCCTCACGGTAGAGGCCCAGTTGCTGGACCTGCCGGGCCACCGCGAGATAGTCCGGGTCATCGCGCAACAAGCCCCAGCGGCGGAACTGGGTCATGAACCACATGCCGTCGGACAGGTACGGCCAGTTGGCCTCGCCATCCCCGTGCAAGCGCAGTGCGTGCGGGTCTTGCCAGCGATGGCCAAGGCCGTCGGCGTATTCGCCCAGCAGGCGCGGTTCGATACAGTCCAGTGGCGCGTCAAGGTACTGATCGGCACTGAGCAATTGTGCGGTACTGCGGCGATTCTCGGTGCTTTCTTCGATGAAGCGGCTGGCCTCCAGAACCGCCCTCACCAATGCCCGGGCAGTATTGGGGTATTGCTCGACGAACGCGCGGGTGCAGCCCAGGACTTTTTCCGGATGATCGGGCCAGAGGGTCTGGGTCGTGGCCAGGGTGAAGCCGAGGTCCTGTTGCACGGCGCTGGCGGACCAGGGTTCGCCGACGCAGAACCCGTCGATACGCCCGGCTCGCAGGTGCGCGACCATTTGCGGTGGCGGCACCACCACGCTGTCGACATCCTGCAATGGGTGAATGCCCTGGCTGGCGAGCCAGTAATACAACCACATGGCGTGGGTGCCTGTTGGAAAAGTCTGGGCGAAGGTGAGTTTTGAGCGAGTTTGGTGCACGTGCCGATCCAGTGCTTCAGGACTGGTCACTCCAAGCGCCTGCAAGCCGCCGGACAGATTGATGCTTTGGCCGTTCTGATTCAGGCCCATCAGCACGGCCATGTCGGTCGCCGCCACGCCACCGATGCCCAGGTGTACGGCGTAAATCAGACCGTAGAGGCTGTGGGCGGCATCGAGTTCACCGCTGACCAGTTTGTCCCGCAGGTTGGCCCAGGACGACTGGCGCTTGAGATTCAGGGTCAAGCCGTGGGGTTGGGCGAAGCCCTGGGTGGCGGCGACCACCACCGAGGCGCAGTCGCTCAGGGCCATGAAACCGAGATTGATTTCGGTTTTTTCCGGGGCATCGCTGCCATTGACCCAGGCCAGAGGGCCGGCTGACGGTTCGTTCATCGCGTGTTCACCTTGCAAAAAAAACGTCGTCCCGAGTCCTTGCATGAGCAGGCCGTGGACGACGCCATTGTCTTTGCACACATTCCGTCGTCGGCATGGGTGCTGGTACCTGGATTGGTGCAAGGCATATGCCATTAACCGCTGATTTGCTCACGCGCCTCGCTTGCAGCCCCGATGCCCGGCTATAATCGCCGCCTCAATTCGCCGCCAATCGAGTCAAATCCGCCCATGTACACCCTGGCCCGTCAGCTGTTGTTCAAACTCTCCCCGGAAACCTCCCACGATCTGTCCCTGGACCTGATCGGCGCGGGCGGGCGTCTTGGGCTCAACGGCTTGCTGTGCAAGGCCCCGGCGAAGATGCCGGTGAATGTCATGGGCCTGGACTTCCCGAATCCGGTGGGACTGGCCGCCGGTCTGGACAAGAGTGGTGCGGCCATCGATGGTTTCGCCCAACTGGGTTTCGGTTTTGTCGAAATCGGCACCATCACGCCGCGTCCGCAGCCGGGCAACCCGAAGCCACGCCTGTTCCGTTTGCCGCAAGCCGAGGCGATCATCAATCGCATGGGTTTCAACAACCTGGGCGTCGATCACCTGCTGGCTCGTGTGGCGGCGGCCAAGTACAAGGGCGTGCTGGGCATCAACATCGGCAAGAACTTCGATACGCCGGTCGAGCGTGCCGTGGACGACTACCTGATCTGCCTGGACAAGGTTTACGCCCACGCCAGCTATGTGACGATCAACGTCAGTTCGCCGAACACGCCGGGGCTGCGCAGCCTGCAATTTGGCGACTCGCTCAAGCAGTTGCTGGCCGATCTGGCCGAGCGCCGCGCGGAACTGGCATTGCGTCATGGCAAACATGTCCCGCTGGCGATCAAGATTGCGCCAGACATGAGCGACGAAGAAACCGCACAGGTTGCGCAAGCGCTGATCGAAACCGGAATGGATGCCGTCATTGCGACTAATACCACCCTGAGCCGCGTAGGCGTCGAAGGCTTGGAGCATGGTGACGAAGCCGGTGGTTTGTCCGGCGCACCGGTTCGCGACAAGAGCACCCACACCGTGACAGTGCTGGCATCGGAGCTGGGTGGTCGACTGCCGATCATCGCTGCCGGCGGCATTACCGAAGGCAAGCACGCCGCAGAAAAAATCACCGCAGGCGCGAGCCTGGTGCAGATCTACTCGGGTTTCATCTACAAAGGCCCGGCGCTGATTCGCGAGTCGGTAGACGCAATCGCAGCGCTACGCTGATCCTTTGTAGGAGCGAGCTTGCTCGCGAAAAACCTACAGACAACGCTGGCTACCAGATGCGCTGCGTCATCGTTGAGGTCCATCGCGAGCAATCGAGCGTCGACCGGCTGCTCCTACAGGGGATTGTTTGGACCAACGAGCGAGCATAAAAAAGGGCTCCATAAAAGGAGCCCCTGGGCCGGAGCCCGC
This sequence comes from Pseudomonas sp. GL-R-19, assembly GCF_019956375.1. Taxonomy (NCBI): domain Bacteria; kingdom Pseudomonadati; phylum Pseudomonadota; class Gammaproteobacteria; order Pseudomonadales; family Pseudomonadaceae; genus Pseudomonas; species Pseudomonas sp. GL-R-19. The sequence goes on along the minus strand of NZ_JAHBDJ010000055.1, from coordinate 197,359 downwards.
CGTCCGGATGGGACGCGCATGGTTAATTCAGTACAAAGTCAGATTGTCGTGTCGGAGTGTTATGCCCTGTAATTAGCCGACGGCGTGAAGTTCGTTGAGTCTGTGGATTCCCGCAGTGCCGGTCATACCGTCCCAGTTGTCGCCGCGTCCTTCTCGCCAGCCGTTGATCCAGGCTTGACGTACCGACGGTAGAGTAAATGGGCAAAGCTCACGGGATTTACCACCAACGCCATATTGATATCCGCGCAAAAATGCTCTTTCCAACGGATCACGCTTAAGTCTTCTCATAGGGTGTTGCCCTCACTTGTTGACTGTATTTATCGCGTCGACCTCAATTGAGGTCTGGCAGGAAACCCTGCCGTTGGGGGCTCGTTGCCGGCGTGACGAGCCAAAGTGTTGGCGTCATTGCGGCGCCAACCTGTATTGAGTTCTAACCAATGCGTCACATCGAGGGAATGATCGTTTTGTCATAAGGACGTAACTGTTCATGTGTTAAGGCCATAAGTAACAGCGTGTTTTACCGTATTTATTGGCCAAACCCCGGTATGATCGGCCCTGCGCTGGATGATGGGCTTAATCCTTTAGTGAGAATGGCTCCCGTTGCCGGGAAGCACTATTCGACGAAGGGTCGACTTATGACATTTTGTTGCATCAACTTTTTTATCTGTCCTTGCATCTAAGCTCATTTAACCCGGGCAGCAGGGGTGGAGCGGCACACCTTCGTGCCACGCGGGCGCTCTTCGAGAAAAGCGCCTGATTGAAAACCGGACCGGCAATGCGTTGCCCGGTCACTCAGCTAAAGGTTCTGGAATTCCCATGTCCGATCGTTTCGAACTCTTCCTCACTTGCCCAAAAGGCCTTGAAGGCCTGCTCATCGAGGAAGCCGTCGGGCTTGGCCTTGAGGAAGCGCGGGAGCACACCTCGGCCGTGCGCGGCATGGCCACCATGGAAACCGCTTATCGCCTGTGCCTGTGGTCGCGTCTGGCCAACCGCGTGCTGTTGGTGCTCAAACGTTTCCCGATGAAGGACGCCGAAGACCTGTACCACGGCGTGTTGGACATCGAGTGGCAAGACCACATGCTCAATGACGGCACCCTGGCCGTCGAATTCAGCGGTCATGGCTCGGGTATCGACAACACCCACTTTGGCGCGCTGAAGGTCAAGGACGCCATCGTCGACAAGCTGCGCACCCCGCAAGGCGACCGTCCGTCCATCGACAAGCTCAACCCGGACCTGCGCATTCACCTGCGCCTGGACCGTGGCGAAGCGATTCTGTCCCTTGACCTGTCCGGCCACAGCCTGCACCAGCGCGGCTATCGCCTGCAGCAAGGTGCGGCACCGCTGAAGGAAAACCTCGCGGCCGCCATCCTGATCCGTTCCGGCTGGCCACGTATCGCGGCCGAAGGCGGCGCGCTGGCCGACCCGATGTGCGGTGTCGGTACCTTCCTGGTGGAAGCGGCGATGATCGCCGCCGACATCGCGCCGAACCTGCGTCGCGAGCAGTGGGGCTTCACCGCCTGGCTCGGTCACGTCCCGGCGCTGTGGAAAAAACTCCACGAAGAAGCGTCCGAGCGCGCCGCTGCCGGCCTGGCCAAAACACCATTGTGGATTCGCGGTTACGAAGCCGACCCACGGCTGATTCAACCGGGCCGCAACAACGTCGAACGTGCCGGCCTGAGCGAGTGGATCAAAATCTACCAGGGTGAGGTCGCGACTTTCGAGCCGCGCCCGGACCAGAACCAGAAAGGCCTGGTGATCTGCAACCCTCCATACGGCGAGCGTCTGGGTGACGAGGCGAGCCTGCTCTACCTCTACCAGAACCTTGGCGAGCGCCTGCGTCAGGCCTGCCTGAACTGGGAAGCGGCGGTGTTCACCGGCGCGCCGGACCTGGGCAAGCGCATGGGTATCCGCAGTCACAAGCAGTATTCGTTCTGGAACGGTGCCTTGCCGTGCAAGCTGCTGCTGATCAAGGTGCTGCCGGACCAGTTCGTCACCGGCGAGCGCCGTACCCCGGAGCAGCGCCAGATCGAGCGTGAGCAAGCCGCCTACGATCAGGCGCCGAACGAGCCGCAGGAACGCAAGTTCAACAAGAACGGCAACCCGATCAAACCGATGCCGGCTCCGGCGCCGGTGGTCGAGCAGCCGCGCCTGAGCGAAGGCGGGCAGATGTTCGCCAACCGCCTGCAAAAGAACCTCAAGGCCCTGGGCAAGTGGGTCAAGCGTGAAGGCATCGACTGTTACCGCGTGTATGACGCCGACATGCCTGAATACTCCATGGCCATCGACCTGTATCACGATTGGGTCCACGTCCAGGAGTACGCCGCGCCGAAATCCATCGATCCGGAAAAGGCCTCGGGCCGTATGTTCGATGCCCTGGCAGCCATCCCGCAGGCGTTGAACATCGACAAGAGCCGCGTGGTGGTCAAGCGCCGCGAGCGTCAGAGCGGCACCAAACAATACGAGCGCCAGGCGGCGCAGGGCAAGTTCGTCGAAGTCAATGAAGGCGGCGTGAAGCTGCTGGTGAATCTCACCGACTACCTCGACACCGGGCTGTTCCTCGACCATCGGCCGATGCGCATGCGTATCCAGAAGGAGGCGGCCGGCAAACGCTTCCTCAATCTGTTCTGCTACACCGCAACGGCCAGTGTGCATGCGGCCAAGGGCGGCGCGCGCAGCACCACCAGTGTCGACCTGTCGAAAACCTATCTGGACTGGGCGCGGCGCAACCTGTCGTTGAACGGTTTTTCCGACAAGAACCGCCTGGAGCAGGGCGATGTGATGGCGTGGCTTGAAGCCAGTCGTGACGAGTACGACCTGATCTTCATCGACCCGCCGACGTTCTCCAACTCCAAACGCATGGAAGGTGTCTTCGACGTGCAGCGCGACCAGGTGCAATTGATTGACCTGGCCATGGCGCGACTGGCGCCCGGCGGTGTGTTGTACTTCTCCAACAACTTCCGCAAGTTCGAACTGGAAGCCAATCTCGGCGAGCGTTATGCCGTCGAGGAGATCACTGCCCAGACCATCGATCCGGATTTTTCCCGCAACGCCAAAATCCATCGCGCCTGGAAAATCATGGCACGTTGACACCTGGATCTGTGTAGGAGCGAGCTCTGCTCGCGATGGTCGACAACGATAACGCGTGCTTTCTGAATGCACGCGGTGTTCTTGAGTCCATCGCGAGCGAGCTCGCTCCTACAGTGCTGGTCAAATTAGTGGCTAATAGCTATAACTCAGTCCATGGCCAAAGGGCTTCTCCGCACCTGGCGTTTTGAGTTTGCGTTTTATGTCGTTGCACGCCGTGCGCCCCAAGATCCTGGGTTTTATCAGCGAAGATGTTTCGGCCTGGCTGGTCGCGCTGTTGGTATTGCTTGTCGGCGGGGTGCTCACCGGGTTACTGGCGTGGTCGACGCTGAATCTGTTTCACCATCAATTGCGGCAACGCTTTCAACTGCTGGCCAGTGAGCGTTACAGCCGTATCGAAGAGCGTTTTGAAGATCAGGAGCAGCGTCTCGATGGCCTGCGCCGGTTTTTCGCCAACTCCGATTCGGTTTCTCGAGCGGATTTCGACGGTTACACCCAGCCTTTACTACTGCGAACCCAGGCTTATTCCTTTGCCAAACGGGTCACTCGTGACGAGCGGGCGGCGTTCGAGGGGCGAGTGCGTGACGAAGGCTTGAGCAGCTTCACCCTGAGAGAACTCAACGCTGATGGCCAATTGCAACTGGCCGGCGTGCGAGATGAATACGTAGCGGTCCTGTATAGCCAGACGCAAAGCAGACTCGGCTCCCCCCTCGGTTACGACTTGCTGGCCCAGCCGTTACGGCGTGCCACGCTCGATCGGGCCGATCAGCGTGGTGGCATGGCAGTGTCGCAACCGATGCAGCTTGTGAGTATCGAGCCGGCTTATGCGCGAGGCGTGCTGCTGGTCACGCCGGTCACGCCGGTCACGCAACATAACAGTCAGGACCACAAAGCCACGAAACCCTACGGTTATGTCATGGCAGTGATCAGCATGCGCCAGTTGCTGGCGGACGGACTGCCGGAAGAGAGCCGTGACTATCTCTCGGTGCGTATCCTCGATTTGTCGACCGCCGAGCAGCACGAGGTGCTGTTCGAATCGGCCAACCCGCCGGCTATCAGCGAGTTGTCGGCCACGCGCCTGTTGCGCCTGGCCGACCATGACTATCAAGTCGATATCCAGCCCAGCGACACGTTCGTGCAGGCCAACCATTCTTCCGTGACCAGTCTGGTGGTGTTGGGTGGTTTGCTCAGCGTGTTGCTCAGTGCCTTGCTGTATGTGCTGGTCAGTCAGCGGCAGCGGGCGCTGAAACTGGTCGAGCAACGCACCCGGGAGCTGCGGGATCGAGAACAGGAGCTGCGTCGTACCCATGGTCAATTGCGTGGCGTGCTGAATGCCGCTACCCAGGTCGCGATCATCGCCACCGACTTGCGCGGCGTCATCAGTACCTTCAACGCCGGTGCCGAGCAGATGCTTGGCTATACCAGTGCCGAGGTGGTGGGGCACATGACCCTGGAGAACCTGCATCTGTCCCGGGAGTTGGTCGCTCGCTCGGCGCAGTTGAGCGCACGCTATGGCAAGCCGGTTCCAACCTGCCACGCGATGCTGGTCGAAGGCGACGTGGAGGGCAACCACGAGGCGCGGGAGTGGACGCTGATGCGCGGCGATGGCAGCCATTTGATGGTCAACATGCTCACCACGCCAGTGCTCGACGAGCAAGGCCTGTGGGTCGGGCACCTGGCGGTGTGCATCGACATCACCGAACGCAAACGGGTCCACGAAGCGCTCGCGGCGCGGGACCTGCTGTTGAAGAAACTCAGTGCCCACGTGCCCGGTGGCATCTATCAGTTCAAGATGGAGTTCGACGGACGCTTCAGTGTGATCTACGCCAGCGACGGCATTCGCGAGATCTACGAACTCGAACCCGACGTGCTGGTGCTCAATGCCGAAGCGATCTTCACCCGGATTCACCCTCTGGACACCACCCGTGTCCGTGCCTCGATCCGCGCCTCGGCCGACACCCTCAGCCCCTGGCGCGAGGAATACCGGGTGCAACTGCCGCAACGTGGTTTGCGTTGGGTGCGCGGCGAAGCCACTCCGGAGGAACTGCCCGGTGGCGGTGTGCTGTGGCACGGCTACATCTCGGACATTTCCGATATGAAGCGGGTGGAGGAAGAATTGCGCGCGTTGTCGGTCACCGATTCGCTGACCGGTATCTACAACCGGCGTTATTTCCAGGAACGCCTGACCACCGAAATGGCCCGGGTGGAGCGCGGCGGTGGGAATCTGTCGGTGATCATGCTCGATATCGACCATTTCAAGCGCATCAATGACCTGCACGGCCATGCCATCGGTGATCGGGTGTTGCAGGCAGTGTGCGAACGGATCGGTCACCGGCTGCGCCGTACCGATGTGTTCTGCCGCCTGGGCGGTGAGGAGTTCATGGTGCTGTGCCCGGATATCAGCGGCGAACATGCCTATATGTTGGCCCGGCAATTGTGGCAAGGCTTGCGCAGTTCACCCATTGAAGATGTCGGTACGGTTACCGCCAGTTTCGGGATTGCCAGCTGGCGGGCCGGCGAGGGCGCCGATGCCTTGCTGTTGCGCGCGGATTCGGGGGTCTATGCGGCGAAGCAGGCGGGAAGGGATCGGGTTGAGGGGGAGATGAATTAATCCGGAGTGCATGCGGTACCTGTGGGAGCGAGCCTGAACTCGAAAGCGGAGTGTCAGTCACCATCAGTATTGACTGGGCTGACGCTTTCGCGAGCAGGCTCGCTCCCACAGGGGGCAGTGCTGTGCTTACAGCACCGAAGCCGTCTGTGGCACTTTCGGTTGGTGGTACAGGTCCAGCAGCACCTGATCGAGCACCGAAGAGGCGCCGAACGGGGCCTTGTCGTTGAGGATCGCCACCACCGCCCAGGTGTTGCCGTTGACGTCGCGACTGAAGCCGGCAATCGCCCGCACGGTGTTCAGGGTGCCGGTCTTGACGTGGGCTTCGCCGCGCATCGCAGTGGTCTTCAGGCGCTTGCGCATGGTGCCGTCGGTGCCGGCAATCGGCATCGAACTGATGTACTCGGCGGCATACGGGCTGTGCCATGCAGCTTCGAGCATCGAGGCCATTTCCCGGGCGCTGACACGCTCGGCACGGGACAGGCCGGAACCGTTCTCCATCACCAGGTGCGGCGCGGTGATGCCTTTTTTCGCCAGCCACTGACGCACGACACGCTGGGCGGCCTTGGCGTCGTCACCATCGGCATCGGTGCGGAAGCGTTGGCCCAGGCTCAGGAACAACTGCTGGGCCATGGTGTTGTTACTGTACTTGTTGATGTCGCGGATGATTTCCGCCAGGTCTGGCGAGAACGCCCGGGCCAGGACCTTGGCATCTTTCGGTGTTGGCGCCAGCACATCCTTGCCCTGAATGCTGCCACCCAGTTCCTTCCAGATCGCGCGGACGGCGCCGGCGGTGTAGGTCGCGTGGTCGAGCAGTGACAGGTAAGTCTGCGAGCTGCAGCCTTCACCCAGTTGGCCGCCGACCGTCACGGTCATGCTGCCATCCGCCTGCGTCACCGGGTTGTAACGCACGCCACCGGTGCATTGTTTGGAATTGAGGGCCTTGACCTGGTTGTCGATGCGGATGGTCGCAATCGGCGGTTCCACCGAGACCAGCACCTTGCCCGAGTCATTACGCGCGACGAAGCGCAGCGCCTTGAGGTTGACCAGCAGCGAGTCGGGTTTGACCAGGAACGGCTTGTTCTCGTCGTTGCCGTCGTCATTGAACTCCGGCAGTTGCGGTTGCACGAAGAAGGTTTTATCCAGCACCAGGTCGCCGGTGACCTGGGTCACGCCGTTGGCACGCAGGTCACGCATCAGCAACCAGAGTTTTTCCATGTTCAGCTTCGGATCGCCGCCGCCCTTGAGGTAGAGGTTGCCGTTGAGAATGCCGCCACTCAAGGTGCCGTCGGTGTAGAACTCGGTTTTCCACTGGTGGTTCGGGCCGAGCATTTCCAGGGCCGCGTAGGTGGTGACCAGTTTCATGGTCGACGCCGGGTTGACCGAGACGTCGGCATTGAACACCGTCGCGGTGCCGGGGCCGGTGAGCGGGATCATCACCAGCGATAGGGCGTTGTCCTGCAACTTGCTGGCTTTCAGGGCTTTTTCAACGTTGGGCGACAACGCGGTATTGATTGGAGCGGCGTAAACGGGAAGGGCCAGGGGGAGAAGAAAACCGGCCAACAGCAATGGACGCAAAGATTTGATCATCTGAAATAAAACCCTACAGCCGAGGGGAAATAAGGTGAGGGCATGGAGATAAATTCCCTCAATGGTCATGAAAGTGTCGGCATTATGCCCCAAGGTGTCGCCGCTTGTGCCGTGCGCGGGCATTCTGATCGGCTATTTTTTTACCGACGGTAGGCATCGTGGCCCAGAGAGTCAGGCAATCGGCGGCTTAAACTGCTAAAGTGCCGGCCGTTATTACTTAAGAGGATTGTTTCAATGGCGACTAACCGTTCCCAGCGTCTGCGCAAAAAACTGTGCGTCGATGAATTTCAAGAGCTGGGTTTCGAACTGAACCTGGATTTCAAAGAAGATTTGGCTGATGCAGCCATTGATGCTTTCCTCGACGCGTTCCTCAAAGAAGCCATGGAAGCCAACGGTCTGGGCTATGTTGGCGGCGACGACTACGGTCTGGTTTGCCTGCAGAAGCGTGGCTCGGTCAGCGCTGAACAGCGCGCTGCCGTTGAAGCCTGGCTCAAAGGCCGCACCGAGCTGACCAGCGTTGAAGTCAGCCCGCTGCTGGACGTCTGGTACCCGGAAAAGCCGATCAATCCGGTAGCTTGATGTTCTGAAAAAAACGGCGACCCAAGGGTCGCCGTTTTTTTTGCTTTTTTTTGTAGGAGCGAGCTTGCTCGCGAAGGTCGTCAACGATAACGCTTGAAACCTGACACCCCGCAGTGCTCTCAGGTTCATCGTCGGAACGCCGCCCGGAGCAAGCTCGCTCCTACAGGGCCTTGCGCCAGTTCAGGATCAGCAGCGTCACAACCCCCGCGACAATCCCCCAGAACGCCGACCCGATGGAAAACAGCGTCAGCCCCGATGCCGTGACCATGAAGGTGATCAGCGCTGCTTCACGTTCCTTCACTTCGCTCATGGCGATGCTCAAGCCGTTGATGATCGAGCCGAACAGCGCCAGCGCCGCAATCGACAGCACCAGTTCCTTGGGCAGCGCGGCAAACAATGCTGCGAGCGTCGCGCCGAACACCCCGGCGATCCCGTAGAAAACTCCGCACCAGACGGCTGCGGTGTAGCGTTTGTGGCGATCCTCATGGGCGTGCGGTCCGGTGCAGATCGCCGCGCTGATCGCCGCCAGGTTGATCCCGTGGGAGCCGAACGGTGCCAACAGTAAACTGGCGATGCCGGTGGTGGTGATCAGCGGCGAGGCGGGCACCGTGTAGCCATCGGCGCGCAATACGGCGATACCGGGCATGTTTTGTGAGGTCATGGCGACGACAAACAGCGGGATGCCAATGCTGATGGTCGCGGCCAGGGAGAAGTGCGGCGTGGTCCAGACCGGCGTGGCCACTTCCAGGTGGAAACCGCTGAAGTCCAGCAGCCCCATGAAGCCCGACAATGCCGTGCCGATCAGCAATGCCGCCAACACTGCATAGCGTGGCGACAGGCGCTTGACCACCAGATAAGTGACAAACATCCCCAGTACCAGGGCGGTGCGGTGTTGCGCTGCGACGAAAATCTCGCTGCCGATCTTGAACAGGATCCCCGCCAGCAGGGCAGCGGCCAGGGATGCTGGAATCTTTTTCATCAGCCGTTCGAAGCTGCCGGTCAGCCCGCAAATCGTCACCAGTACCGCACAGGTGATATAGGCACCGATGGCTTCGCCATAGCTCACGCCGCCAAGGCTGGTGATCAGCAGCGCGGCGCCGGGGGTCGACCAGGCAATGGTGATCGGCGTGCGATAGCGCAAGGACAGGCCGATGGAGCACACCGCCATGCCGATGGAAATTGCCCAGATCCACGAAGAAATCTGCCCGCTGCTCAGGCCCGCCGCCTGCCCGGCCTGGAACATCAGCACCAGGGAACTGGTGTAGCCGGTCATCATGGCGATGAATCCGGCGACGATGGCCGAGGGCGAGGTGTCGGCCAACGGGCGGATTTGCATGTGCGTGGCGTCGTTCATGACGGGGGTGTTCCTTATAAGGATGAAAATATCCGAAATCCTGCTCGCCCCTGTAGGAGCTGGCTTGCCAGCGAAGGCGTCCTCAAGGTTTGCACAAAGCCCGAGGACGCCTTCGCCGGCAAGCCGGCTCCTACAATGGATCTGTTCAACCCACGGATTTCGGGTTTAAGCCTAAACTCAAAAGTAACCAGACGTTGCGATACAGCCGAAGCAACATTCAGCCGTACAGTCGTGTTGCCACCGTCCATTGTGTACAATCGTTATGTTATTTACGCGATACTTGCCAGCGACCCGCCGTGCCGTCATACAGTCACCGTCAATTCGCCGCAGTTCTTCCGACTCGAGTGCCCATGAACGAACAGTTGCAACCCCTAAAGAAACAACCGCGAGCAGGCAAAGCCGGCCGTAGCGGTACCCAGGACGATATTGTCTACGCGCATATCTTCGAGGCCATCCTCGAACAGCGCCTGGCGCCCGGCACCAAGTTGAGCGAAGAAGCGCTGGGGGAAATTTTCGGGGTCAGCCGCACCATCATTCGCCGCGCCTTGTCGCGCCTGGCCCATGAAGGTGTGGTGTTGCTGCGTCCGAATCGCGGCGCCGTCGTCGCCAGTCCGAGTGTTGAGGAGGCGCGCCAGGTGTTCATGGCCCGCCGTCTGGTCGAGCGCGCGATCACCGAGCTGGCCGTTCAGCACGCAACCGCCGAGCAGATTGCCGAATTGCGCCAGATGGTCAGCGACGAGCGCGACAGTTTTTCCCGTGGCGACCGTGGTGCCGGTATCCGCCTGTCGGGCGAATTCCACCTGAAACTGGCTGAAGCGGCGAAAAACGCCCCGTTGATCAGTTTCCAGCGCAGCCTGGTGTCCCAGACTTCGCTGATCATCGCCCAGTACGAAAGCGGCAACCGTTCCCACTGCTCCTACGACGAGCACACCCAGTTGATCGACGCCATCGAGAAGCGCGACGCTGAACTGGCGGTCAACCTGATGATGCATCACATGGATCACATCGACAGCAAGCTCAACCTCGACGAGGAAAGTGCTTCAGATGATCTGCATGCGGTGTTCTCGCATTTGTTGCAGACCAAGAAGCCAGGGCGCTCGCCGGCGAAAATCTAACACCGCCCCTGTAGGAGCGAGCCTGCTCGCGATGGTCGTTAACGATTACGCGGGAAGCCTGACACCCCGTGGCGCCCTCGGCTTCATCGCGAGCGAGCTCGCTCCTACAGAGGATCAAAAAAATCCCCCGGAATCTGACGAATACGGGGGATTTTTTATGCCCGGCAGAATTTAGCGCTGATGCACCAGATTCCCTGCCGCATAGGTCTGCAGCACAGTCCGGTCATCACCCAGCGTCATCAACACAAACAACGTCTCGGCGATGTTATTGGCCTGCTTCAGGCGATAGCCCAGCAGCGGTGTGGCGTTGTAGTCCAACACGAGGAAGTCGGCGTCGGTGCCCTGTTGCAGGTTGCCGATCTTGTCTTCCAGGCGCAGCGCGCGGGCGCCACCGAGGGTGGCCAGGTACAGCGACTTGAACGGGCTCAGGCGCGCACCTTGCAGTTGCATGACCTTGTAGGCTTCGTTGAGGGTTTGCAGCAGCGAGAAACTGGTGCCGCCGCCGACATCGGTGCCGATGCCGACATTGAGGTTGTGCTTCTCGGCCATCGGCAGGTTGAACAGGCCGCTGCCGAGGAAGAAGTTCGAGGTCGGGCAGAACGAGATGGCCGAACCGGTTTCCGCCAGTCGCGCGCACTCGTCATCGCACAGGTGCACACCGTGGGCGAACACCGAGCGCTCGCCGAGCAACTGGTAGTGGTCGTAGACGTCCAGGTAGCCCTTGCGCTCCGGGAACAGCGCCTTGACCCACTCGATTTCCTTGAGGTTTTCACTGATGTGGGTCTGCATGTACAGATCCGGGTATTCGCTCAGCAACTGGCCGGCCAGGGTTAGCTGTTCCGGAGTGCTGGTCGGTGCGAAGCGTGGGGTGACCGCGTAGTGCAGGCGACCCTTGCCGTGCCAGCGCTCGATCAGCGCCTTGCTTTCCACGTAGCTGGATTCGGCGGTGTCGGTCAGGTAGTCCGGGGCGTTGCGGTCCATCATCACCTTGCCGGCGATCATCCGCAGGTCGAGCTGCCCGGCCGCTTCGAAGAACGAGTTCACCGATTGCGGGTGCACGCTGCCGAATACCAGCGCAGTGGTGGTGCCGTTGCGCAGCAATTCCTTGATGAAAATGTCCGCGACCTGGTCGGCGTGGGCCTTGTCGGCGAACTGGCTTTCGCACGGGAAGGTGTAGGTGTTGAGCCAGTCCAGCAACTGCTCGCCATAGGCGCCGACCATGCCGGTTTGCGGCAGGTGGATATGGGTGTCGATGAAGCCGGGAGTGATCAGTGCGTCCTGATAGTGGGTGATTTCGACGTCAGCCGGCAGGGTCGGCAGCAGTTCGCTGGCGTGGCCGAGGGCGCTGATCTGGCCGTTATCCACAACCAGCAAGCCGTCTTCGAAATACTCGTAGGACGCTTCGATACCAACGATGGCAGGGTCGGCGATGCTGTGCAGGATGGCGGCGCGGTAGGCTTTGCGAGTCAGTGGCATGGGGATTCTCAATGGGAGGCTTGGCTGCGGCGTGACGCAGGCAGCAGTTTGGCAATCGATCCGGCGCTGGCGGTGTGCTGCCCGAAGTTCGCGTTATAGGTGGCGATGATTTCGCCGGCGATGGAGATGGCGATTTCCACAGGCAGCTTGCCTTTGACTTCGCCGATGCCCATCGGGCAGCGCATGCGTTGCACAACGCTGCTGTCGAAACCGCGGTCGCGCAGACGATGTTCGAACTTCACCCGTTTGGTCTTCGAACCGATCAGGCCGAAGTAGGCGAAGTCGTTGCGCTTGAGGATCGCAGCGGTCAGTTCGAGGTCGAGTTGATGGTTGTGGGTCATCACGATGCAATAGCTGCCGGCGGGCAGGTCATCGATTTCATCCACCGGTTCTTCGCTGACGATCTTGCGCACGCCATGGGGGATCTGCTCGGGGAATTCTTCCTCCCGCGAGTCGATCCAGCGCACCCGGCAAGGCAGGCCAGCGAGCAGTGGCACCAGCGCTCGGCCCACGTGGCCGGCACCGAACACGGCGATCTGCGCCTGCACCTGGCCCATCGGTTCGAACAGCAATACCGTCGCACCACCGCAGCATTGGCCCAGGCTGGCGCCGAGGCTGAAGCGCTCCAGATGCGTGTCCTGCTTGCCGCTGGCGAGCATCTCACGGGCGATCTTCATGGCCTTGTATTCCAGGTGCCCGCCACCGATGGTGTCGAAGCTCTGGTTAGCGCTGATGACCATCTTCGAGCCGGCATTGCGCGGCGTCGAGCCGAGCTCTTCGATGATGGTGACCAGCACGCAGGGCTCACCCCGGTTTTGCAGGTCGGCGAGGGCGTCGATCCAGTTGTACATGTTCACCTCGACATCTTTGTTGTCTGTTCGGGCCTCTTCGCGAGCAGGCTCGCTCCCACATGTTGATCTCTGTCATTCACAAAATTTGTGCCCACTGGAGATCCATTGTGGGAGCGAGCCTGCTCGCGAAGGCCGCACCTCGGTCTAGAGCGAAGCCAACTCGGTCTCGGTCTCGACAGCCTTCGCCGCCTTCAGCTGGCGCATCTGCTCACAACCCCACAGCACCCGCTCCGGAGTCGCCGGTGCGTCGATTTTCGGTTGATGCTTGTAATCGCCCAGGCTCGCCACGGCGTCCTTGATCGCACACCACGAAGCGATGCCGAGCATGAACGGCGGCTCGCCCACGGCCTTGGAATGGAACACCGTGTCTTCCGGGTTCTTGCGGTTTTCCACCAGCTTGACGCGCAGGTCCAGCGGCATGTCCGCCGCGGTCGGGATCTTGTAGCTGGCCGGGCCGTTGGTCATCAGCTTGCCCTTGTCGTTCCACACCAGCTCTTCCATGGTCAGCCAGCCCATGCCCTGGATGAAACCGCCCTCGACCTGACCAATGTCGATGGCCGGGTTGAGCGAGGCGCCGACGTCGTGGAGGATGTCGGTGCGCAGCATCTTGTATTCGCCGGTCAGGGTATCGACCAGCACCTCGCAGCACGCCGCGCCGAAGGCGAAGTAGTAGAACGGACGGCCACGGGCCTGGCTGCGGTCGTAGTAGATTTTCGGGGTCTTGTAGAAGCCGGTGCTCGACAGCGACACCTGGGCGAAATACGCCTGCTGGATCAGTGCTTCGAAGGTCAGGATGTGATCGCGGACCCGCACGTGGCCGTTGTGGAATACCACGTCTTCTTCGCTGACCTTGTATTGGCGCGCGGCGAATTCCACCAGGCGTTTCTTGATGGTTTCAGCCGCGTTCTGCGCAGCCTTGCCGTTCAGGTCGGCACCACTGGAAGCGGCGGTCGGCGAGGTGTTCGGCACCTTGTCGGTGTTGGTCGCGGTGATTTGCACGCGGTCCATTTCCACCTGGAACACTTCGGCCACGACCTGCGCGACCTTGGTGTTCAGGCCCTGGCCCATTTCGGTGCCGCCGTGGTTGAGGTGGATGCTGCCGTCGGTGTAGACGTGCACCAAGGCACCTGCCTGGTTGAGGAAGCTGGCGGTGAAAGAGATACCGAATTTCACCGGGGTCAGCGCCAGGCCTTTTTTCAGGATCGGGCTGTTGGCGTTGTAGCGACGGATCGCTTCGCGACGCTCGGCGTACTGGCTGCTTTCTTCAAGTTCCACGGTCATCTCTTCGAGCATGTTGTGCTCGACGGTCTGGTAGTAGTGGGTGACGTTGCGCTCGGTCTTGCCGTAGTAGTTGGCCTTGCGCACCGCCAGCGGATCGAGGGCCAGGTAACGGGCGATGGCGTCCATCACTTCTTCGATGGCAACCATGCCTTGCGGGCCGCCGAAACCACGGTAGGCGGTGTTCGACGCGGTGTTTGTCTTGCAGCGGTGACCGTTGATGGTCGCGTCGCCCAGGTAGTACGAGTTGTCCGAGTGGAACATCGCCCGGTCGACGATCGACGCCGACAGGTCAGGCGAGCAACCGCAGTTGCCGGCCAGTTCCAGGTTGATGCCGTGCAGGCGGCCGGTGCTGTCGAAGCCGACGTCGTACTCGACATAGAACGGGTGACGCTTGCCGGTCATCAGCATGTCTTCGACACGCGGCAGGCGCATCTTGGTCGGTTGGCCGGTGAGGTGCGCGATCACCGCGCACAGGCACGCCGGGCTCGCCGCCTGGGTTTCCTTGCCGCCGAAACCGCCGCCCATGCGGCGCATGTCGACGACGATCTTGTTCATCGACACGTCCAGCACTTCGGCCACCAGTTTCTGCACTTCGGTGGGGTTCTGGGTGGAGCAGTAGACGATCATGCCGCCGTCTTCGGTGGGCATCACCGAAGAGATCTGGGTTTCCAGGTAGAAGTGCTCCTGGCCGCCGATGTGCAGGGTGCCCTGGATGCGGTGCTCGGCGGTGGCCAGCGCCGTGGCCGAATCGCCGCGTTTGTGGGTGTGGCTGTCGAGTACGAAGTGGCGTTTGCGCAGGGCTTCGACCACATCCAGCACGGGCTCGAGGTCTTCGTATTCGATGATCGCGGCCATGGCCGCTTTACGCGCGGTTTCCAGGTCTTTCGCGGCCACGGCGAGCACCGGTTGACCGACGAATTGCACAGTATCGATGGCCAGCAGCGGATCGCCCGGCAGCAACGGACCGATGTCTTTCAGGCCCGGCACGTCTTCGTGGGTGATGGCGATGCGCACGCCTTCGAAGGCGTAGCAGGGCGCGGTGTCAATGCTGATGATTCGGGCATGGGCACGGTCTGACATGCGTGCATAGACGTGCAACTGGTTTGGAAACTCCAGGCGATCGTCGATGTACTGCGCTTCGCCGGCCACATGCTTGGCGGCGCTGTCGTGCTTGACGCTGCGGCCGACACCGGTGGTCAGGTCCTTGGCGAACAGTTCAGCCAGTTCGGCTTGGGTCTTCTCTACGGCGTGATGATTAGACATAAGCGGTCACCCGAGTCTCGATGTGCGGTGTTTGCAGTTCAATGAAGTATTTGCGCAGCAGGTTCTGCGCGCTGAGCAGGCGGTATTCCTTGCTGGCACGGAAGTCCGAGAGCGGCGTGAAGTCTTCGGCCAGGGCAGCGCAGGCACGCTCGATAGTGGTGCTGTTGAATGGCGAGCCGAGCAACGCGGCTTCGCAAGCAGCGGCGCGTTTCGGGATGGCCGCCATGCCGCCGAAGGCGACGCGGGCTTCAGCGACCACGCCGTTCTCCAGGCGAAAGTTGAAGGCTGCACACACGGCAGAAATGTCGTCGTCCAGGCGCTTGGAGATCTTGTAGGCGCGGAACAGTTTTTCGACGCTGGCGCGCGGCACGATGATCTTCTCGATGAACTCGCTTTCCTGGCGCGCCGTGACGCGGTAATCGATGAAGTAATCTTCCAGTGCCAGGGTGCGGCGGGTTTCGCCTTTGCACAGCACGATTTGCGCGCCGAGGGCGATCAGCAGGGGCGGTGAGTCACCAATCGGCGAGGCGTTACCGATGTTGCCGCCAAGGGTGCCCTGGTTGCGGATCTGCAACGACGCGAAGCGATGCAGCAATTCACCGAAGTCCGGGTACTCGGCGTTCAAGGCCTCGTAGCAATCGGACAGGGCCGTGGCGGCGCCGATTTCCAGGCGATCGTCAAAACGTTCGATGCGCTTCATCTCGGCGACGTTGCCGACGTAGATCATCACCGGCAGAGTGCGGTGGAACTGCGTGACTTCCAGCGCCAGGTCAGTACCGCCGGCCAGCAGGCGGGCCTGTGGATAAGCGTCGTAGAGGTCGGCCAGGTCGGCCACGGTCAGCGGCACCAGGCAGCGCTTGTCGCCACTGTTGAGTTCGCCGATATCGGTCGGGGCAATGGCTTTCAGGCGCGCGATGGTGTCGGCCTCGCGGGCGTCGAACTGGTCCGGTTGCTTGGCGCAGCAGGACTGCTCGGCGGCTTCCAGGATCGGCCGGTAGCCGGTGCAGCGGCACAGATTGCCGGCCAGTGCTTCGTGGGCCTTGGCATGGTCCGGCGCATCGCTGTTCTTTTGCAGGGCAAACAGCGACATCACGAAGCCGGGGGTACAAAAGCCGCATTGCGAGCCGTGGCACTCGACCATGGCTTTCTGCACGCTGTGCAGTTCACCCTTGTGCTTGAGGTCTTCAACGCTGATGAGCTGTTTGCCGTGCAGGGACGACACGAACGTCAGGCACGAGTTGAGGCTGCGATAGCGAATGTGTTCACGGCCGTCGTCATCGGTCTGCAATTCGCCGACCACCACGGTGCAGGCGCCGCAGTCACCGCTGGCGCAGCCTTCTTTGGTGCCGGGCTTGCCCACATGGTCGCGCAGATAATTGAGCACGGTCAGGTTCGGGTCCAGGGCGTGCTCGCTACGGAGTTCCTGGTTTAGTAAAAACTGGATCACGGAAGGCCTCGCAGACTCATTATTGTTGTTAACCGACAGGAACTGAATTTAGCAGGTCTGACTTTTCGGTCAATGATTTTCTGACTTAAGGGTCAGGAAATTGCAATTTGTCGACTAACCACCTGTTCCTTAATTATTGTCGTTGGTTCGATCGCCTGCTTTTTTTGCTTGAATCGTGCCAAAAACCTCCGGGCGGGCACTCCGCCCTGATGCAGCAATTGCGCTACACTGCGCCGCTTGTACAGATCGAAGAGTTTGAAGAACAACCATGACGTTCAAGGCGCCGGACAGCCTCGCCGAGCAAATCGCTCACCACCTCGCCGAACGTATCATTCGCGGCGAAATGAAGCCCGGAGAGCGCATCCAGGAACAGAAAGTCACGCTGGCCCTCAATGTCAGCCGTGGTTCGGTTCGCGAGGCCTTGCTGATCCTCGAACGTCGGCACCTGATCGCGATCCTGCCGCGACGTGGCGCCCACGTTACCGAACTCACCGCGCACAAGGTGCGGAGCCTGTGCACATTGATGAGCGAGCTCTACATTCTGCTCGGTAACTCGGTGGCCAGTAGCTGGAAAACCCAGGCCGACATGGCGCCGTTCGTGCAGATCCAGCAGCGCCTGACGGCCAGCTACGAGCGTCAGGACATCCGCACCTTCGTCGACGACAGCTTCAATGTGATGCGCGCCGCGTATCCGTTCGCCAACAACCCGTACTTGCAGGAAACCGTCGAGAATCTGCAGCCGGCCATGAGCCGCGCGTATTTCCTCGCCCTGGACCAGCGCAAAGCGTCGATGAGCGAATTCCTGGAACTGTTCGAGCGCTTGCTCGCTGCCGTGCTGGCCCGTGATTTTCCGCAGATCCGCGAAGTGCTGACGGCTTACGCCCAGCGCAGCTGCGATCTGGTGGTTTCTGCCCTGACGGACGCCTGAGCGTGCGGCTCAAGTGCATCAAGCTGGCGGGGTTCAAGTCCTTCGTCGACCCGACTACGGTGAACTTCCCCAGTAACATGGCGGCGGTGGTCGGGCCCAATGGCTGCGGCAAATCGAACATCATCGACGCCGTACGCTGGGTGATGGGCGAGAGTTCGGCGAAGAACCTGCGCGGCGAGTCGATGACCGACGTCATCTTCAACGGCTCCACCAGCCGCAAACCGGTGAGCCAGGCGAGCATCGAACTGGTATTCGATAATTCCGACGGCACGTTGCTCGGCGAGTACGCCGCCTATGCGGAAATTTCCATTCGCCGCAAAGTGACCCGCGACAGCCAGACCACCTATTACCTCAACGGCACCAAATGCCGGCGCCGCGACATCACCGATATCTTTCTCGGCACCGGCCTCGGCCCGCGCAGCTACTCGATCATCGAGCAGGGGATGATCTCCAAGCTGATCGAGTCCAAGCCCGAAGACCTGCGTAACTTCATCGAAGAAGCGGCGGGCATCTCCAAGTACAAGGAGCGCCGGCGCGAGACGGAAAACCGCATCCGCCGCACCCACGAAAACCTTGAGCGCCTGACCGACCTGCGCGAAGAGCTCGAGCGTCAACTCGAACGCTTGCACCGCCAGGCCGAGGCCGCCAAGAAGTATCAGGAATTCAAGGGCGAGGAGCGTCAGCTCAAGGCCCAGCTGTCGGCCCTGCGCTGGCAGGCGCTGAACGATCAGGTCGGCCAGCGTGAAGCGATCATCGGCAACCAGGAAGTTTCTTTCGAAGCCCTGGTGGCCGAACAGCGCAATGCCGACGCAAGCATCGAACGCCTGCGTGACGGCCACCACGACCTCTCGGAACGCTTCAATCTGGTGCAGGGGCGCTTCTACTCGGTTGGCGGCGATATTGCCCGGGTCGAGCAGAGCATCCAGCACGGTCAGCAGCGTTTGCGCCAGTTGCAGGACGACCTGAAAGAAGCCGAGCGCGCTCGCCTGGAAACCGAATCTCACCTGGGCCACGACCGCACGCTGCTGCTGACCCTCGGCGAAGAGCTGGACATGCTCACCCCGGAACAGGAAGTCACCAGCGCCGCCGCCGAAGAGGCCGCTGCCGCGCTGGAAGAGTCCGAAACCACCATGCACGGCTGGCAAGAGCAGTGGGATACGTTCAACCACACCGCGGCCGAACCACGACGTCAGGCCGAAGTGCAGCAATCGCGGATCCAGCAACTGGAAACCAGCCTGGAGCGCCTGGCGGACCGGCAGAAGCGTCTTGGCGAAGAACGCGCCTTGCTCTCGGCGGACCCGGAAGACGCGGCGATCATGGAGCTCAGCGAGCAGCTCGCTGAATCCGAAGCAACCCTTGAGGATTTGCAGACCAGCGAAGAAGCGCAGGTCGAAAAGCTCGAACAGTTGCGTCAGGAACTGCAGCAGGCTCTGACGGCACAACAGCAGGCCCAGGGCGACTTGCAGCGGCTCAACGGTCGGCTGGCTTCACTCGAAGCCTTGCAGCAAGCCGCGCTCGATCCGGGCACCGGCACCGCCGAATGGCTGCGTGAACAGAATCTTGCGAATCGTCCGCGCCTGGCCGAAGGCCTGAAGGTTGAGGCCGGTTGGGAGCTGGCGGTGGAAACCGTGCTTGGTGCCGACCTGCAAGCGGTGCTGGTCGACGATTTCAACGATTTCGATCTGTCCGGGTTCGCCCAAGGCGATCTGCGCTTGCTCAGCCCGGCCAGCGATGGCATACGGGTGCCGGGCAGCTTGCTGGACAAGGTCGAGGCGCAGATCGATCTGTCGCCGTGGCTGGGGCAGGTCAAGCCGGTCGACAGTCTCGAACAGGCCCTGGCCTTGCGCGGTCAACTGGCTGCCGGGCAGAGCCTGGTCAGCCGCGACGGTTACTGGGTCGGTCGGCATTTTCTGCGGGTGCGTCGGGCCAGTGAAGCCGAAAGCGGCGTGCTCGCTCGCGGTCAGGAAATCCAGCAACTGGGCCTTGAACGCGAAGAGCGCGAAGCCGCGGTCGAAACCCTGGAAACCCGACTGCAGAATCTCAGGGCGCAGCAGCGTCAGCAGGAAAACGGTCGCGAACATCTGCGCCGTTTGCTGCAGGACGAAGCACGCCAGCAAGGTGAATTGAAGGCTCAATTGTCCGCCGGCAAAGCCAAGGCTGAACAGTTGACCCTGCGCCGAACCCGCCTCGACGAAGAGCTCACCGAGCTGGACGAGCAGCGGGCCCTGGAACACGAGAACATCGGCGAAGCGCGCCTGCAGTTGCAGGAAGCCCTCGACAGCATGGCGCTGGACACCGAGCAGCGTGAGTTGCTGTTGGCCCAGCGCGACAGCCTGCGTGAACGTCTGGACCGGGCGCGTCAGGAAGCCCGGCAGCACAAGGATCACGCCCACCAGTTGGCGGTGCGTCTGGGCTCGCTCAAGGCGCAGCACGATTCCACACGCCAGGCGCTGGAGCGTCTGGAGATGCAGTCCGAGCGGCTGACGGAAAAACGCGAGCAACTGAGCCTCAATCTGGAGGAGGGCGAAGCGCCACTGGAAGAACTGCGTCTGAAACTCGAGGAGTTGCTCGACAAACGCATGACCGTCGACGAAGAACTCAAGACCGCGCAGATCGCCCTCGAAGACGCCGACCGCGAACTGCGCGACGCCGAGAAGCGCCGCAGCCAGGCCGAACAGCAATCCCAGTTGATTCGCAGCCAGCTCGAAACCCAGCGCATGGAATGGCAGGCCCTGAGCGTACGCCGCAAGACCTTGCAGGACCAATTGCTGGAAGACGGCTACGATCTCCATGGCGTACTCGCGACGTTGACCGCCGAGGCCAGCGAGAAGGACGCCGAGGAAGAGCTCGAGCGCATCGCTGCGAGGATCCAGCGCCTGGGCGCGATCAACCTGGCGGCCATCGATGAGTACCAGCAACAATCGGAACGTAAACGTTATCTGGATGCGCAGAACGACGATCTGGTGGAAGCGCTCGATACCCTCGAGAACGTGATTCGCAAGATCGACAAGGAAACCCGTAACCGTTTCAAGGATACCTTTGATCAGATCAATGGCGGTTTACAGGCGCTTTTCCCAAAAGTTTTCGGTGGAGGCCGCGCGTATTTGGAACTGACGGGCGAAGATTTACTCGATACAGGGGTAACAATCATGGCGCAGCCGCCCGGAAAGAAGAACAGCACCATCCATTTGCTCTCCGGCGGCGAAAAAGCCCTGACCGCATTGGCCCTGGTTTTTGCGATCTTCAAATTGAACCCGGCGCCGTTCTGCATGCTCGATGAGGTTGACGCGCCACTGGATGACGCTAACGTTGGACGCTACGCGCGATTGGTAAAAGAAATGTCACAGACAGTGCAGTTCATCTATATCACCCACAACAAGATCGCCATGGAAATGGCCGAGCAACTGATGGGAGTGACGATGCACGAACCCGGTTGTTCGCGTCTGGTGGCAGTGGATGTCGAGGAGGCGATGGCAATGGTGGATGCCTGAGTCGTGGTTGCAGGAAAGAGTGTTTACGGTTTGTAGGACTCTTTTACTGGCTTCGACCTGCTGGCCAATCGACATATTCGCGCTAGCCAATGTGGTAGACGGTGTAAAGTTACCTTTGGTCGTGCTAGTTTAATGTCAATTTTTCGTATACGTGGGCAAAACGCCTGTCAGAACATAGAGTTGGCGCCACGTTTTAAAGCGGTTTGCAGGTTGTAAACCCCTTATTTTTCAGCATTTTTCATAGAGGCACGGGATTACATGGAAATCGGTCTGCGCGAGTGGCTGATCGTCATCGGCATTATTGTCATTGCCGGTATTCTTTTCGATGGCTGGCGCCGTATGCGCGGCGGCAAGGGAAAACTGAAGTTCCGTCTTGATCGAAGTCTGTCCAGCCTGCCGGACGAGGAAGGCAGCACCAGCGCCGAGCTGCTGGGCCCGCCACGCGTGCTGGACACACATAAAGAGCCGCAACTGGACGAGCAGGATCTGCCGTCGGTGAGCATGCCGGCCCGCGAGCCTCGCGAGTCGGGGTCCAAGCGCGGCAAGCGTGGCCACGGCGAACCTTCCCAGGGCGACATGAACCTCAGCCTGGATCTGGACGGCGGCCCGAGCTTCAGCAGTCGCGACGACGACTTCCCGGATGACACCAAGGCTTCGCCTTCGGTCAACGGCAAAGAACAACCGCAAGCTGAAGAAGTGCTGGTGATCAGCGTGATCTGCCGCGACGCTGCCGGCTTCAAGGGGCCGGCGCTGTTGCAGAACATTCTGGAGAGCGGCCTGCGTTTCGGCGAAATGGATATTTTCCACCGTCACGAAAGCATGGCCGGCAACGGCGAGGTGCTGTTCTCCATGGCTAACGCGGTCAAGCCGGGCGTATTCGACCTGGACGACATCGACCACTTCAGCACCCCGGCGGTGAGCTTCTTCCTCGGTCTGCCAGGCCCGCGTCATCCCAAGCAAGCCTTCGATGTGATGGTGGCAGCGGCGCGCAAATTGTCCCAGGAGCTCAACGGCGAACTGAAGGACGACCAGCGCAGCGTACTGACCGCCCAGACGATCGAGCACTACCGTCAGCGCATCGTGGAATTCGAACGCCGCGCTTTGACCCAGAAGCGTTAAAGTCAAAAGATCGCAGCCTCGTTTCACTCGACAGCTCCTACAGGGTTCGCGGTTTTCTGTAGGCGCTGTGTAGGAGCTGTCGAGTGAAACGAGGCTGCGATCTCTTGAACCTGATGAGATTAAATAGGAGCAGCCTCGGCTGCTCTTTTGCTTTATGAGAGAACACCCATGACCGCCGCCAAGAACCGTATTTTAGAGCTGCGCGCTGAGCTGGATCAGCACAACTATCGCTACCACGTGCTCGACGAGCCGAGCATTCCGGACGCCGAATACGACCGCTTGTTCAACGAGCTCAAGGCGCTGGAGGCGGCCAATCCCGAACTGATCACCAGTGACTCGCCAACCCAGCGAGTGGGCAGTGCGGCGCTGTCGGCGTTTACCCAGGTGCGTCACGAAGTGCCGATGCTCAGCCTCGGCAACGCCTTCGAGGAAACCGACATGCGCGAGTTCGATCGCCGCGTGACCGAGGGCCTGGATTTGCCAGCGGGCGACCTGTTCGGTGGCGGCGCGACAGTCGAGTACAGCTGCGAACCCAAGCTCGATGGCCTGGCCGTCAGCCTGCTGTATCAGGACGGCGTACTGGTACGCGGCGCCACGCGCGGCGACGGCACCACAGGTGAAGACATCAGCGTCAACGTGCGCACCGTACGCAACATTCCGCTCAAGCTGCACGGTACTGGCTGGCCGGCGACCCTGGAAGTGCGCGGCGAGGTGTTCATGTCCAAGGCCGGTTTCGAACGGCTTAATGCCACGCAGCTGGAAGTTGGCGGCAAGACCTTCGCCAACCCGCGCAACGCAGCGGCGGGCAGTTTGCGCCAGCTGGATTCGAAGATTACCGCCAATCGTCCGCTGGAGTTCTGCTGCTACGGGATCGGCCAGGTGTCTGCCGATATCGCCGATTCCCACATCGGCAACCTCAAGCAGTTGCAAGCCTGGGGTATGCCGATCAGCCACGAACTGAAGCTGGCCAACGGTATCGCTGAATGCCTGGATTACTATCGCGACATCGGCGAACGTCGCAGCGCGCTGCCGTATGAAATCGACGGCGTGGTGTTCAAGGTCAACAGCATTGCCTCCCAGCGCGAACTGGGTTTTCGCGCCCGTGAGCCGCGTTGGGCCATCGCCCACAAATTCCCGGCGATGGAAGAACTCACCGAACTGCTCGATGTGGAATTCCAGGTCGGCCGCACCGGTGCGGTGACGCCGGTGGCGCGTCTGAAACCGGTCAAGGTCGCGGGTGTCACGGTGGCCAATGCAACGCTGCACAACATGGACGAAGTCGCGCGCCTGGGCCTGATGATCGGCGACACGGTGATCATTCGCCGCGCCGGTGACGTGATTCCGCAGGTGGTGCAAGTGGTCATGGAGCGTCGTCCGGAAAACGCCCGGCCGGTGCAGATTCCCGAGCGGTGCCCGGTGTGCGGTTCCCATGTCGAGCGCACGCAGCTGATCAAACGCAGCAAGGGGCGCGAGACGGTCAGCGAAGGCGCGGTGTATCGCTGCGTCGGTCGCCTGGCCTGCGGCGCGCAACTCAAGCAGGCAATCATTCACTTCGTTTCCCGTCGTGCCATGGACATCGAAGGCCTGGGCGAGAAGAGCGTTGAGCAACTGGTCGACGAAGGCCTGGTGAGTTCGCCGGCCGATCTGTACGCCCTGACTTTCGAGCAGATCGTCGATCTGGAAGGCTTTGCCGAACTGTCGAGCAAGAACCTGCTCGGCGCCATCGAAGACAGCAAGAAGCCGAGCCTGGCACGGTTCATCTACGCCCTCGGGATTCCCGATGTCGGTGAGGAGACGGCCAAGGTCCTGGCGCGCTCCCTGGGTTCGCTGGAGCGGGTGCAACAGGCCTTGCCACAGGTGCTGACGTACTTGCCGGATGTCGGGCTGGAAGTCGCGTACGAAATCCACAGCTTCTTCGAGGACGCGCATAACCAGCAGGTGATCGCTGATTTGCTCAGGCATGGCATGCAGATTCAGGATCAGGGCGAGTTGGGGGCCGAGTTTTCGGCGAGCACCACGCTGGGTGGTTTCCTCGACAAGTTGCATATCCCCTTGGTCGGTCCGGGTGGGGCGCAGAAACTGGCGGACAAATTCGGTTCGCTGCAGGCGGTGATCGGTGCAGATTGGCTGGACATGCGTCAGGCGCTGCCGGAGAAACAGGCCAATTCGGTACGCGAGTTTTTTTCGGTCGAAGAAAATCGCCAATTGGCCGAAGCGGCCGAGAAGCAGCTGGCCGATTTCGGCATGCACTGGCAGAGCGAGAAGAAGGTCGTCGAAGGCCTCCCGCTGGCCGGGCAGACCTGGGTGCTGACCGGCTCGCTGGAGTTGATGAGCCGCGATGTGGCCAAGGACAAGCTCGAAAGTCTGGGGGCCAAGGTGGCGGGCTCGGTGTCGGCCAAGACCCATTGCGTGGTCGCAGGTCCTGGCGCCGGGTCGAAGTTGGCCAAGGCTAATGAGTTGGGGCTGAAGGTGCTGGATGAAGAGGCGTTTGTTGAAACATTGCGCGGGTACGGCAAGGTAGATTGAGTAGCAATTCAACCTGTAGGAGCGAGCCTGCTCGCGATGGTGGATCAGGCGCATTGATGTCGACTGACACTCCATCGCGAGCAGGCTCGCTCCTACAGGTGTTGCGTTCGACCTGGGAACGATCCTTCTTGGGAAATGATCTAGTCTTGGCAAGCCCCAGGGAGAGATCGCCATGTACCCTTTCTTCGAGCAGCTCAGCTCGCGCATCGCCGCGCCGTTCATGGGCGAGCGTTCACGCAACAGCAAGGTCTGGTCCTGTCGTTGCGGGCAGTCGTTGTTCTTTCGCAACAGCCAGTGCCTGGCTTGTTCAACGGCGTTGGGTTATCAGCCGGAGCGGAGTCGCCTGTCTGCGCTGCAACCGGGTGTACAAGCGGGCACCTGGCTGCTTGATGTCGATCCCGGGGCTGGCCTGTTTCGACGCTGCGCCAACCTCGACTCCCCGGCAGCCTGTAATTGGTTGCTGCCAGCCAATGACCATGACGTCTTGTGCATTGCCTGCAGCCTCAATCGCACCATTCCTGATCTGTCGATAGCCGAAAACCACGAGCGCTGGGGCAAGGTGGAAACCGCCAAGCGGCGTCTGGTCGCGCAATTGCTCAGTCTGGGGTTGCAGGTGATTCCCAAAACAATCGATGAAGAGACTGGCCTTGCCTTCGATTTCATTGGCGTGGACCTGGAAGGAAAGCTGCCGACCACGGGCCATGCCAACGGCCTGGTCACCCTCGATATCAAGGAAGCCGACGACGCCCACCGCGAGCAGGTGCGGGTGCAAATGCACGAACCCTATCGCACGTTGCTCGGGCATTTTCGTCACGAAGCCGGGCATTACTACTGGGACCGATTGATCGCCAACAGCCAGTGGCTTGAGCCTTTTCGCGATCTGTTCGGTGATGAGCGCGCCAGCTATGCCGAAGCCCTCGAGCGACATTATCAGCAGAGCGCGTCGCTTGACTGGCAGCAGCACTACGTCAGCACCTACGCCACCATGCACCCGTGGGAAGACTGGGCCGAGACCTGGGCGCATTACCTGCACATGATGGATGCGGTGGACACCGCGCTGGGCTTCGGCATGAGCGCCCGGGACATGGACTTCGACTATCAACCGTTTCCGCTGGATACCCTCTACGATCCGCAGCATCCCGATGGCGCGGCATTTCTGTCGTTCGTCAACGCCTGGATCGAACTGGCCGGCATGCTCAACGAACTGTCGCGCAGCATGGGGCAGCCGGATTTCTATCCGTTCGTCCTGCCGCCGGCGGTGATCGCCAAGCTGCACTTCATTCATCTGGTGATTCAGCAGGAGGGCGGCAGGGCGGATGAGGTGTTGGCGCAATAGGATCAAAAGATCGCAGCCTGCGGCAGCTCCTACATGGATCGGTGTACACCTGTAGGAGCTGCCGCAGGCTGCGATCTTTTAAGGCCAGCGCATGTCCTTGAAGCAGCTCATATTTTTTAATATCCCCGAACGGTTGTAACTTCGCCTCAGATAGGTACAATGGCGCGGCTCGCCGACAGGTGAGCGTCGTTATGGTGACCCTATCGGTCCCCCCGCAACGATCAACCGTGAACCCGGTCAGGCCTGGAAGGGAGCAGCCGCAGCGGTGACATTGTGTGCCGGGGTGTGGCTGGTAGGGTTACCACCTTAACGCCTTGCGAGTGTTCTCTCGCGTTATTTATCTGAAAACAGACTTTCACTAGCTGCCAGGATCTTGTCCGGGGCGGTTTTTTGTCGTTTCCGATTTATCCACAGCCGCAGGCTCGTTACCGATATACAGCCGAACTATCGCATCGATCTCCCCGGACATCTTCATCCGCACCAGGGTGCGCAGAATGAGCTGCACTGGCACTTGCGGATCGTTGCGTATATAGCAGCCGAGATTCTGCTCCTGCAGCACCGCCACGCTGTGCAACTGTTGGTCCGACAGCAGCCGTTGATTGAACCAGTCCAGGCTCCATTGATTGCTGACGGCATAGCGGTTGCGGCCGGCGAGGAGTTTTTCCAGCACCAGTTCCTGATTGCGTGCGTCGTCGCGATGCAGTTGGCCGGTGTCGAACAGCGGTTGCAGGGCCGGGTAGCTGTAGCCCAGCACGGTGCCGATGGGCTGATCTGGCAAATCCGCCGGGTTCACAGCAGTGGGGCGCGCGTTCCGGGTGATCAACAGGTCGGGCTGGGTAAAGAGCGGGATGCTCCAGAGGTAGTCGCCGGACTGATGGGGCAGCCATGATTGCGCGGCATAACAGCGGACATCGACTTCGCCTTGCTCCATGGCGTTTTGCACTCGCCCGCGGGGCAGTACATGGAATTCGGCCGGTACGCCGACCTGGGTCGCGAGGCTGAGCATCACGTCATACAGGATGCCCTGGGTCGGTTTGTCCTGTTCAAGTTGCACCATGGGCATGGTCCAACTGTCGGTTATCACGAAGCGCAGCGGAGCTTGCGCCGCCACGCCGTCCAGGCTGATCAACAGCAATGCCCCCAAGGCCAGCCGCATAAACACTCCGTTAATAGCCCCCGATGTGCAGCTTAGCCACAATACACGAGCGCACCGGATGCAATTTGTGCCTTGCTCCGCTAGCATTAGCCGCTTCTGCTTCCTTCGCTGCGACGGTTTTCGATGAGTTATCAGGTTCTTGCACGTAAATGGCGCCCGCGCTCGTTCCGCGAAATGGTCGGCCAG
The DNA here is from genome assembly GCF_019956375.1 of Pseudomonas sp. GL-R-19. Taxonomy (NCBI): domain Bacteria; kingdom Pseudomonadati; phylum Pseudomonadota; class Gammaproteobacteria; order Pseudomonadales; family Pseudomonadaceae; genus Pseudomonas; species Pseudomonas sp. GL-R-19. Next base: position 169,969 of record NZ_JAHBDJ010000055.1, on the reverse strand, counting down.
ACCCATGTGCTCAAGGCTCTGATCAATGCCTTGGACAGCCAGCGGCTGCACCACGCGTACCTGTTTACCGGTACCCGGGGGGTCGGCAAGACCACCATCGCGCGGATCATTGCCAAATGCCTTAACTGTGAGACAGGAATCACTTCGACCCCCTGTGGCGAATGCTCGGTGTGTCGCGAAATCGACGAAGGCCGCTTTGTCGACCTGATCGAGATCGATGCCGCGAGCCGCACCAAGGTCGAAGATACCCGCGAGTTGCTCGACAACGTGCAGTACGCCCCGAGCCGTGGGCGCTTCAAGGTCTACCTGATCGACGAAGTGCACATGCTCTCCAGCCATTCCTTTAACGCGCTGCTCAAAACCCTCGAGGAGCCGCCACCCTACGTCAAGTTCATCCTGGCCACCACCGACCCGCAGAAACTTCCTGCAACGATTCTGTCGCGGTGCCTGCAGTTCTCCCTGAAGAACATGACGCCGGAACGCGTGGTCGAGCACTTGACCCATGTTCTGGGTGTCGAGAATGTGCCGTTCGAAGACGATGCGCTGTGGCTGCTGGGCCGCGCCGCCGACGGGTCGATGCGTGATGCCATGAGCCTGACCGACCAGGCGATTGCCTTCGGTGAGGGCAAGGTCATGGCCGCCGATGTGCGGGCGATGCTCGGGACCCTCGATCACGGGCAGGTCTACGACGTCCTGCATGCGCTGATCGAAGGCGATGCCAAGGCGTTGCTCGAAGCTGTCCGCCACCTGGCCGAGCAAGGCCCGGACTGGAACGGCGTGCTTTCGGAAATTCTCAATGTGCTGCACCGCGTTGCCATCGCCCAGGCCTTGCCGGAAGGCGTCGATAACGGTCACGGCGACCGTGATCGCGTGCTGGCACTGGCCCAGGCCCTGCCGGCTGAAGACGTGCAGTTCTACTACCAGATGGGCCTGATCGGCCGCCGCGACCTGCCGCTGGCACCGGATCCCCGGGGCGGCTTTGAAATGGTGTTGCTGCGGATGCTGGCGTTCCGCCCCGCAGACACCGCGGATGCCCCGAGGCAACCGCTAAAGCCAGTGGGGATCAGCCAGGCCACAGTTGATTCCGCAAACTCAGTGGCTGCCGCGCCGGTTGTTGCGCCGGTAGTCGCTGCGGCCGTTGCACCGATAGCGGCGGCGCCAGTGGCGACGCCAGCGCCTGCACCGGAACCGGTTGCGCCGGTCGTTGTGCCTGTTCCAGAACCTGCGCCTGTGGTTGAAGCGGTCGTGGTCGAAGAGGTTGTCGACTTGCCGTGGAATGACCCGGTCGAGCCCGCGCCCGTTCAGCAATCGGCGGTGGAGCCTGTACTGGAAACCGTCAGCGATCAACCCGAATTACCGCCGATGCCGTTGCCGACGCCGGACAGCGTGGTGCCGGACGCCCCGGAGTGGGCCGCCGCGCCGATCCCGGAACCTTCGGTGGCCGACGTCGATGCCGCGACGCCGGGCATGGACCTGGATGACGAGCCGCCGCTGGACGAGGATTACATCGAGCCGGACATGGATTCGGCCTACAGTTACCTCGACGAGCTGGCCAGCGAACATGCCGCCGATCCGGCTCCTGAGCCCGAGCCTGAGCCCGCGGCAATGCCGGCCACCGGTTTGGCCCTGCAATGGCTGGAGCTGTTTCCGAAATTGCCGATCTCCGGCATGACTGGCAGTATCGCCGCCAACTGCACGCTGATCGCGGTGGATGGCGACAATTGGCTGATGCACCTTGACCCGGCCCACAGTGCCTTGTTCAACGCCACTCAGCAGCGTCGCCTGAACGATGCGCTGAACCAGTATCATCAGCGCACACTGATCCTGAGCATCGAGCTGATCAAGCCCGAGCAGGAAACCCCGGCACAAGCGGCTTCGCGCCGCCGCGCCAACCGTCAGCGCGAGGCGGAGGAATCGATCCACGGTGATCCGTTCATCCAGCAAATGATGCAGCAGTTCGGTGCGGTGGTCCGTAACGATACTATTGAACCTGTCGACGCCCTGGTCGCTCAGGGCTAATAACTGAAGGCGCTCGGCCGCATGGGTCGGGGGCTGTTTTGATCCAAGTACTTTTGAGGTGATTACCATGATGAAAGGTGGCATGGCCGGCCTGATGAAGCAGGCGCAGCAGATGCAGGAAAAAATGGCCAAGATGCAGGAAGAGCTGGCCAACGCCGAAGTCACCGGTAAGGCCGGTGGCGATATGGTCACCGTGGTGATGACCGGTCGTCACGACGTCAAGAGCGTGACCATCGACCCAAGCCTGGTTGAAGGCATGAGCGAAGACGACAAGGAAATGCTGGAAGCGGTCATCGCATCCGCGGTCAACGATGCCGTGCGCAAGATCGAAGCCAACAGCCAGGACAAAATGGGTAGCATGACTGCCGGCATGCAACTGCCGCCGGGCATGAAACTGCCATTCTGATTCGCCTTCAGGCGGCAGATGAGTTACAAAAATGCCAGGCATAGCGCCTGGCATTTTTGTTTCTGGCTGTTAGGTATTTGTCGCCCGTGACGCCGCCTTCGCGAGCAGGCTCGCTCCCACAGGGGATTGCATTCCAAATGTGGGAGCTAGCCTGCTCGCGAAGAAGTCGCCCCCGGTCCAACTGAGTAAACATCGAACGCCATACCACCACAAAGGTCTGCTCCCTATATCACCGAGTCCCATCGATCACAGGAGACGCTGCCATGTCCGACCCCATGACCCTCAATCAACGCATTGTCCTGGCTTCACGCCCGATAGGCGCGCCAACGCCGGAAAACTTTCGCATGGAGCGGGTGGCGCTGCCGGATCTGGCCGACGGTCAGGTGCTGCTCAAGACCGTTTTCCTGTCGCTCGATCCCTACATGCGCGGACGCATGAGTGACGCACCGTCCTACGCAGCACCGGTGGAAATCGGCGAAGTCATGACCGGCGGCGCTGTCAGCCGGGTCGAACGCTCGCTCAATCCGAAGTTTCAGGAAGGTGATCTGGTGGTCGGTGCCACCGGTTGGCAAAGCCACAGCATCAATGACGGGCGCAGCATCATCCCCGTGCCATCGGGATTGCCAAGTGCGTCGATGGCCCTTGGCGTGCTGGGAATGCCGGGCATGACCGCGTATATGGGCCTGATGGACATTGGCCAGCCCAAGGCTGGCGAGACCCTGGTGGTTGCAGCGGCGTCCGGGGCGGTGGGTTCGGTGGTCGGCCAGGTGGCTAAGATCAAGGGCTTGCGCGTGGTCGGCGTGGCGGGTGGTGCGAAAAAGTGCCGTTATGTGGTCGACGAGTTGGGCTTCGACGCCTGCATCGACCACAGGAGCCCGGATTTTGCTGAGGAACTGGCGCAAGCCTGTCCCAAGGGGATCGACATCTACTACGAAAACGTCGGCGGCAAGGTATTCGACGCCGTGGTGCCGTTGCTCAATCCCAAGGCGCGGATTCCACTCTGCGGCCTGATTGCCTCCTATAACGCCTATGAAGCGCCGAGCGGGCCGGATCGCCTGCCACTGTTGCAGCGCACCCTGTTGACCAAGCGGGCGCGCATCCAGGGCTTCATCGTGTTCGATGACTATGGTGATCGCCAGCCGGAATTCCTCAGTGCCATGGCGCCCTGGGTGCGCGATGGCAAGGTCAAGTTCCGCGAAGACGTGGTCGATGGCCTGGAGCAGGCTCCAGATGCGTTCATCGGTATGCTGGAAGGGCGCAACTTCGGTAAATTGGTGGTTCGGGTTTCCCGTGACTGAGTAATTGACGCTGCAATTTGACGCTCAACCGAGGCGCGGGTATAAACCGCGTCTCGTTGTTTTGTCGGACTTTTCCACCATGAGCTTCAGCCCTTTGATTCGCCAACTGATCGACGCCCTGCGAATTTTGCCCGGCGTGGGTCAGAAAACCGCCCAGCGCATGGCGTTGCAGTTGCTCGAGCGTGACCGCAGCGGCGGCTCGCGACTGGCGCTGGCCCTGAGCCAGGCCATGGAAGGGGTCGGTCACTGCCGCTTGTGCCGAACGCTGACCGAAGATGATCTCTGCCCGCAATGCGCCGATACCCGTCGCGACGACACCTTGCTCTGCGTGGTGGAAGGCCCGATGGACGTCTATGCGGTGGAGCAGACTGGTTTTCGCGGGCGTTATTTCGTGCTCAAGGGGCATCTTTCGCCGCTCGACGGCCTGGGGCCGGAAGCCATCGGCATTCCGCAATTGATGGCTCGGATCGAAGAGGCCGGCACTTTCACCGAAGTCATCCTGGCCACCAACCCGACCGTGGAAGGTGAAGCCACCGCGCACTACATCGCCCAATTGCTCAGCAACAAAGGCCTGATCGCCTCGCGTATCGCCCACGGCGTGCCGCTCGGTGGTGAACTGGAGCTGGTGGATGGCGGGACGCTGGCGCATTCGTTTGCGGGGCGTAAGCCGATTTCTCTGTGATTTGAGTTGTTCGGGCTGACGCCTTCGCTGGCTTGCCAGCGAACCAGGCGCCTCGGCCTACCCGACTCACACAATCCTGTTGAAAACCAAGCAAGCGCTCGGTTAACTTCACTGACCCCTTCAGTGGAGCTCGCCGATGCCTGCCTTTCAGGAATACTTCGACCCCAGCCACCAATTGGTCCGTGACAGCGTCAGACGTTTCGTCGAGCGGGAGATTCTTCCTGATATCGAGCAGTGGGAAGAAGCCGAAAGCTTTCCTCGCGAGCTCTACCTCAAGGCCGGCGCGGCGGGGATTCTCGGCATCGGTTATCCGCAAGCCTACGGGGGCAGCCATGAAGGGGATCTGTTCGCCAAGGTGGCCGCCAGTGAAGAGTTGATGCGCTGCGGCTCAGGCGGGCTGGTTGCCGGCCTGGGCTCGCTGGATATCGGCTTGCCGCCCATTCTCAAGTGGGCCCGGCCCGAAGTGCGGGATCGTGTGCTGCCGCAGGTGCTGTCGGGAGAGAAGATCAGCGCCCTGGCCATTACCGAACCCGGCGGCGGCTCCGACGTCGCCAACCTGCAAACCCGCGCCGTGCGTGATGGCGATTTTTACCGGGTTAGTGGCAGCAAGACCTTTATCACCAGCGGTGTGCGCGCGGATTACTACACCGTTGCGGTGCGAACGGGTGAGCCAGGTTTCGCGGGCATCAGCCTGTTGTTGATCGAGAAGGGCACGCCCGGTTTCACCGTAGGGCGGCAGCTGAAGAAAATGGGCTGGTGGGCGTCAGACACAGCCGAACTGTTCTTCGATGATTGCCAGGTGCCCGCAGCAAATCTGATCGGCACCCAGAACATGGGCTTTGCCTGCATCATGGGCAATTTTCAGAGCGAGCGTCTGGCCCTGGCATTGATGGCCAACATGACCGCACAACTGGCGCTGGAGGAGAGCCTGAAATGGGCGCGCCAGCGCGAAGCCTTTGGCAAACCGATCGGCAAGTTTCAGGTGATCAAGCATCGCCTTGCCGAGATGGCGACCGCGCTGGAAGTGTCTCGGGAGTTCACTTACCGCCAGGCCGCGAAAATGGCGGCGGGGCAGAGCGTGATCAAGGAAATTTCCATGGCCAAGAACTTTGCGACGGATACGGCAGACCGGATCGTCACCGATGCGGTGCAGATACTCGGTGGGCTGGGTTATATGCGCGAGAGCCTGGTGGAGCGGCTGTACCGCGACAACCGGATCCTGTCGATTGGCGGCGGGACGCGGGAAGTGATGAACGAGATCATCAGCAAGCAGATGGGGCTTTGAAGATATCTGGTGAGGCTACTGACGCCATCGCGAGCAGGCTCGCTCCTACAGTGGATTGCATTCTTCCTGACAGAACGCGGTCGAATGTGGGAGCGAGCCTGCTCGCGATGGCGGTCTGACAGGCGCCACTTACTTATCGGAAAGGGCAAACTGCGTCAGGCAGAAGGTAGGAATACCCATGTCTTCCAGGCGCTGCGAGCCACCCAGTTCCGGCAGATCGATAATCGCCGCAGCTTCATGCACCCGCGCGCCCATGCGACGGATCAGGTTGGCGGCGGCAATCAGGGTGCCGCCGGTCGCGATCAGGTCATCGAACATCACCACCGAATCCCCCTCGCACAGGCTGTCGGCGTGCACTTCCAGGAAGGCTTCGCCGTACTCGGTCGCATAGCCCTCGGCCAGCACGTCAGCCGGCAACTTGCCTTGCTTGCGAAACAGCACCAGCGGCTTGTTCAACTGATAGGCCAGTACCGAACCGATCAGGAAACCACGGGCGTCCATTGCGCCGACGTGGGTAAAGTCAGCCTCGACGTAACGGTGGGCGAAGCTGTCCATCACCAGGCGCAGGGCCGTGGGCGACTGGAACAGCGGGGTGATGTCGCGAAAGATCACTCCCGGTTTCGGGAAGTCGATGACAGGGCGGATGAGGGATTTGATGTCGAAGGAATCGAAGGCCATAGTCGAGGAATCCTGGCAGGGCTGCAAACGACTCAGTATAACGGCGGCTGAACCGTTCCGCGCAGCCGCAACGGTTCGTTTCAGCTTTCCAGTGAGCCGCCGGCCAGGGCGCACAGCTGGATCGGGTCGATAATCCGGATTTCCTTGCCTTCTGCCGCAATCAGTTCGTTTTGCTGGAAGCGCGTGAAGACGCGGGACACGGTTTCCACTGCCAGGCCCAGGTAGTTGCCGATTTCGTTACGCGACATGCTCAGGCGGAACTGATTGGCGGAAAAGCCCCGGGCGCGGAAACGTGCCGAGAGATTGACCAGGAAGGTGGCGATGCGTTCGTCGGCAGTCTTTTTCGACAACAGCAGCATCATCTGCTGGTCGTCACGGATTTCGCGACTCATCACCCGCATCAGCTGACGGCGCAACTGCGGCAATTGCAGGGCCAGTTCGTCGAGGCGTTCGAAAGGAATTTCACACACTGAGGTGGTTTCCAGGGCTTGTGCCGACACCGGGTGCTTTTCGGTGTCCATGCCCGACAGGCCGACCAGTTCGCTGGGCAGGTGGAAACCGGTGAGTTGTTCTTCACCGGTGTCGCTCAGGCTGAAGGTCTTGAGGGCGCCAGAACGGACTGCGTAGACAGAATCGAAGGTATCGCCCTGGCGAAACAGGAATTCGCCTTTTTTCAGCGGCCGGCCACGTTTGACGATTTCGTCCAGCGCATCCATGTCTTCCAGATTCAGCGAAAGTGGCAGGCAAAGAGGGGCCAGGCTGCAATCCTTGCAATGGGCTTGATTATGAGCGCGCAGTTTTACTGGCTCGGACATTTCTTCAATCCTTGTGGGAATTCACACATAAGACGTAAGGGTAACTCACCATAGGATATCGAGGCCAGTCTGGGGCGCTTGCTTGCAGAATTAGATTACCCGTGAAAAACGCTGGCGACTGTGTTGTTCCAGGTACGCGTCGAACACCATGCACACCGAGCGCACCAACAATCGCCCGGCGGGCAGGATGGTGATCCTGTCGCGATCGAGTTCGATCAGCCCGTCTTTGGCCATGTCTTGCAACTGGGGCCAGAGATCGCCGAAATAGCCCTGGAAATCGATATTGAAGGCTTGCTCGATGTCGGCGTATTCGAGACTGAAATTGCAGATCAATTGCTGGATGACCGCGCGCCGCAGGCGGTCGTCCGCGTTGCACAGCAGGCCTCGGCAGGTGGCCAGTTGCGACGTGGCAAGGACGTTCTGATACTCGTTCAGGTCGCTGCTGTTCTGGCAGTACAGGTCGCCGATCTGGCTGATTGCCGACACGCCGAGGCCGACCAAGTCGCAATGACCGTGGGTGGTATAGCCCTGGAAATTGCGTTGTAGGGTCGATTCTTCCTGGGCAATCGCCAGCTCATCGTCGGGCAGGGCGAAGTGGTCCATGCCGATGTAGCGGTAGCCGGCCGTGATCAGTTGCTCGATGGTGCGATGCAGCATTTCCAGTTTCTGCGCGGGTGTCGGCAGTTCATTGCTGTTGATGCGCCGCTGCGGCATGAAGCGTTCCGGCAAGTGGGCATAGTTGAACACCGATAACCGGTCCGGTTGCAGGTGGATGACCTCTTCAACGGTACGAGCGAAATTCTCCGGCGTCTGTTTCGGCAGGCCGTAGATCAGGTCGATGTTGATCGAGCGAAACTGCAAGGTGCGGGCGGCATCGATCACCGCGCGGGTTTCTTCCAGGCTTTGCAGGCGATTGACTGCACGTTGCACTGCCGGGTCGAGGTCTTGCAGGCCGATGCTGACCCGATTGAAGCCCAGTTCGCGCAGCAGGCCCATGGTCGACCAGTCGGCCTCGCGCGGGTCGATCTCGATGCTGTAGTCGCCGGAGTCGTCGTCCAGCAAATTGAAGTGCTTGCGCAAATGCGCCATCAACTGGCGCAGTTCGTCGTGGCTGAGAAAGGTCGGCGTGCCGCCGCCGAAGTGCAGTTGCTCGACTTTCTGCGTGGGGTCGAGGTGGCAGGCGATCAACTGGATTTCCTGTTCCAAGCGCTGCAAGTACGGCTGCGCCCGGCCGCGATCCTTGGTGATGACTTTGTTGCAGGCGCAGTAATAGCAAATGTTCGCGCAGAACGGCACGTGCACGTACAGCGACAACGGGCGTTGAGCCTTGCGGCTGTCGCGCAGGGCATGGAACAGGTCGAAAGTGCCGACCTGGCTGTTGAACTGCGCGGCGGTCGGGTACGAGGTATAGCGTGGTCCCGCCAGGTCATAACGGCGGATCAGATCGGTGTCCCAACGAATGGCGTCGAGCATCATGCGGGCATTCCCCCGGATAGGCTGGCAGTGTTTGCGAGTCTAGGGAGAAGTGCGCAAAGGCATCTTGATTTGCATCAAAGGGTGTCAAGATCAAAAGATCGTCCGAACGCGGCCCGAGCCTTCGGCAGCTCCTACAGGTGTACGCCAATCCATGTAGGAGCTGCCGAAGGCTGCGATCTTTTGATCTTTGCTTTTTTTAATGCCCCATCAGCCAATGCTGATGCGGCCCCGGCAAGGTCCAGATGCCGAACAGCATCACCAGCAGTCCGCCCGCCATCCGCACACTGCGTTTGCGCAACAATGCGGTGACCCGCTCGGCGGCAAGGCCTGTCGCCAGCAGCACCGGCCAGGTGCCGAGGCCGAACGCGAGCATCAACAATGCGCTGTCCAGTGCGTTGCCCTGACTGGCTGACCACAGCAAGGTGCTGTAAACCAGGCCGCACGGCAGCCAGCCCCAGAGCGCACCCAACAGCAGCGCGCGCGGAACACTCGACACCGGCAGCAACCGGTTGGCGACTGGCTGGATATGCCGCCACAAGCCTCGGCCGAGGCTTTCGATGCGGGTCAGGCCGCTCCACCAGCCAGCCAGATACAGGCCCATGGCAATCAGCAGCAAGCCGGCAAGGATACGCAGGAACATCGCCGCCGGGCTGCTGGCCACGGCCCATCCGGCCAGGCCGATCAGCAGCCCGGCGCAGGCATAGCTCAGGATCCGGCCCAGGTTGTAGGCCAGCAGCAAGCGAAAGCGGCGGCTGCGTTGTTCCTTGGGAATCGCCAGGGTCAGCGCGCCCATCAAGCCGCCGCACATGCCCAGGCAATGGCCGCCACCGAGCAGGCCGAGGATCACTGCAGACACCAGCTGGGGCGCCAATTCAAGCATGGGGTGGGGCCTTGTCGTCCGTTTTGGCCGGTTGGCCGCTGGCCTCATCGACGGCGGCGGTGTGGTTCGGGTCCTGGTCGTCGAACAGGATGCTGTGGGCCGGGCCGTCGAGGTCGTCGTACTGACCGCTGTCGACCGCCCAGAAGAAGATATAGACGGCGATGGCCACGATCAGCAGCGCAGCGGGAATCATCACGTATAGAGCTGGCATCTGGACTCCATGCCCGCGCGGCTCAGGCCGGCAGCGGACGGGTTTCTGGCGTGGCGTCGAGGACGGGTGCGCTCGGCATTCGAGTCAGGCGCAGCGCGTTCAACACCACGGTCAACGAACTGATCGACATGCCCACCGCCGCCCAGACCGGAGTGATCCAGCCGAGGGCGGCGAAGGGCAGCATGAGGCCATTGTACAGCCCCGCCCACAGCAGGTTCTCGATAATGACCCGGCGGGTGCGCCGCGCCAGGCCGAAGGCTTGCACCAGCGCGTCGAGGCGGTTGGACAACAACACGGCGTCGGCACTGGTCTTCGCCAGGTCCGTGGCCGAGCCCATGGCGACGCTGATATCCGCCGCCGCCAGCACCGGCACGTCGTTGACCCCGTCCCCCAGCATCAACACCTTGCGACCTTCTTTGTGCAGTTGTTGCAGGACCTGCAGTTTGTCGTCCGGGCGCAAACCGCCGCGGGCTTCATCGATGCCCAGTTCGGCCGCCACACTGGCAACCATCGGCGAGCTGTCGCCGGACAACAGCAGCGTGCGCCAGCCACGCGCCTTGCACGCGGCCAGCAGTGCAGGCGCGTCGGCACGCAAGCGATCATCGAGGACGAGCCAGGCCAGCGGCCCCTGGCTGTCGCCGAGCAGAAGCCATTGGCCAGCTTCTTCGGGCATCGACGGCACCACGGCGCCGCTGAGTTCGCAGACGAAGCGAGGTTGGCCGATGCGCAGGCGTCGCCTTTCAACCAGCCCCTCCAGGCCGAGGCCCGGTGTGCTGTGGACTTCTTCGGCAGCCATCGGCGCGCGTCCGAAAGCACGGGCGATCGGGTGTTCGGACCGATTTTCCAGAGCGGCGGCGAGTCTCAGGCATTGAGCGCTGTCGAGCGCGCCGAGAGGGCGGATCGAGCGCAAGGCCAGGCGCCCTTCGGTGAGGGTGCCGGTCTTGTCGAAAATCACCGTGTCGATCTGGTTCAGGCCTTCGAGCACATGGCCACGCGTCAACAACAGGCCAAGTTTGTGCAAGGTGCCGGTGGCTGCGGTGAGAGCGGTGGGCGTCGCCAGCGACAAGGCGCACGGGCAGGTCGCCACGAGCATCGCCAGCACGATCCAGAAGGCCCGCGAGGCGTCCAGCTCCCACCACAGCAGGCCAATCGCGGCGGCGGCGATCAGCGACAACAGCAGGAACCATTGCGCGGCGCGGTCGGCGATTTCCGCCAGTCGCGGCTTTTCGGCCTGGGCACGATCGAGCAGGCGAACGATGGCCGAGAGGCGAGTGTCCTGGCCCAGGGCCTGAACCTCGACGGTCAGTGCGCCTTCGACGTTCAGGGTGCCGGCGGTGACCGCATCGCCGAGGGAGCGGGGTTGCGGCAGGTACTCGCCGGTCAGCAGCGACTCGTCGACACTCGACTGACCGTCGAGGATCTTGCCGTCAGCCGGAAGAATGGCACCCGGATGAACCAGCACTTGGTCGCCGACACGCAGTTCGCTGAGCAGAATGCGTTCGCTCTGGCCGTCAGGTGTCAATCGCAGGCACGAGGCGGGCAATAGATTTACAAGCTGCGCGGTGGCGGCGGCCGTGCGTTCGCGGGCGCGCCGCTCCAGATAACGCCCGGCCAGCAGGAACAGGGCAAACATGCCGACGGCATCGAAATACAGTTCGCCTACCCCAGTGATCGAGGTCCAGATCCCGGCGATGTAGGCACTGCCGATGGCCAGTGACACTGAAACGTCCATGGTCAGGTGGCGGGTGCGCAGGTCGCGCATGGCGCCTTTGAAGAACGGCGCGCAGCTGTAGAACACGATCGGGGTGGTGAGGAACAGTGCGACCCAGCGCAGGATGGTGTGCATTTCAGGGCTGAGATCGATGTTGAATTCCGGCCAGGTAGCCATGGTTGCCATCATCGCCTGGAACCACAGCAGCCCGGCCACGCCGAGCTGGCGCAGGGCCAGGCGGTTTTCGCTGGCCAGTTGTTCGCAGGCTTGGTCGGCCTGATACGGGTGTGCGGCGTAACCGATGTGGCGCAGTTCGCCGAGGAGCTGGCTCAGGGGTAATTGCCCATCGGTCCAGCGCACGTGCAGGCGATGGTTGGACAGGTTCAGGCGTGCTTCGGCCACGGCTGGCAAGGTGCGCAGGTGTTTTTCGATCAGCCAGCCGCAGGCCGCGCAACTGATGCCTTCCATCAACAGTGTGATTTGCGCCATTTCGCCTTCGTGGCGAACAAAGGGCTGCTGCACATCGGCGCGGTCGTACAGCGCCAGTTCGTCCACCAGTTGCACCGGCAGCGCCTCGGGGTTGGCCGAGGCTTCGCTGCGGTGCTGGTAATAGCTTTCCAGACCGCCGGCGACGATGGCCTCGGCCACGGCCTGGCAACCCGGGCAGCAGAATTCGCGGGACTCCCCGAGTACGACGGCGATGAAACGGTTGCCGGTCGGGACGGGCAGGGCGCAGTGGTAGCAGGGGAGTGGGGTGGTCATGGGCAATCTATGGTGTCTGGATGGGCCTCTTCGCTGGCAAGCCAGCTCCTACGCAGATTCGTGTGATCCTGTAGGAGCTGGCTTGCCAGCGAAGCGCGAAGCGCAAAGATTATTTCTTCAGGTCTTCGGCGCCTTGCAGCGGTTCGTCGCCGAGCAGCAGATCCTTGTCATGGCTGACCAGTTCCTCTTCGAACATGCGCCAGATGTGGTCGTCCTGGGTGCCGAGCAACTCGATAAAACGCCGGCCTTCGATCTTGTCGCTCAACTGGCCGATGTAGCGGCCCTGTTCGGTTTCGCTGCGGGCCAGGGTGATCTTGCGATCCTTTTCCGGCTGGGTCGGCGAGATCAGGTTCAGCTCCAGGGTCTTGGGCTGGCTCTCGCCGCTCAGGCGCAGGTCAACCTCGCCGGTCACGTCATCGAGATGAACGCTGGCGCGCATTTTCAGGGTCTGGGCCAGCAGCTCACGGTCGAGGGAGCGGTTGATGCCTTTGCCAGCCTCGTAGTAGTTGTCGTTGACCAGGTTGTCCGGGTTGTTCACCGCGATGGTCACCATGGACAAGGTCAAGGCCACCGAGCAGGCGAGGATCCCGATGATGATCCACGGCCAAAGGTGCTTGTACCAGGGGCTTGCGGCAGTTGCTGCGGGCATGTTCAGTTCTCTCAACGAATTTGTGGGCCGATGAACCGGCTCTTGGCTTCAATGTGAACGCTGTCGTCATCGGCATCCTTGAGGATGAATTTCACCTCGTTGGTGCTCGAGGGCAGTTTTTCCGGCGCGACGGACAGCTCGGCAGGCTGGCTGACGATCTCGCCGGCCGCGACCTTGATCTCGCGCCGGCCTTGCAATTTGAGATCCGGCAGGCCAGAGGCTTCGAGCACATAGGTATGGTCGCGCTGGTCCTTGTTCATGATTTTCAGGCTGTAGACGTTTTCGATCCGGCCTTCGGCGTTCTCGCGGTACAGCACGCGGTCCTTGCTGACATCGAAACCCACCAGCGCACGCATGAAGAATGCCGTCGCCAGCAAGCTGATCATCGCCAGCAGCACCACGGCATAGCCGATCAGGCGCGGGCGCAGTTTATGGGTTTTCTGCCCGGACAGGTTGTGCTCGGTGGTGTAGCTGATCAGCCCGCGCGGGTATTCCATCTTGTCCATGATGGCGTCACAGGCATCGATGCAGGCGGCGCAACCGATGCATTCGATTTGCAGGCCGTCACGTATGTCGATACCGGTCGGACAGACCTGGACGCACATGGTGCAGTCGATGCAGTCACCCAGGCCCTGAGCCTTGTAGTCGATGCCTTTTTTACGTGGGCCACGGCTTTCGCCACGGCGCGGATCGTAGGAAACGATCAGGGTGTCCTTGTCGAACATCACGCTCTGGAAGCGCGCGTACGGGCACATGTAGATGCACACCTGTTCGCGCAACCAGCCGGCATTGCCGTAAGTGGCGAGGGTGAAGAAGCCGACCCAGAAGTACGACCAGCCATCCGCCTGGCCGGTGAAGAAGTCGAATACCAGTTCGCGGATCGGCGAGAAGTAGCCGACGAAAGTCATGCCGGTGACGAAACCGATCAACAGCCACAGGGTGTGCTTGCTGAACTTGCGCAGGAACTTGTTGGCGCTCATCGGCGCCTTGTCGAGCTTGATGCGTTGGTTGCGGTCACCTTCGGTGACTTTTTCGCACCACATGAAAATCCAGGTCCAGACGCTTTGCGGGCAGGTATAACCGCACCAGACGCGGCCGGCGTACACGGTGATGAAGAACAGGCCGAACGCGGCGATGATCAGCATGCCGGACAGCAGAATGAAGTCCTGGGGCCAGAAGGTGGCGCCGAAAATGAAGAACTTGCGCTCCGGCAGGTTCCACCAGACGGCCTGATGACCGCCCCAGTTCAACCACACCGTGCCGAAATACAGCAGGAACAACAGGGCACCGCCAGTCATACGCAAGTTGCGGAACAGGCCGGTGAAGGCGCGGGTGTAGATTTTTTCTCGAGAGGCGTAGAGGTCGACGCTGTTGTTCGCGTTCTTGGCAGGTGGCGTGACGTCGTGTAGCGGAATCTGGTTGCTCATCATTGCATCCCACGGCAGTGGAAAAGTGCCTCGGTCAGTACGTGCCGACCGCGGTCAAAAAGGGGTGTTGCAGTGGCTCAATGATACGCCTGTCGCTCTAGCCTGCGGGTGCGACCTTTGGTCACGTTTGGCAAAATCATTTGATGGTGTAATGACTTGAATCAATTGACTTGGGAATTATGGCCGGTTTTGCGTATGTCGCCGGTCATTCGGCCCATGGGTTGATCAGTTGTACACCGCTGGACTGAAAGTCTGCGACATTGCGTGTAACGACGGTCAAACCATGAACCAGCGCCGTGGCCGCAATCAAGGCATCGCTTTCATTGGCTCTGTCGGGGACATGCAGACTGGCGCAGCGAATCGCTACGGCGGCATCGACGGGCAGGATTCGGGCGTCGAAGGCTGGCATGACGTGATGCTTCAACCAAGTGCGCAAGACTTTCCCTTGGGCGGGATCCCGGCGCTCCATTCGTAGAACGCCTGTCTCCAGTTCCTTCAAGGTGATAGCCGAAATGAACATGCGTGGAGAGATGACACTTTTGGCCCACGCAACGACGTTAGCGTCAGCCTGGGGTTTGCGTAGTTCAGAAATTACGTTGGTGTCGAGTAGAAACATCAGGACAGATCCACAGGGCGATGTTTGATCACGGCGCGCTCGGTTTCGAATTCGATATCGGCTGCGTCCGGCATCACCAGAAGTTCGACGATGTCGGCGTGGGTGCCGGTCAGTTTTTGGTAGTCCTCAATGCTTAGCAGTACATGGGCCGGTTTGCCTCGGTCGGTGATGAAAACAGGCCCCTGGCGAGTGGCTTTTTTGGCACCACTTGTGTCCTGGTTGAATTCGCGGCTGGAAATCGTGGTGATGGCCATCATGGTTGGCCCTCCTGAAATAGCTTTGTAGAAACGTTACTACCATGTGCAGCATTCGACAACCTCGCAGAAGGTGTCGGGCATGACCATCGGTCGAAACCCAGAGTCCGCTTTAAACAAAACGGCCCCGCCAATTCACATTGGCGGGGCCGTTTTTTGTTGCTTCAAGCGTTTGCCTTACTGGGCGTCAGCTGCCTTCTCACCGTGAGACAGGCTGTAGACGTAAGCGGCCAGCAGGTGAACCTTGTCGTTACCCTGCATCGCCTCTTGCGCAGGCATCTGGCCCTGACGGCCGTAACGGATGGTCTGCTGCAGTTGAGCGAAGCTCGAACCGTAGATGAACGCGGCCGGGTGAGTCAGGTCAGGCGCGCCCATCGCAGGCGTGCCTTTGCCTTCCGGACCGTGGCACGCCACGCAGTTGGTGGCGAACAGTTTCTGCCCGGCAACCGGGTCGGCCTTGGTGCCTTCCGGCAGCTTGCGGCCATCGAGGTTGGTCAGGACAAACGCGGCCACGTCGGCCACGCCTTGCTCGCCGATCACTTCAGCCCAGGCAGGCATCACGGCGTGACGGCCGCCCATGATGGTGGTCTTGATGGTTTGCGGCTCGCCGCCCCAGCGCCAGTCGGCGTCGGTCAGGTTAGGGAAACCATAGGCGCCCTTGGCGTCGGAACCATGGCAAACCGAGCAGTTGGAGGCGAACAGGCGGCCACCCATCTTCAGCGCTTGCGGGTCCTTGGCCACTTCCTCGATTGGCATGGCAGCGAACTTGGCGAAAATCGGACCGAACCTGGCGTCCGACCTGGCCATTTCCTTTTCCCACTCGTGAACGCCGGTCCAGCCGGTCTGGCCGTTGGCGAACGGGGTCTGCTTCTCGTTGTCGAGGTAGCCGTAACCCGGCAGCAGGCCTTTCCAGTTACCCAGGCCCGGATACAGCGCCAGGTAGCCCAGTGCGAAGATGATGGTGCCCACGAACAGCATGAACCACCATTTCGGCAGCGGGTTGTCGTACTCCGCGATCCCGTCGAAAGAGTGCCCGACTGTCTCGTCTGTCTGCTCGGTGCGCTGGCCCTTGCGGGTCGACAGCAGCAGCCAGGTCAGGGAAAAGATCGTACCGAGACTGAGGACTGTGACGTACAGACTCCAGAATGTAGTCATTCTTTGTTACTCCTAGAAGCTTGCTCGACGTGCTTGATGGCTTCGGGATCATCCGCGAAAGGCAGCAAGGTCGCGTCTTCAAACTCCGACTTGCGCTTGGGACTGAACACCCACAGTGCCAGTCCGATGAAGGCCACCATTACGACAACGGTGCCCAGGCCACGAATCATCCCGATATCCATCCAATTCACCGTTTGCTTTTGATGATGGTGCCCAGGCCTTGCAGATAGGCCACCAGCGCGTCCATTTCGGTTTTGCCCTTCACGGCATCCTTGGCACCGGCGATGTCTTCGTCGGTGTAAGGGACGCCGAGGGTGCGCAAGACCTCCATTTTTTTGGCGGTATCTTTGCCGTCGAGCTTGTTTTCCACGAGGAACGGGTAGGCCGGCATTTTCGACTCAGGCACGACGTTGCGCGGGTTGTACAAGTGCGCACGCTGCCAGTCATCGGAGTAACGACCGCCGACACGGGCCAGGTCCGGACCGGTACGCTTGGAACCCCACAGGAACGGGTGGTCCCAGACGCTTTCACCGGCGACCGAGTAATGGCCGTAGCGTTCGGTTTCAGCACGGAACGGACGGATCATCTGCGAGTGGCAGCCGACACAACCGTTGGCGATATAAATGTCCCGGCCTTCCAGTTCCAGGGCGGTGCGGGGCTTCATGCCCTCGACCGGCTTGTTGGTGACATCCTGGAAAAACAGCGGAACGATCTGGGTCAGGCCGCCGACGCTGACGGCAATGACCATGAAGAAGGCCAGCAGGCCAATATTCTTCTCGACTGCTTCATGCTTCATCAGTGAGCTCCAACTACGGCAATCTTGGCGGCGGCTTCGGCTTCAGCCGGGTTCGAGGCGCGTACGGTACGCAATACGTTGTAGGCCATGAACAGCATGCCGGTGGCGAAGAACGCACCGCCCAGGGCGCGAACGATGAAGCCCGGGTGGCTGGCTTGCAGCGCTTCGACGAACGAGTAGGTGAGGGTGCCGTCGTCGTTGATTGCACGCCACATCAGGCCCTGGGTGATGCCGTTGACCCACATCGAGGCGATGTACAGCACGGTACCGATGGTCGCGAGCCAGAAGTGGGTGTTGATCAGGGCAGTGCTGTGCATCTGCGCACGACCGAACAGTTTCGGGATCATGTGGTAGATGGCGCCGATCGAGATCATCGCAACCCAGCCCAAGGCGCCTGCGTGTACGTGGCCGATGGTCCAGTCGGTGTAGTGCGACAGCGAGTTGACGGTCTTGATGGCCATCATCGGGCCTTCGAAGGTCGACATGCCGTAGAACGCCAGGGAGACGACCAGGAAGCGCAGGATCGGGTCGGTGCGCAGCTTATGCCAGGCGCCCGACAGGGTCATCATGCCGTTGATCATGCCGCCCCAGCTCGGCGCGAGCAGGATGATCGACATCGCCATGCCCAGGGACTGAGCCCAGTCCGGCAGTGCGGTGTAGTGCAAGTGGTGCGGACCGGCCCAGATGTACAGGGTGATCAGCGCCCAGAAGTGCACGATCGACAGGCGATAGGAGTAGATCGGGCGCTCGGCCTGTTTCGGCACGAAGTAGTACATCATGCCCAGGAAACCGGTGGTCAGGAAGAAACCCACGGCGTTGTGGCCGTACCACCACTGGATCATCGCGTCCGTCGCGCCCGAGTAGGCCGAGTACGACTTGAACAGGCTGACCGGCAGCGACATGTGGTTGACGATATGCAGCATCGCCGTCACGACGATGAAGGCACCGTAGAACCAGTTACCGACATAGATGTGCTTGGTCTTGCGCTTGGTGATGGTGCCGAAGAACACCAGACCGTAAGTAACCCAGACGATGGCCAGCAGAATAGCCAGGGGCCATTCCAGTTCCGCGTATTCCTTGGTGGTGGTGTAACCCAGCGGCAAGGTCACGATCGCGCCGACGATCACCGCTTGCCATCCCCAGAAGGTAAAGGCGGCGAGGCTGTCGGAAATCAGTCGCGTTTGGCAGGTTCGCTGCACGACGTAATAAGAAGTGGCAAACAGTGCACATCCACCGAAGGCGAAAATCACCAGGTTGGTGTGCAACGGGCGCAGGCGTCCAAAGCTCGTCCATGGCAGACCGAAGTTCAACTCCGGCCAGACCAGTTGCGAGGCGATGAAGACACCGAGCCCCATGCCAAGGATCCCCCAGACCACCGTCATGATGGCGAACTGGCGGACTACCTTATAGTTATAAGCAGTCGGACTGATTGCTGTGCTCATTCTAAGGTTCCACGGTTTGGGTGTTTTATTAGGATTAAAAATCGGCCGCAAGTATGGAGAAAGCAAGGGGTCATTGCAACGCGCCATGACCTGGGTCAATGCGTTCAAAAGCTGATTCTGCGGCCTTTCCATGCGCCGCGTAAGGACAAAATTGCCCGCGGGCAAAACGTCCCGGCGGACTGATCAGGTGAGGGGGTCAGGTCGGATGTAACGGGGTGTGTTCAAACGCAACGTTTGGCTGACCGAAGGCAATTGGTGCGACAGCCGGTATCTACCAGCCTTTGCGGCCTGTCATCGGGCAGATTCGTCGAACACATCGTTCAGGGTCGACCTGGAACCGGCACCGGCCAGTCCGCATCGGGGGAAGCTTAGACTCGAATCCGGGGATCCGAAAGGAAGAGTCACAGAGGGTGCGACAATGCGTCGCAAAGGGGCAGGGAACTGCCGCATCCGGGAGAATGCAGCAGCAGAGCGGTCGGGATTTATTTGCGGTTGTCTTCAGCCTGTAAGCGCTCGGTATTCAAGCCGTGGGACAGGCTGTACACATACGCGGCCAGCAATTGCACTTTGTCATTGCCGAGCAGTTCGGCCTGTGCTGGCATATGGCCCTGGCGGCCGTGCCGAATCGTCTGTTCAAGCTGCGTCAGGCTCGTCCCGTAGATGAAGCCGGTCGGGTGCGTCAGGTTCGGTGCGCCCATGGCTTCAGTGCCCTGGCCGTTAGCACCATGGCAAGCCACGCAGGTGGTGCTGAACGCTTGCTGTCCGGCCTGCAGATCGGCTTTGCTGTCGGCAGGCAATGGCAGCTTGGCCAGGCCGTGGCGCACATACGCGGCGACGTTCTTCACACCATCTTCCCCCAGGACTTCACCCCAGGCCGGCATCATCGCCATCCGGCCACCCATGATGGTGGTCTTGATGGTTTCTGCATTGCCGCCCCAGCGCCAGTCGCTGTCGGTCAGGTTGGGGAAACCGTATGCACCCTTGGCATCCGAGCCGTGGCACACCGAGCAGTTGGAGGCAAACAGGCGGCCGCCCATTTTCAGCGCTTGCGGGTCCTTGGCCACTTCTTCCACAGGCATCGCCGCGAATTTGGCGAAGATCGGCCCGAACTTCGTGTCAGCCTTGGCCATCTCCTTTTCCCATTCGTGCACGCCGGTCCAGCCGTTCTCATAGCCGGGGAGAACGCCTTTCCAGTTGCCCAGGCCCGGATAAAGGATCAGGTAGCCGATGGCAAACACCAGCGTGCCGGCAAACAGCATGAACCACCATTGCGGCAACGGGTTGTCGTATTCCTCGATGCCGTCGAAGCTGTGGCCCATGGTCTGGTCGACGCTGCCCTTGGTTTCACCCTTGCGGGTACCGATCAGCAGCCAGGTCAGGCCGATCAGGCTGCCGATGGTCAGTACGCAGATCCACGTACTCCAGAAGGTGGTCATGGGCGGGTACTCCTTGTGACAGGTTCTTCAGTAATGTCGGGTTGTGGCTCGTCGGCGAACGGCAGCAGGCGTGCTTCGGCGAATTCCGGGCCGCGCTTGCCGTTGAATACCCACAGGGTCAGGCCGATGAACGCGACGAACACCACGACGGTGCCCAGGCCGCGGATCATTCCAGTGCTCAATTCAAACATTGCTCACCTCTTGCTCTTGATCGCAGTGCCGAGCACTTGCAGGTAGGCGACCAGCGCATCCATCTCGCTCTTGCCTTTGAGCGAAGCGACAGCGCCGGTAATGTCCTCGTCGGTGTACGGCACGCCCAGGGTGCGCATGGCCTTGATCTTGGTTTCGGTATGACTGCTGTCGAGTTGGTTGGCCACCAACCACGGGTAGGCCGGCATCTTCGACTCCGGCACGACGTTGCGCGGGTTGTACAAATGCGCGCGGTGCCAGTCATCCGAGTAACGCGCACCGACTCGCGCCAGGTCTGGCCCGGTGCGTTTCGAGCCCCAGAGGAACGGATGATCCCAGACGCTTTCGCCGGCCACCGAGTAGTGCCCGTAGCGTTCAGTCTCGGCACGGAACGGGCGGATCATCTGCGAGTGACAGCCGACGCAGCCTTCGCGGATGTAGATGTCGCGACCTTCCAGTTGCAGCGCGGTGTAGGGCTTCATGCCTTCCACCGGTTTGTTGGTCACGTCCTGGAAGAACAGCGGGACGATCTGGGTCAGGCCACCGATGCTCACGGCCAGGATCATCAGCAGCAGCAACAGGCCGACGTTTTTCTCGATAGTTTCGTGTTTCATGGCGGACTCCTCAGGCCATCTGCGCGGCAGCGGCGACTTCGGCAGGCTGCGAGGCCCGCACGGTGCGCCAGGTGTTGTAGGCCATCAGGAACATGCCGCTGAGGAAGATCGCGCCACCCACCAGCCGCACGACGAAGCCAGGGTGGCTGGCCACCAGAGTTTCGACGAAGGAGTAAGTCAGCGTGCCGTCCTCGTTCACCGCACGCCACATCAGGCCCTGGGCGATGCCGTTGACCCACATCGAGGCGATGTACAGAACCGTGCCGATGGTGGCGAGCCAGAAATGCGCGTTGATCAGGCCGATGCTGTGCATCTGCTCGCGGCCGAAGACTTTCGGGATCATGTGGTACAGCGCGCCGATGGAGATCATCGCCACCCAGCCCAGGGCGCCGGCGTGTACGTGGCCGATGGTCCAGTCGGTGTAGTGGGAGAGGGCGTTGACGGTCTTGATCGCCATCATCGGCCCTTCGAAGGTCGACATGCCGTAGAACGCCAGCGACACCACGAGGAAGCGCAGGATCGGGTCGCTGCGCAACTTATGCCAGGCGCCCGACAGGGTCATCATGCCGTTGATCATCCCGCCCCAGCTCGGTGCCAGCAGGATCAGCGACATCACCATGCCCAGCGACTGCGCCCAGTCCGGTAGCGCGGTGTAGTGCAAGTGGTGCGGACCTGCCCAGATGTACAGGGTGATCAGCGCCCAGAAGTGCACGATCGACAGGCGATAGGAATACACCGGGCGCTCGGCCTGTTTCGGCACGAAGTAGTACATCATCCCCAGGAAACCGGCGGTGAGGAAAAAGCCCACGGCGTTATGCCCGTACCACCATTGCACCATCGCATCGGTGGCACCGGAGTACAGGGAGTAGGACTTGGTGAAGCTGACCGGCAATTCCATGTTGTTGACGATGTGCAGGATCGCCACGGTGACGATGAACGCACCGAAGAACCAGTTGCCGACATAGATGTGCTTGGTCTTGCGCTGCATGATCGTGCCGAAGAACACGATGGCGTAGGCGACCCAGACGATGGTGATCAGGATGTCGATCGGCCATTCCAGTTCCGCGTATTCCTTGGAGCTGGTGTAGCCCAGCGGCAGGCTGATGGCCGCGAGCAAAATTACAAGCTGCCAGCCCCAGAAACAGAAGGCCGCAATTGCGGGAGCAAATAAGCGTGTTTGGCACGTCCGTTGTACGGAGTACAACGAACTGGCGAACAACGCACAGCCGCCGAAGGCGAAGATCACCGCGTTGGTGTGCAGCGGGCGCAAGCGGCCGAAGCTGGTCCACGGCAAATTGAAGTTGAGTTCGGGCCAGACCAACTGGGCAGCGAGAAAAACCCCGAGCCCCATGCCGACGATGCCCCACACCACCGTCATAATGGCGAATTGGCGGACCACCTTGTAGTTGTAGGCGGTACTGATAGAAGTGTTCATGGTTCCCCATCCACGGTTCAGCCGAAGTGAGCGCGCAGCGCAAGGCAATGCACTCTTCGGCCGGAGTTATAGGCAGACTGAAAGCGAGGCAAGCATGGACAAAGGGCACAAGGCCGGTATTGACGGGGATCAATGGGCGCAGTGCGTGCGTGATCATGGATGGTTGTGGAATGCCGCCGCTGGCAAGGCTGCGACGACGCTGATCCTCGCCCACGGCGCCGGCGCACCGATGGACAGCGACTGGATGAGCGACATGGCTGCACGCCTCGCCGTTCAAGGCCTCAACGTGTTGCGCTTCGAGTTTCCCTACATGGCGCAGCGGCGCCTCGACGGCGGCAAACGCCCGCCGAACCCGGCGCCGAAACTGCTGGAATGCTGGCGCGAGGTGTATGCCCAGGTGCGACGCCATGTCACTGGGCCGCTGGCCATTGGCGGCAAGTCCATGGGCGGTCGCATGGCCAGCCTGCTGGCGGATGAATTGGGGGCGGATGCGCTGGTGTGCCTGGGCTATCCGTTTTATGCGGTGGGCAAGCCGGAGAAACCACGGGTCGAACATCTGGCCGGGCTGAAGACTCGGACCTTGATCGTGCAGGGCGAGCGCGATGCACTGGGCAATCGCGAGGCGGTCGAGGGGTATGCGCTATCGCCGAGTATCGAGGTGTTCTGGCTGGTGGCGGGGGATCATGACTTGAAGCCATTGAAGGCTTCGGGGTTTAGCCATGAGCAGCATTTGACGGCTGCGGCGGGGAAGGTTGCAGCATTTTTGTGAGAGGCAAGATCAAAAGATCGCAGCCTTCGGCAGCTCCTACAGGAGATTGCGATCCCATGTAGGAGCTGGCTTGCCAGCGAAGGCGGTCTGAAGCCTTACCGGTTAAACCGCTCCACCAACGAATACTGGGTATTGGCCGTCTTGGTCAGCTCTTCACTCAGCAACGCCGAGTTCTGTGCCTGTTCCGAGGTCTGGTCCGCCAGGTCCGAAATGTTGCTGATGTTGCGGCTGATTTCTTCGGCCACGGCACTTTGCTCTTCGGTCGCGGCAGCGATCTGGGTGGTCATGTCGGTAATGTTGGCCACCGCTTCGCTGATCCCCACCAGTGCCTGGTCCGCTTCCAGTACCCGCGCCACGCCTTCTTCCGCCTGACGATGTCCGGCTTCCATGGTCTGCACGGCAGTACTGGCGGTTTGCTGGAGCTTGGCGATCAGCGCATGAATCTGCCCGGTGGATTCGCTGGTGCGTTGCGCCAGCTGACGGACTTCGTCGGCCACCACCGCAAAACCACGACCCATCTCGCCGGCACGGGCCGCTTCGATGGCAGCGTTCAGCGCCAGCAGGTTGGTCTGGTCGGCGATGCCTTTGATCACGTCGACCACGCCACCGATTTCGTTGCTGTCCTTGGCCAGTTGAGTCACGGTCACGCCGGTTTCACCGACCACCACCGACAGGCGCTGGATGGCTTCACGGGTTTCCCCGGCGATGTCGCGACCACGACCGGTCAGGCGATTGGCTTCCTGGGTGGCATCGGCGGTGCGTTGTACGTGGCTGGCGACTTCCTGGGTGGTAGCGGCCATCTGGTTGACCGCGGTAGCCACTTGCTCGGTTTCGACCCGTTGGCGTTCCAGGCCGCTGGAACTGTTGTGTGCCAGGGCATCGGACTGCCTGGCCTGATCGGTCAGGTGTTCGGCCGTGTCCTGCAGGCGGGTCAGGCAGGTTTTCAGGCGTGCCTCCTGACTGAGGATGGACATTTCCAGGCGCGCCTGGGCGCCGCGACTGTCGGTGTACATCTGTGCGATCAACGGATCGGAGGTGGTCTGCTCGGCCAGGCGCAGCAAACGCTTGAGGCCACGTTGTTGCCACTGAAGGCCCATCAGGCCCAGCGGCACCGAGAGCCCTGCTGCCAGGGCAAACCCCCAATGGGAGTTCAGCGACGCACCGATCATGAAGCTCAATTGGCTGACCAGAATGAACGGCAGCCAGTCCTGCAGGATCGGCAACCATTTATCCGAGGAGGGAACGGCCGACTTGCCCTGGTTGATGCGTTGGTAGAGCGCTTCGGCGCGGCGGATCTGTTCGGCGGTGGGCTTGACCCGCACCGACTCGTAACCGATCACCTGATTGCCTTCGAAGATCGGTGTCACATAGGCGTTCACCCAGTAATGATCACCGCTCTTGCAGCGATTCTTGACAATGCCCATCCATGGCAAGCCTTGTTTGAGTGTGCCCCACATGTGCGCGAACACCGCGGCCGGGACGTCGGGGTGACGGACCAGGTTGTGCGGTGCACGGATCAGCTCCTCTCGGGTAAATCCGCTGATTTCGACAAAGTCGTCGTTGCAGTAGGTGATCATGCCCTTGGCATCGGTGGTGGAAATCAACCGTTGCTGAGCCGGGAAGGTCCGCTCGCGCTGTGTAATTGGCTGGTTGTTACGCATGGCTTTTTCAATCCGCAAGGCTTTCAAGCGTTGTCGGCTGCGTCGCGGATTTATTGAATGTTTTTTAAGAGCCCGACGTGTGTCTCAATTTCGCCCTGCGTTGAAAGGATTGACCTGCCCAGCGGTTGAACTTTTCAGGTTTCCCTTAATGAACCCGGCGCGTATGATTCGCGGCTATTTTGCGCATGGCGTTATTTTTAGTCAGGTAGGAAGCGGTACATAACATTCAGGGTGTCGCCGGGTTTCCTGCATTTAGATTAATGGAATTTGATTGTTGTTCAGCTTTTGGAAAAGGGCTGGGGATGAATAGGGCGAGTAGCAATGCGTAAGAAAGTTGCAATCATAGGGACGTCGTTCCGTTTTCCAGGCTCTACTTCTGCAACTTTTTGGCCGCACCTGCTGGACAGGCAGAGCTTTATTACCCAAGCGGATTTTTCTCGCTGGTCCAAGGACGAGTTCCTGCACCCGGACAAGGCAAACCCTGCAACGTCGTACACGTTTGCTTCCGGTTCCCTGGGCGACATTTCTACTTTCGATGCCGGATTCTTCAATATTTCTCCTCGTGAAGCGGCGGTCATGGACCCTCAGCAGCGTTTATTGCTGGAGCTTGGCTGGGAAGTGTTCGAGAACGCCGGTGTCAAACCGTCGAGCCTGCGTGGCAGCGATTGCGGTGTTTACCTGGGGATCGCCAGTGTCGACTACGGCTATCGCCTGACGCACGACATGTCGACGATCGATGCGTCAACCGCCACCGGCAATACCTTCAGTATCGCGGCCAACCGGCTATCTTTTTTTTATGACCTTCAAGGCCCGAGCATGGCCATCGACACGGCGTGCTCTTCCTCCCTGATGGCCTTTCACCAGGCTTGCCAGGCCATTCAGAACGGCGATATCGAACAGGCGATCACCGGTGGTGTCAGCCTGCATCTTCACCCTTTTGGCTTCTTGATCTTTTCCAAGGCTTCAATGTTGTCGCGCACGGGGCAATGTCATGTGTTCGATGAGTCTGCAGATGGCTATGTCCGTTCTGAAGGCGCGGGGCTTTTCTATCTGAAGGATTACGACAAGGCGATCGAGGACGCAAACCAGATCCTCGCGGTCGTTGCCGGCAGTGCGGCTAATACCGATGGGCGAAAGTCGAGTTTGACCGTCCCGAGCGCGGATGCGCAGATAGCCCTGATGAAGCAGGCCTACGACAGTGCCGGCATCAGTGCGGCAGACATTGACTACCTGGAAGCTCACGGTACGGGCACGCCAGTGGGCGATCCTATCGAGAGTCGGGCTATCGGTGAGGCGCTGGGGCAGCAGCGCCCGGCGGATCAGCCACTGCTGATCGGTTCGATCAAAAGCAACATCGGGCACCTTGAGGCAGCCTCGGGTGTCGCCGGTTTGATGAAGGCGCTGTATTGCGTGATCGAACGCAAGGTGCCCGCCACCATCGGCATCAAGAAGCTCAATCCGAACATTCCTTTCGCTGACCTCAACCTGAGTGTGGTCACTGAAACCCAAGCGCTCAAACCCAGCGGAAAACTGGTGGTCGGTGTCAACTCTTTCGGTTTCGGCGGGGCCAACGCCCACGTCATCCTGGAAAGTCCGCCACAGGCGCCGCAGGCCCCGCGCCAGATGGGTCAGTCAGTGCCGCTGATTGTTTCTGCCAAGGACAACGCGGCCTTGGCGGCCCAGTCCGAACAGCTCGCGCAATTTTTGTCCGGGCCGGATGCGGCAAGCCTTTACGACGTGGCCTACCAGTCGATGTTTCGCCGCGAGTTGCTCCCGCAACGGGTGGTGGTGGTCGGTGCGGATGCTCAACGCAGCGCTCAGACGCTACTGGATTTCGTCACGGAACCGGGCGTTCCGGCGTTGTCGGCGGTACTGGAAAGTGGCCGTGTCCTGGATCAGGCAAAAGGGCCCGTGTTCGTCTTCTCCGGCAATGGATCGCAGTGGCAGGGCATGGGCAAGTCGTTGCTGGCCGATCCGGTTTTCCGTCAGGCGGTTGCCGAGGTGGACGCGTTTTTTCATGCGCTATCCGGCTATTCGTTGATCGCCGAACTGGCGGTCGAGCTGGGCGATGACCGCTATCAGTTGACTGAATTTGCGCAACCGGCGTTGTTTGCATTGCAAGTGGGCGTCACCCGCATGCTGGCCGAAAAAGGCGTAGTACCGGTGGCCGTCATTGGCCACAGCGTGGGTGAAGTCGCTGCCGCCTGGGCATGCGGAGCACTGACGCTGAACGACGCCACTCGTGTGATCTACCATCGCAGTCGCCTGCAAGGCTTGACCAAGGGTTGCGGCAACATGTCGGCGGTGGGGTTGTCGGGGGCGGACACTGCGAGCCTGTTGAAGACGCTCGACCTGGACAGCGAGTTGGTCGTCGCCGGCGAGAACAGTTTCAAGGGGGCGACCGTCGCCGGCCAGGTGGCGGCGCTGGAAACCCTGGAGCACGCGCTGACCGAGCGTCAGGTATTCGTTCGCCGTCTGGGTCTCGATTATGCGTTCCACTCGCCGGCCATGGATATGATCGCCGATCAAGTCATCGACGTGTTGAGCGACATCGTCCCGGGTCACACCAGAATTCCAATGTATTCGACCGTGACCGGCGACGTGCTCGCCGGTGAATGTCTGGACGCCGGGTACTGGTGGAAAAACATTCGTTATCCGGTGCTGTTCAAGTCCGCCAGTGAGGCGCTCGCCGAGCAGGGCTACAACGTATTCGTGGAGATCGGCCCGCACCCGATCCTGCGTGCCTATGTGGCCGATGCGATGGCCAGCCAGGAACTGGAAGGGGTGGTGATCCCGACGGTGCTGCGTGGTGAAGAAAATCCGCAGATGATTGATCGTACGCTGGCGAAGGTACTGATTGTCGGTGTCGACATCGATCTGCAATGCCTGTTTCCTCAACCCGGCCGTTTCGTGCAATTACCCAATTACGCCTGGCAGCGCGAACGTCACTGGCACACGGACACGCCCGAGTCTTCCGGCCACCTGAGCCGAGAGCGCGTCCATCCGCTGTTGGGTTATCTGCTGCCGGAGCATGAGTTCACCTGGGACAATCGCCTGGATACGCAACTGTTCCCGTCACTGGGCGACCACATGGTGGGCGACTCGGTGTTGTTCCCGGGCGCGGGTTTCACCGAAGTCGCACTCGCTGCTGCATTGCAGTATCAACCCGGTGAGTATGTG
This sequence comes from Pseudomonas sp. GL-R-19, assembly GCF_019956375.1. Classification (NCBI taxonomy): domain Bacteria; kingdom Pseudomonadati; phylum Pseudomonadota; class Gammaproteobacteria; order Pseudomonadales; family Pseudomonadaceae; genus Pseudomonas; species Pseudomonas sp. GL-R-19. Next base: position 142,123 of record NZ_JAHBDJ010000055.1, on the reverse strand, counting down.
GAAATCGAAGAGCTGGAAATTCACAGCCCGCTCTTGCTTCACTCGGATTTCAGCAAAAAGGTCCGGGTGATGATCGACACCACCGACGGTGCCATTTCCATCGTGTCGCGCAGCACTGCCCAGGCTGAGCCGTGGGTGCAGCATGTGGTTGCCAGGCTTGTGGGTGAAGCGCGCGGCGGGTTGCTGGCCAGCACCGCTCCAGTCGTTCCAGCGCGCGCTCCTGATTTCACCTCGTCCGGGCACCTGGCGCTGACCCGTGCGGTGGGTCTCAATTATGGCCCGGCTTATCAAGCCGTCGAAGCAGGCTGGATCGACGGCAACCAGGTGTTGGCGCGGTTGACGGTCCCGGCCCCGATCGAGGCTGAACTCGCAACGTTGAATGTGCATCCGGCACTGCTGGACGGTGCCTTCCAGTTGATCACCCAACTGTTGGACCAGGAGGCCGACAGCCGCAAAGACCTGGCCTTTATCCCGGTGAAACTTGGGCGTATCGCCTTCGCTGCTGGCAGCCTGCCGCCTTGTCTGGCCCAGGTCACTCTGGTACGACGTTCAGCGCATTCCCTGTTGGCGGACTTCACGTTGTACGACGTCCATGGTCGCGCGGTCATCTGCATCAAGGACGTCCGCTTTCGTGGGGTTCGGCTGCACAAGGATCGCCGTGGCGACATCAAACTGGTGGACTTTGTCGGGGTTGCCAAACCCTATCCTGCGAATGAACGCGCATTGCCATTGGCGGACTCACGGTTGGAGGCGCAGCTGCAGCAGCACCTTTGCGCTATCGCGGATGATCCCGGATTGCGCCGTTATGCCGATGAAGTCGACCCTTTGCTCGACGGCCTGTGTGGCAGTTTCGTGCTGGAAGCCATCGAGAAGCTGGGCGGTGAGCTGACGCTGCAGCAGCGCTCCACCTGGGAAGCAGGAGGTTATCTTGAGCATCTTCTTGAGCAAGCGCTGGAGGATGGCAGCCTGGTTGCGACAGGCAATGGCGGCTGGCAGCTTGCCGATCAAGGCGAGCGAGCGAGTGCGCAAGACATCTGGCAGGAACTGTTCAGCAGCTATCCCGAACACTTCCAGATCATTCATTCGGTCGGCCGGATCGGCATGCATCTGCTGGAGCTGATCAGCGGTCAGGTGAAGATTGCGCAACTGCTGCCACGGGAAACCACGCCTGCCGTATTGACCCGCCTGGTGCTCGGCGCGTCCGGTCACCAAGCGTTGCTGGGCGGTCTGCGAGAACATATCGCCCAACGGTTGAGCGCTCTGCCTGACGGGCAGCGCCTGCGTATTCTCGAACTCGGTTTCGAGGGGGCACCACTGGCGGCAGACTTGTGTGTCGGCCTGGATTTTGACCGGGTCGATTATCAGTACTCTGCGCAGAACATTGAAATTGCATCGATGCTTCAGGCTGAGCTCCCGGAGCTTCAGATACTGAGTCTGGAGGCGTCGGAAAAAATCGCTCGGGTGCCGGCGAACGACTTCGATCTGGTCCTTGTCGCCACCGACCTGGCACCGCTGGAAGCTGTCAGTCAAGGCTTGCAACATGGCGCTGCAAGGCTGTGTGCCAATGGTGAAGTGCTGCTGTTGGCGCAACACCCTGCACGTTGGGCGGACTTCACATTTGGCGCCGAACCTTCCTGGTGGCTGGCCCGACAGGGGCAACAGGCGTTAGCGGTGCAACAGCCCCCGGGATTCTGGCAACAGGAATTGCGGCGTCATGGCCTGAAGGTGTCCGAGCCGCTGGAGTTCATTGCGGACTCGGCGTCTGGCTGCTATCTGTTGGTAGCCGCCGAAAATTCCGCGAAGACCCTTGTGGTTGCACGTGAGTATCCGCGCCAGAGCTGGTTGCTGGTAGCCGATGGGCAAGGTCCTGAAGCACCGTTTGCCCGGGCACTCGCCTCGATGTTGCGCGAGCAAGGTCAAGAGGCCGCGCTGCTCGCGCCTGGCTCGGCATCGGATCTGGCGCAACAGTTACGTGAACGTCCAGCGCTGCCTCAACACGTGGTAATGCTGGCGGGCCTGTTCGCACCCCAAGGGCTTGATGCCCAGGCTGACCGCTGCATGCACGCCGCAGCCATCACGCAAGCCTGTGAATCGGCCGGCGTCGCTGCGGATTGCTGGTTGCTGACCTCCGGCGCCGCCATCCATTTGTTACCGCAAGGCACCCGCCTGGATACGACTGTGCAAGGCATCGCCGATGCTGCCTTGTGGGGCTTCGGTCGGACGTTGACGAACGAAGCAGTCGGTTGTCGAGTTCGTCTGCTCGATCTGGCGATTGGCGCTGGCGTCGAGGCCCTGGTGCCGGCACTGCTCAATGCCGATGAAGAAACCGAACTGGCGATCAGCGCGGCGGGCGATCGGTATGTCGCACGGCTACGAATCCAGCCCGATGAGTTGCCAGGCAGTGCGCGGCTGGATGCGCCGACGCAGGTCAAGCTCGGCTTCGATTTGCCGGGGCAGTTGCGCAATCTGCGCTGGGAAGCACGAGCGGCGCTGGTGCCGGCAGACGATGAACTGGATATCGAGGTTCAGGCCACGGGTTTGAACTTCCGCGATGTTATGTACGCGTTGGGTCTGCTGTCTGATGAAGCGATCGAAAATGGCTTCTCGGGCCCGACGCTGGGCTTCGAGTTTGCCGGTGTGGTGCGTGGTAAAGGGGCGATGGTCGAGGGTGATTTCCAGCCGGGCGACCGTGTCGTCGGTTTTGGTCCGTCGAGCTTCGCCAATCGCCTGATCACCAACGCCAATGCTGTGGCGCGCATTCCTGAAGGCATGTCGTTTGAAGCGGCGGCGACCATTCCGAGTACTTTCTTCACCGTGTATTACGCCGTGCATCACCTAGCGCGGCTTGAACCGGGAGAGAAAATCCTGATTCACGGTGCCGCGGGCGGCGTCGGCATTGCCGCGATCCAGATTGCAAAATGGTGCGGCGCCGAAATCTACGCCACGGCGGGTAGCGACGAGAAGCGCGATTTCCTGCGCCTGTTGGGCGTCGAGCATATCTTCGACTCGCGTTCGCTGGCGTTTGCCGATGACATCCTGGCCATTACCGATGGCCGCGGCGTGGATGTAGTACTCAACTCCCTGGCGGGCGAGGCCATCAATCGCAATCTGCGGGTACTCAAGCCGTTTGGTCGCTTCCTCGAACTGGGCAAGCGCGACTTTTACCAGAACACCAAGATCGGCCTGCGGCCGTTCCGCAATAACATCAGCTACTTTGGCATCGATGCCGACCAGCTCATGAGCGAACGTCCGCAGCTGACCCGTCGGCTGTTTGGCGAAATGATGGCGTTGTTCCGCGACGGCATTTTGAGTCCGCTGCCTTATCGCGCCTTCGATGCCAATGAAGTCGTCGAAGCATTCCGCTACATGCAGCAGGCGCGGCAGATCGGCAAGATCGTCGTCACCTACCGCACACCGATCCAGCAGGTTTTCCACGCACCGGCGGCGCAGGCTCAGGCCTTGCAACTGGCCGCCGACGGCACCTACCTGGTGACGGGCGGGCTCAGCGGTTTCGGTCTGCGTACCGCGCAATGGCTGGTGGAGAAGGGCGCGCGTCACCTGGTGCTGCTCGGTCGTCGCGGTGCTGCTACCGAAGAAGCGCAGCCGTCGCTGGCGGCGTGGCGCGAGCAAGGTATCGAGGTGCAGGCGCTGGCTTGCGATATCACCGATAGCGCTCAATTGCGTAGCGTGCTGGCGAGCATCGAAGCCTCCAGGGCACCGTTGCGGGGCATCGTGCATGCGGCCACCGTGTTTGACGATGGGCTGATCCGCAACCTCAGCCAGGAGCAGTTGCAACGGGTGCTTGAACCCAAAGCCAAAGGCGCACAATTGCTGCATGAATTGACGGCCCATTTGCCGTTGGACTTCTTCGTGCTGTTCTCCTCGGCCACGACCCTGTTCGGCAACCCGGGGCAGGCCAACTACGTGGCGGCCAACCATTGGCTAGAAGCACTGGCGCGTCATCGCTTGTTGCAAGGGCTGCCGGCGACCGCCGTGCTGTGGGGCGCGATTGATGACGCCGGTTTCCTCGCGCGCAACCAGGACATCAAGGACGCCCTGCAAAGCCGTATGGGCGGCGCGGCCCTGCAGTCGCAAGCGGCCCTCGATACCCTGGAGAAGCTGTTGCTGCAACGGCGTTCCGGGCTGGGGGTGTTGGAACTCGACTGGAAGGCCTTGTCGCGTTTCTTGCCGGCGGCCGGTACACCGAAATTCACTGAACTGGCCAGGCTGCACAGCGGCGAGCAGGACGAAGAGAGCGATGTCGATGACATTCAGCGCCTGTTGGCGGAAATGAATGATCAGGAACTCACCGAACTGTTCGCCGAAATGCTCAAGCAGGAAATCAGTGAGATTTTGCGCATTCCTGCCAGCAAGCTCGACAGCAGCCGTCCGCTACAGGAGCTGGGGCTCGACTCGCTGATGAGTGTGGAGTTGGTGGTCGCGGTCGAAGAGCGCTTCGGCATTCGCTTGCCGGTGATGGAGCTGAGTGAAACTTCAAGCATCGCCAAACTCACTGTGCGTATCCTCGAACTGCTGCGCAGCCACCAGGACGCCGAGGCGGATTCCGGTAGCGAAGACAATTTGCAGATACTGACCGCCGATGCTTTGGCGCGCCATGGCGTCGATCTGTCCCAGGCCGAACTGGCCCTGGTCAGCGAAGGCGTGCGCAACCAGGGCTCCGACCTTTCCCGTTTGATCGACTGACACTGACTATGACCACTAAACCTTCATCCGGGCTTGGCGCTTCAATGAAAGACAAGCTGATCCAGCAAGCCCTGGAACGGCGCCAGCGACAGAGCAGCGAGGGGGCGCAACCCGCCTCGCTGGCGCAGGTTGGGCGCAATGCCCGGGCAGTACCGGAGCAGTTCTATCGTTTCGATCAGCACCCCGGTTACCAGCAACTGCGGATCATGCGCGACGGCGCGGCGCGCATCGGCCTGGCCAATCCGTTCTTCAAGTTGCACGAAAGCCTGGCGGGTGCCGAGACAACGATTCAGGGCCGACGCTTCGTCAACTTTGCCAGTTACAACTACCTGGGTTACTCCGGGCATCCGGCGATTGCCGAGGCTGCCAAGGCTGCCATCGATCATTACGGCACGTCGGTATCGGCCAGTCGCCTGGTCTCCGGAGACCGACCGATCCATCGTGAACTGGAAGCCGAACTGGCCAGCCTGTATGAGGTCGATGACGCCATCACCTTCGTCAGCGGTCATGCCACCAATGTCACGACCATTGGCTACCTGTTCGGCCCCCGTGATCTGGTGGTGCATGACGAGCTGATCCACAACAGTGTGCTGCAAGGGATTCAACTGTCCGGTGCGCGCCGGCTCAGCTTTGCCCACAACGATTGGGAAGCGCTCGACCGCCTGCTCGGCGATCAGCGCCAGCATTTCGAGCGGGTCCTGGTGGTGCTTGAAGGGATCTACAGCATGGACGGCGATTACCCGGACCTGCCGCGATTCGTCGAGCTGAAAAACAGGCACCGGGTGTTCCTTATGGTCGACGAAGCGCATTCCCTGGGTGTGATGGGCGCCAATGGCAAGGGCATTCGTGAGCACTTCGGCCTGGCCGGCCGGGACGTGGACATCTGGATGGGCACCCTGAGCAAGTCGCTGGCCAGTTGTGGGGGCTACATTGCCGGTGAATCGGCACTGGTGGAACACTTGAAATTCATGGCTCCGGGGTTTCTCTACAGCGTCGGCATGCCGGCCTCGGTGGCTGCCGCTGCGCTGGCTGCCTTGCGCTGCATGGCCACGGATGCCGAGCGCGTGGCGACCTTGCAGGCACGCGGCCAACAGTTTCTGGCCCTGGCCCGCGAGGCGGGACTGGACACCGGCACCAGCACCGGGCTGGCGGTAATTCCGGTGATTACCGGCAGCTCGCTCAAGGCCACGCAACTGTCCGGCGCCCTGGCCCAACGCGGCATCAATGCCCAGCCGATCCTGCACCCGGCAGTGCCGGAAAAGTCCGCCCGCGTACGCTTCTTCGTGTCATGCCTGCACACCCCCGAGCAAATCGCCGAGACCGTCGCCGTCGTCGCGCAGGAGCTGAAAAAGCTATAACGCAAGTAGGCGCAAGCCGGCTCCTACAGGGAATGTGTGGACACGAAAAGTGACGGTATGCGCACGATTTTGTAGGAGCTGGCTTGCCAGCGAAGACGGCCGAAAGCGCACTACAAGTTTCAAAGGCGCCTTCGCCAGCAATGGATCAGAACATGCGTCTGAGGTAGCGGTGAATTTGTCGATAACGTGCGCAGCGGTCGAGCAGGCCGGCTTTAGAATGGGAGTTGTACTCCCGGGCTTGATGGGGACTGCACGGCAGGCCGCGAATCTGAACCAGTGGTTGCTCATCGCCACCCGGTGATTGCAGCATGCCCGGGCTGATGCGCCATAGCGGCACGTTGTGGGCCTCGGCACGGGATTGCAGATCACCGGGTTCGCTGGCTCGCCACACCAACAGCTTGCCGGTTTCGCCGACTACGGATTGCATCAGCCCGGCACTATCGCTGGCGAACGTCAACCGGCCCCACCGGCTTTTGAGCAAGGTCCGGATCACCGGCCGCTGTCGGTGTGGCACACCCAGCACGGTCAATGTCCCCGCGAACTGGCTGTCCTGGTGTTTTTGCCGGGCCAGTTGACGGGCCACAGTCATGACATCGCAACGCTGATCGGTCAGCGGGTCGACGTAGCGGCAATAGCGGATGTACGCCGCCGCCACCAATTGCTCAAGGTTCGGTCGTGCCTGGCGACGGGGGATTGCCAGGCGATCATCGGTCAGGCCCCAGCCGGCGTAGAACGGCAAGCCGAAGCAGGTGACCGGGATGCCTTGAATCAAGGCCTCGAGCCCGGCCTGACTGGTACCTACATAGACCCGCTGCGCCCGGCGCGCCAGCGAGGCCCAGGACACATGGCGACTTTCCAGTGTCACGCCGCGGGCAAGAGCGGCGTCAAGCAGGCAACTTTTTTTGTGGCCGTTGATGCAGTCCGGGTGAATCCGCACCCGCACGTCCGCCTCGGGGTGTTGCGCCAGTGCTTCGTCGAGCATGCGGATAAAATCGGCTTCGCACAGCCCGCCGCCAGGGATGGAGAAGTCGCCATAAGTCTGGTCGACCACCAGAATCAGCGGCTTGTCACGGCCCAGCGGGTCGTCGTCGCTCAGGTCCGGTGCGTTGTTGTATTTGCCGATGCCACTGCTGCGCATCAGGGCAATCAGCTCCCGTGCGGTCGCCTGCTCCGAAGCGCTCAGGGTCTGCGGGGCTTGCAGGATGTTCTCCAGCCGTGACGGGCGATCGGCCAGGTAGTGAATGCCAATGGGGTCGACCACCATCGACATCGGCGTATCGCCTTCGACGCCCAGCGAAGATGAACGCAGGAAGCCATCCTCCAGTGCGACGTAGGGAATGCCCCAGCGCTTGCACAAGACCCGCGCATGGTCAGAGGAACTTTTGTAGCCGATTCCGGCAATCGCCTTCAAGCCTGCGGGGCGCTGCCGGCCGCGTCGCCACAGCCAATGAGGCTGACCTTCGGGGTCGAGAAACTCCTCCAGATGATGGACTTTCCACATCACCCACTGCGACATGATGCCCACCCGGCCGGGACCATCCACCAGCGATTCAAGGGGTACGGATCGATTCATTTACGGGCTGCTCATGGATGGGGCGATAGTCTGCGGCGCAGGTTGATGACCGTCGGGAAGGGCATCACGCAGCTCAGCCAGTTCGTTGGAAAGGTGTGTCTCGGCATGAAGGCGTGGCGGGCATAGAACGCCCTGGCCGCAAGGTTCTTCACCTGCACTTCCAGCTCGATTTTGGTATGGCCAAGGCTCAGTGCCTGATCAAAGGCGACCTGCAACAAGGCACTGGCCACCCCCTGGCGTCGTGCGGCTTTGCGCACATGCAAGCCGTACAGATAAAAACCGTAGTACCACTCGCGACATTCGCTGATCACGAACAGGCCATAACGCAGCGAGCCGCCCAGTCGCCCAAATTCATGAATGAATGGCCGGATGCCCGGTGAAAATGGTCCGCGGCGCTGGTGTTTGAACGAGGCGTAACCCACTGGTGCGCCGTCCTGACAGGCCAGCAGGACGCGGTCCCAGTTGATCGACTGCGCGAGCAGGCGATGGCGGCAGTCTTCATTGCCGAGGATAAACGCCAACGAGCCGCGCCCCGCGGTGATCCAGCGCGCAACCGCAGGGTCGCGCTGCGCAAGGCTGGACGCGAGAACCACCTGCACCGGCTCACCTCGGGTTTCAGTCATCGGCAGTAGGGGCCAGATGGTCGATAAAGGCCTTGGCCAGATGCTCGACTCCGAGGTCTGCGCAGGCATTGGCACGCGGCGAAGTATTGGACCAGATGAAGTACTCGGTATCGCCATCCGGTGCCTCCAGGGCGCCATAGACGTCAGGCAGGATCGGCACATGGTCACCGAAAAAGCACAGCCCGGTTGGTGTGCTGCGGCTCAGAAAATGTTCACGCAGCTGACCGAGCATGCGGTCGGCATTGCTCAAGTGGCGCACGTACGGAGCCAGATCACGCAGGCTTTCTGGTAGCGGCTGGTCAAACCACTGCGGCAGGTCGCCGGCTTCGACATTTTCCAGGTGCAGCGGGCCGTGGTTTTCCATGGTGATGGCATGAATAAACAACGGCTGGGTACGGGACGGATCATCAAGCAACGCGCTGATCTTGTCCGCCACCGCGCAGTCACCGATGAACGGGCCGGCCTTTTGCTGTTCGGTGAAACTGCGGACGTCGATGAATTCGTCGAAGCCCAGTGCAGGCAACACCTTGTCCCGACCATAAAAACTGCCGACATAAGGATGCACGCAGACCGTGCGATAACCCTGGCGTTTGAGCGCCTTGGCGATGCTCGCAACGCCCTGTCGCGCCAGGTGGCGATAAGGGTTGAATCGATGGACGCCCAGTTGGTCGACCTTGATCCCGGTGAGGAAGGCAAACTCGCTGCGGACCGTGTTGGCGCCCCACGCGGCGACTTGCAGACGACCCTGGGCCAGCGCCTCGGCCCGCAAGGTGTCGAAGTGGCCGAGCACCTGTGGACGGATGCCGGGCCACAGCCTGCGCGCATCGAAGAACGATTCGCTTTGTACCGATACCAGGTCCGGCAGCACGGTGTCGGACGCCGGGCGTGGCAGCTCATCGGCAAACGCCGAGTGCAGTCGATTGAGGTCCACCGGGCGCCGGGCCGCGATAAAGTACGTCCACAAACTGGCCGCCAATCCCCAGCGACCGAGGTCGAGGCTGGCGTCGAACGTCGGGCGCAGTGGCTTCAAGCCGCCGAGCATCAGCAGCACCAAACCGCCCAGCAGTGTGCCCGTAGCCACGACGCAGGCATTGCCGCCCACCGGTTCGAAATACAACCCGCACGCGAGGTAGGCGATAAACAGAAGGGCCAGGCCGATGGCTTTGCCAATGCCGAAGAATGGCAAGTACAGGCGTGGAAAGCGTACGGCGTCGCTGAAGTATTCGAAATCGGCGCAGACAAATGGCTCGCGCAGCGAATGGTATTTGGCGTTGCTCACCAGCACGATCAGCAGCCACAGCGCCAGCACGTTGACCGCACTGAAATACGCGCGACCGCTGATCAGGTACAGCAAGCCAACGGCGAATGCCCAGGCACCGCCATGCAACAGCCAGCTGCGAAGCGGACGGGACCAGCCGGTACGCGGCACCAGGAGCATTTCGATTGCGCAAGACAGGAGAAAACCAGGCACTACAACCGAGCAAAAAACGTTATTCAAAAAATCAGGCACCGTAATCCAGCCACCGCAAAATGATCGACGACAGTCGTGGCGGGATGACCCCCAGAGCCCAGCACCCAAGGTTCAGCGGGAACGGAAAGCTGATGCGCGCCTGGTTCGCCGCCAGCCCGCGCTGAATCCGTCGCGCAGCCTTGTCCGGGGTCCAGAGCAGCGGTTTTGGCCCGGGCATTTCAAAGCACATTTTCGATTCGACGTAGCCCGGCATGATCACGTTGATCTTCACACCATCGGTTGCCACCAGGTCGCGCATGGCTTCGCCATAAGCCTTGATCGCTGCCTTGCTGGCGCTGTAGCTCGGTGTGGCCGGCAGTCCGCGCCAACCGGCCAGCGAGCTGAACAGGGCGATCTGCCCGGACTTGCGGGCACGCATGGCCGGCAATGCGGCCTGCACCGTGGCAAGGGCTGCCAGCACGTTGATTTCGATCAGCGCCTGGGACAGCTCCCAGACTTCGCCTTCGCCGTTGTCGCCGGTGGACGTATTGACCCCGGCACCGACAATGATCAGGTCCGGCTGCTCGGTGACACTGATCTCGCCGATCCAGCTGCGCAAGGCCTGCAGATCCTGAACATCCAGCGGTTGCAGCAGTACGCGGGCGCCGGCGGCGCGGCACTGGGCGGCCATTTCCTCCAGGCGGTCCAGGCGTCGGCCCTGCAGGATCAGCGTAACCCCCGGTTTCGCGTAGGCGGGTGCCAGCGCGCCACCGATGCCGCCTGTGGCACCGGTGATGAGAATGCAGCGTGGAGACTGTCGTGACGTCATAGGTACTGTTCGATTTTCGAGGTTTTGGCCATCAGCACTTCCAGGGAATTGTTCACCGCCATGTCGATGCCGCAGCGGGTGTAAAAGCCGCCGTTGACTTGCGTGGTGTGAATGACCGTGCTGCGAAAGCGCTGAAAGAGGGTGGAGTCGGGAGGCTCCGGGTTGTCCCAGAAATCATCGAGACCGCCTTGGTGGGTCAGGCCCTTGAGGTTGTAGATCGGGTCGCTGAGGGCAATGGTCGGCACGTTGTGCATCAGTGACGAACCGCCCACGGTGCTATTGACCGTGACCACGCCGGCGACATGCGACAGCAGTGTCGGCATGTGGCCGCTTTCGAGGAAGTACACGCGGTCGGCAATGCCGAATTTGTCGGCAATCCGGCGGGTGATGCGGTGGTAGTTGACGATGCCTGGTGTCAGCGGATGGTTCTTGACCACCAGCCGCGCATCGCTGCCGGCATGGCGGGCAAACGAGCCCAATACGTGTTTCAACACATCCTTCATATGCTTGAAGGGCGAGTGGTCGCGGATCTGCGCATCACTGTCGAGTTGCAGCGGCAACAGGAAGGTTCGGTGACGGTTGCGCGCCACTTCACTGATGACCTCGGAGTCACGGCCCCTGGCACTGACCAGGCGCAGGCCCTGGCGAATGTAGCCGGCATACTCCACGGCCGCGTTGAACGGGGCGTGGGTTTTATAGTGGGGGAACACCACTTTGTTCAGTGCGCCGCCGACGTGATACATCACATCATGGAAGGCCCTGGAGGCAAAGGACAGGCGGAATGAATTGCCGTTGTGATAGCGCGGGATGTACTTGCCCACTTCCCGATACCACTGCGGATCGCGGGGCAGTAGCGAGTGATTGTTCACGCCATTGCGCTCAAGGGTGATCCAGTACGGGCGGAAGTAACCCTCTTCGAACACGTGTACGCGAATCCCCAGAGACTTGGCCAGTTCCACCGCCGGTTGATGCACGGGGCGGCAGTCACCGAAGAGCACCACATCGGTAATCTGGTCGGCGCTGAAACACTGGCTGTAGAAGTCTTTCAACTGCTCGGGGCGCGCCGAACAAAACACGCGCGTGCCGCTGCCGTACAGGGTGTCGCCCATATTGAAGTTGATGGACTTGACCCGTTGTCCCTCGGCCCGCAGCGCTCGCACCAGACGTGCAAAAAACGGTGAACTGACGCCCTGCAAAAACAGGAACGAGTTGCGTGGTTTCACCGATACCAGGCGTTTGGAGCGCTGCATGGGAACTAAAATTTCCTTGGCGACGGTCTCAAGACAGTAAGGAGCAAACGCTGAATCATCTCTCGCCATGTTGGAGTTCTTCCTTGCGCAGGTACTTCATCCCAGTTCTGAATCTCGATTAACGTACGTTCGGGGGTGGTGAATCTTCGGGTAATGCGGCTGACATAAGTCGGGTAGCGAATCAGGGTCGCGGCCACCAGTTCGTCCAGGCTCAGGCGCCGGGTACGACGCGCCTGGACCTGCGGGCTGAGGTCCTGATCGTGGGTCAACCCCCAGCCGGCATAAAACGGCTGGCCGTAAGTGGTCACCGGCACGCCGCGCAACAAGGCTTCGAAGCCCGATTGCGAGGTCAGCACATGCACCTCATCGACCTCGGACAACAGCTCGTGGAAGGGCACATCGCCCACCACCTGGTTGCACCATTGACGGGTGTGTTCTTCGTCCTCGCCAGCCTCGCGTGTGCCGGCCAGCACTTCAGGGTGCGGCTTGTACAACAGCCATGCCATCGGGTGGCGGGCGCGCACTGCCTTGAGCAAATCAAGATTGCGCCGGATGCGGTGCGCGCCGTAACGGATCGAGGCGTCGGACTCCACTTGTCCCGGCACCAGAATCACCTGCTCGACACCCGGCGGACGTTTCCACGTGGCACCGGGCAAGTTGTATTTGGTCACTCCGGCGGCGCAGATCGCTTCGCGCAGCGCCGCCGCCCGCCGCAACAACTCAGGCGGGCACGACTCGTTCTGCAAGAGCTGCTCCAGACGCGAAGGGCGAGTGGCGTCGTAGTAGATGCCCAGGTCGTCGAACACCCAGGACAGTGGCCGGGTTTTCTTCGCGCCCAGGCCGACTGAACGGAGGAAGCCGTCTTCGACGCGGCCCAGGTGGTTGGTGTGGTGCTGTTGCGCCAGTGCCGAGTCGTGCTGGCAACCCCAGCTGACCACCATTGCAAGGGGCTTCGAACGTCTGGAAGGCGCGGCAAACCGGGTGGATGAACCATTGAAAAAGTCCAGCACCAACGGCCGTTTCCACTTGCTGAAACCAACCATCTGCAAGTCCTGCGGCAAGCGACTGCGCATCCGTCGCTGCAACCCCAGCCATGCCAGCACAGTCTCGGGTTGGCACGGCGCGCCCGTCTCCGGGTCGACATAACGCGGGTACTCCACCAGCGCCGCATGCACCAATTGCTCAAGACTGACCGGCTGGCGCCGCTCGGGAGCGGGCAGGGCATCCACGGTCAAACCCCAGCCGGCATAAAACGGCATGCCGAAAGTGTGCACCGGCACGTCCGACAACAGCGCGTCGAAGCCCAGTTGCGAGGTCATCACATACACCGCCTGAACTTCGCTCAGTAACTCGGCAGGATGAACATTACGGCTGATCACATGGACGCGCGGCCGATTGCTCAGCGCTTCAAGATCAAAGTGGCCTTGCTTGCGGCCTGCCACGACATCCGGGTGGATCTTCACCACGACAATGCACTGAGGATGCTCATCGAGTGCAGCCTGGAGCATGCGCTCAAAATCAGCCTCGCCGGCGCCCTGAAGTGAGGCATCGCCCTTGGTCTGGTCAGCGACCAAAACGCAAGGTTGCGGTAAATGGCATTGTTCGATGCGGGCGCTGTTGTACTTGGAAACGCGCTCTTCCCGCCAGCTCGCCTGCAAGGCCCGGGCGCGGAGAGTCTGAGACTCACCCAAGGATGTCGGGATCAATACTTCCAGGCGCGACGGATTATCGGCATCGTAATAAATGCCCAGGTCATCGACGATCAGCGACAGCGGCGGCTCATCCGCACCAAGGCCCACCGAACGCAAAAAACCATCCTCTACCGACAGCACAGGCAGACCGGTTTTTTGTGCTTCCCGTTGGGCAAACAGGGCGCTTGGCTTGCGACCCCACGCCAGCAACACATCGGCCTGAGCGACGTCACGAGTCGAACCAGGCAGTAATCGATAGTCGGGCAACAGGGCGGGGAGCGTGGCAACTTGCTGGGCGCCTTTAGACAGCACCAGCAAGCACGGCCGATTCAGGAGGTTTTTGTCCATGAAAAACAGCAGGTATCCCTAGGTGACGCACTCGCTTGCGAGACGCGCAAAAAATCCAAAGCGTCTCAGGCAACGCTCTTTCATAAGTGGGGCGGATGATAATACAAAGCCGACAATTTATAACGATAAAAAGTGGGAAATGACCTACAAACATTGGGTGTTGCTCAGAGGAGGGGCACTGCCGGCGTTGAGTCGTGCGGTATGACTATTGGCACCTGAAAGGCGAGGAGTCCTTGCGTACCTTCTGTAACAGTCGATCAAAATGGGGCGACATCAAAAATCTCCAACCGGCAACTGCCATGTTCGAGCTCTCGGCGACACAGAAAAGTGACTATTTTCCCTGGGTTGATATAACGTTAGTTTCCGTCAGGCTATTGAGCCGTTAACATACGCGCCACTTAAATCAAGGATCGATCGATTTCCCATGAATCACCTTCCAATTGCCAAAGAAGCGCTCAGCGCCCAGGCGCAAGCCATCAGCCAGCTCGCAGAACGTCTCAATGGCGAGTTCCAGCGCGCCGTAGAGCTCATCCTCGGTTGCAAGGGCCGCGCTGCGGTCTGTGGTATGGGTAAATCCGGGCTGATCGGCCAGAAAATGGTCGCCACCTTCGCCTCCACCGGCACCCCGAGCCTGTTCCTGCACCCGGCGGAAGCCTTCCACGGCGACCTGGGCATGCTCAAGCCAATCGACGTGTTGATCCTGATTTCCTACAGCGGCGAAACCGAAGAAGTCATCAAGCTGATCCCGAGCCTGAAGTCCTTCGGCAACAAGATCATCGCCATGACCGGCAATGGCCAATCCACGCTGGCCAAGCACGCCGATATCTGGCTCGACATCTCGGTCGAGCGCGAGGTGTGCCCGAACAACCTGGCGCCGACCACCTCCACCCTGGCCACCATGGCCATGGGCGATGCCCTCGCGGTGGCCCTGATTGCCGCACTCGACTTCAAACCCATGGACTTCGCCCGCTACCACCCCGGCGGCAGCCTCGGCCGCAAACTGCTCACTCGCGTCAGCGACGTGATGAACACCAACATCCCTAAAGTCACCCGCGACACTTCGTTCCACGACTGCCTGCTGGTCATGACCTCCAGCCGCCTGGGCCTTGCACTGGTCATGGACAACGACAAACTGGTCGGCATCGTCACCGACGGCGACCTGCGCCGCGCGCTGCTGAATAACCCGGGCGTGATCAACGAAAGCGTCGCCAGCTTCATGACCGCCAAACCGCACACCGTGAAAGCCACGGCGCAGTTGTGTGAGGCAGAAGCCTATATGCAGGATCACAAGATTCGGGCGTTGCCGGTGACGGCAGAGGGGAGTGATGAGGTGGTGGGGGTTGTGGAGATTTTTGATTAGGTCAATTTTGAAGCGGTAATTTCTGCATTTTGTTTGTATAGGCAGCTAATCATTGAGACTCTTAGTGGTTGGCTGCCTATTAAAGTGCTGGCTATGTCGCTGTTAGCCATACTGGCAGGTCATTTTTCCCAGTAGATGCCTGTTCTCAAGATTTTTCCGATTCCACCAATAATGCAGTTTGGCTCAGTGATCTTTTTTGTAACTACTGATCTAGTTCCAACTACGCAGCCATCAGCGATGCTTGCATTCTTTCCAATGAATACACCTTGACCAATCCATACGTGATTTCCAATGACGACTGGAGAATGCGGTAGGTTAATTTGAGTTTTTGTTTCTGAATCAAATATTTTATGGGCGTCTGAAGATCTGATTTTTATTTCATTTGAGAGTAGGCAGTCGTCGCCAATATATATGTCTTGATCTCGGCAGTTTAAAAACATGCCGTTAATTGTGCAATTTTTACCGATCTTTACTTTTCGTCCGGTCCCGATGATGCCAATGTTGATAGCGCCGTTTAAATTGCAGTTGCTATCAATTTCAATGGTGTTATCAGTTCCTTGGATAGATATTTTCAGTGCTCTGATGTTGCAATTTTCACCGATTTTAACGGTGTTGTTTTTTCCGCCTGATCCGTTATGAAAGGCTTTGAATTCTAAAGAGCATTCAGCGCTAACTTTGGTGTTGTTACCGATGTGGATGATGTTTTCATCAGTGCCGGTAAGTTTCTGGAAATTTAGCATATTGTGAGCGTCCGCTATAAAGCAGAGGCCCTTTAAGGGCCTCGATTTTGTGATTATTTTGTTTTACGAAAGGAATATTGAAGAGTATTTTCCGTAAAGTCGAACTATCGGTTTTTTCGCGTCTGCAAAAAATTTATCTCGGTTGTTGTTGTATTTTTCAATTTTTTTCTCGCTGCACGTTTTGCTAATAATGCGCGACTCAAATGGGGAAATGACGAGCGCAATTGGATTTAGGCGTCGGCGTCTTTTTGTATTTTGTATATTGTATTCTATACCGACTCTCGGAGCTGAAGGTGCTTCTGATTGTTTAAGTACCTGTGCTTTTGCTGGCGCTGGTATCTGCACCGGTTGAGCAGCAGGACCTTTCAGTCGTTGGAGTGCTCTAAAGCCCTCAGGCCAAATAGACATTTTTCCGGCGTCAGGAGAATCCTTAAGTTCACGCGGCAAGACAATATAGCGTGCAGTGCTCGGCCCAAGAGGGTCATGGAATCTCAGGCCCTCTAGAATAAGCGCGTCATCAATTGTTGGTGTCTGCAACCAGTAATCTAGAATCCGGGTGGAGGACTTGGCCTCAATGTTGAGAGTGGTCGTGTCATTTGTTTCGGTAGCAACGGCGTGGGCAAATGCCTCGACACCACCATGGATTTGTGTGATCAGTGAATGGCGCAGATCATCATGCTCGGAGTTATCAAAGACTGGAGTGAGTGTGTCTTGATTGTTTTCAATGCAAATGAATGAATCATGGGCCGCGCAGAATATGGATTCATAAACGAAACGATGCGTTTGAATGCCGTGCTCTTTGCCGTTGGCGGCTGATAAGTGGGTAACATAGCCCCGCATGTGTTCGGTATTTAATGGCTCGTTTCGAGCGCTAGAGAATGTTGCAAAGTAGAGTCCAAGGAAATTTTTGTTTGTTATTCTCTGGAGGGCTGCTTGCATGGAGCCAGCATAACCGATGTCCACGAGTGCACTAGATGGCGCCTTATCAAGGTTGTGGCCTTTTAGGTATTTTAGATAGTTCTCTCTCTCTACTTTGGCGGCAGCCAGTATTCTTTCGCTAATAGACTCTATGAGCGCCAAAATTACATCTTTCGGAAATTTTGCACCTATAAGTGCTGCGCCGCTCTCAAAACCAAACTGCTTATACTCTTCATCTGATATGGAGTCTGTGGGTAGACCGAAACGACTCCACAGATATTCGCCTATGGATGTTGCATAGATATGTTTGTTTGCTATCTCGAGGATGTCCGCGAGGCAGTAGATCGACGAAACTCTTGCAGCTCGCCGAGAAGCATATATGTAATGAGTCTTTGGCGAGTTTGGCACATTTAAGAAAAGTGCGTCAAAAACTTTTTTTGCGATTAATCCGTCTCTGGATAAAAAGTAGATGTCTGTGATGCCGGATTTAATCGCCTCTTTGTATATCCACGCGGCAAACCCACTAATTACAGGGCCAAGGGCAGAGAAGCCAAGATTAAAAGATTCACCATTGAATAGTGTTTTTGGCTTTATTTGAGGTGTCGGGGAATCATAATAATTACGAGCAATTAGAGAGAATAGAACGCTGTCAAATTCGGTCTTTCCAAGTTTTAGTTCCTGGATTAGAGGTGTAAATCCTTGTGCTTTTTCAAGGTTTTCGCTTGCGCGGGGAATTCTATAGCTTTGTAATCCTTTTGCCATGGCTGACTGATAGTCACCCTTGAGGTTGTCACCAATATGCAAAATGTCTTTACGGTCTATATTTAACTCGTCGGCAACGCAGTCAAATAATTCACCTTCATGTTTTCTGAAGCCAGCCTCAGAGGATACGTATATTTTTGTGAATTCGTTGTATCCGCTCTTATTTAAGAGTGATGTAATAAACTCAAGGGTGTGTGTGGTGTCTGATATTGCGATAATTTCTTTGCCGAGTTTTTTGGCGTATTTATACATTGCCCATCCGATGTCTCGGCGGACGCTTACTCGAAACTCTGAGGTTAGTTCAAGTTCGAGAAGGTTTTTCTTTTCGTCTTGGGTTAGGTCGTATAGGCGTGCAAGTTCATCGTATACATCTAAGGTGCTTACTTCTTGCTTTCCGTCTTTCAGGAATTGGGCTTCTCGCGTTTTCTTTTCCGCAAGCATCCGATTGTTTCGGAAGTTTTTAACCTTTCCATTGGTTGCTTGTCTTGCTCCAGCTTCACAGAACGCAAAGACATCCGTAGGGAAATAGTACGAGCGAGAAATTAAAGTATCAAACACGTCAAAGGAGACAATGCTCGATCTTTCAATTTCCGCTCGCCAGTTAGGTTCTTGAGTTTTTTTAGGAAGGGTCGTTACATTATTTTTTTTTTCGTAGAGGCTACCTACGGTCTGCTTCAGGCTTTCCAGTTTGTCGATGTTTCTGTAGCCCCAGTAAAACGAAAGCATGTCCCGTATTTTGTCTTTTCCGTCAAAATAACTTGTTTCTTCGAGTTTGTTTACATTGAATACGGATGATAAGACATCTGACCAGAAATGGCCGAACATGAATGACTGAAATACCGATGAGTAGCATTGCTGAGTATTTCCGATGGTTATTACCGGCTTAAAGAAAAACTTTGTGTTTTTAGAGAAGTATTTCGCTTCGTGTACAACGGAGGAAGATAGTGAGGCGACGGTTTTTATTTCGTCTGATGCAATTAAGAAATAAGTTGGCTCATCGGTAATGGTTACGTTTCGATGCCGTTTGATGTAAGAGAGTACTTCCTCGTCACCACTTTTTACAAAAGGGTGGCGACTATAGTAGACGTGTTCGTGAGTTTCGCAGAGTTTTGTGAACTCATCTTTGAAATCTAATAGTGATAACATTTTTCCGTTTGAGGAAATTGCTTTGTCATAAAGTGTTTGACCGACGAACAGCGCTGAGTCGGCTAAAAGATCTAATTTGGCTCTTCTGAACCCTTTGTAGTTTTGAACTCGAAGTCTATCGGCATACGAAAAATAAATATCCTCATTTAGGTTGTATTTTTGTAGTGCTTCTTTAATCGTTTCTTTGTTGGAATTAAATGCGAAAAGCACATCGTCCAAATAGCGGATGGGGTGAAGCCAAATGTCGATGTATGTGATTTTGCAGCGATCCATTATCTCGCGTGTGGCAGCAGAGAATTCATAGCCAACTACCAGTGCGCTCTCTGGGATGTGCTCTTTTAAATAAGAGATTGACTCTTGGTTGATGTTGTTCGAGTTGAAGTCGAACTGCATCTCTTTTGGGTCAAGGTTGACGTTGGATAATGCGAAAAATTTATTTCTTACGAATCCGTTTTTTTCAGAGACGGCGCTTTTAAACTCTACCGGTAAAATATTGGCTGCTTGATGCATGGGTCGTTTGAGGATGTCAATTAGCCAGCGAGTATTGTTTGCTTGTTCGCTTTCTTTTGTTGCTAGGAAGTCTGCGCATAGAAATATTGAATCAAACATATTTATCTGTCCTGGTGTTTTGATAACTACCTACGGCCTTCCTAGGCTAAAAAGGTAGGTAGTTTAACTTGCAATAAGTGTTTTTGACTTTTAGCTTATATTGTTGGCTATTTACTAATGGCGTTGCCCAAAATCATCGTTTGCACGATCGGTGAAATGATTTTTTGCCATTCATAAATCGCAGCATTGGTGACATAAATCGTGTCGTCCGGCTTTACTACAACTTGGCGAGCAAAGAACATCGCTGCCGGATCACGCATATCAATACGCAGAACAGTAGGCTTTGTTTCACTTTCCCCCATCCGAAACACGAACACACCCTGTGGATTCGCGTTTGCCTCTTTCAAGCCGCCCACAGAACCCAGAGCATCCAGCAAGCTGGCGTTTTGAGAGGGCAGGTCGTGCAGGCCTGGCTCGCCCACGGCACCCATCGCCACAAAGCGTTGGCGTGCGCGGTCCAGAACCACTTCGGAGTTTGGCTTCAGCACGAAGTTGTTACCGGCAAGGATATCTTCGTAGTTGAAGGTATTGGCTTGAGCACCATTACGCACAGTGACATTAACCAAATGCGGTTCCATCACCGGACCGCCAGCCTGGTTGACGGCATCAAGCAGTGTCAGCGGACCTTGCAGGGTGGAGAAACGTCCCGGGGCCTTTACCGCACCCGCCACCAGCACCGAGCCAGACAGATCGCCAACCAGATCAACATGCGCTTGCACGTCAGTGGTCACGCCCTTGAGCTTCTGGCGAATCATGTCTTCGACCTGGATCAGGGTCATGCCGGCAACGAACTGATGGCCAACGTACGGCAGGGAGATCATTCCGTTGTCGTCGATGCGTACTTTGAGTTGGGTACCGCCCGTGGAAAGCGGGGCAAACAGGCCACTGCCTTCTGGAGCGTTGTCGGTGATCAGCACGTTGATCACGTCACCGCCCATCAGGCGCACGCTTTGCGCCAGGGGAGTGGTGATTGTGGCTTTGGCCGGTTTGGCGGCTGGACGCATAAACGGTGCGATGGTGTTGGCGTTGATGTCCACCAGGTCATACGCAATATTTTGGCTTTTGTTTTCGATATCGCCTTTGTAAGGGCCGGCACCGGACATGACGCCGCTGCAACCAGACAAAGTGAGGGTCACCAGCATCAAACCCGCAACAGCGCTGTTTCGCATGTTCAAGTTCAGGGGGCGAAGGGGCAGGCCGGAAATGGATTTAATCACGATGATCCTCGATCGATGCAATTAGGAAGCGGGTAATGCCGTAGAGCAGAAGCAGGGCCAGGAAGATGGTTGCCAGGTTGTACCAGCGCTCCGGATACAGGGCCATTTGCGGGGTGTTCGGGCTGACCACGGTGACCAGGGTGCGAATCTTCTTGCTGGCTTCGATACGGGCGTTGTCCAGTGCGGCAACGGCGGTCTTGTAGGTTTCTTCGGCGATGCCGGCGTCCAGGGTCAATTGCTGGAAGCGCGAAGCGACGACGTTCAATTGGTCTCCATCGGGAGCGGAAACCAACAAGCGTTTCTCGGCAGCAAGTTGTTCACGAATGGCACTGACGCGTTGCTGCTGTTGCTTGACCTGAGGTGAGTCCGGGCGAAGCTTGTAGCTCATTTGCGTGAGTACGGCGCGCTCTTTGGAGTGCTCACCTTCGAGGGTGTCGATGATGCTGGCACGGCCTTGAGCCGAGCTTTTACCGTCCAGTACCTTGTTGCGGTTCTGGAAGCTCAGCAGCTCTTCCTTGCGTTTGGTGTAGTTCTTTTTCGCGCCTTCCAGCTCGCCCTGGGCGAAGCGCATCTGCTCGCGGGCAATGCTGTGGGAGACTTCGTTCACGAAGTGTTCGCTGGCTTCCAGAATGGTCTTGACCATTTGCTCGGCCAGTTCCGGGCTGAAGGCTTGCACTTCAACTTTCAGCAGGCCGGTGGTTTCGTCGTAATGAGCCGAGACCATGCGCTGGTAGTACTCGAGCAGGTCTTCGCGTTCGGTGTCGGTGGCCAGCCAGAAGAACGGGTCGCTGCGTTGCTTGCTGTATTGCTCGACCCAGTGCAGGCGATCTTCCAGCAGTTGCATCATGTCCATCGACACAATGTATTCGCGCAGGTAAAGGGTTTCTTCGCGGGAAGCCGGGTTGGCACCGCTGAGCAGCATGCTCAGGCCAGGCATTTGCGCCGCCGGGTTGTTGCCGTCCTGGCGTACAACCACTTGCGCGGAGCTGACATAGCGATCCACGGCGAAAAAGCTGTAGTAAACGGCGGCCAGTACCATTGGCAGCACGATCAGCCCCAGTGTCAGGCGCCAGCCCTTGAATTTACCCGTACTGCTCATATGCTCACGCATCCTTGAAATGAAACTGTCACGCCACGGTCAGGCGATCAGGTGTTGTAGGCCTTGATGCCTTCATCGACATCGTCATAGATCTGCACCCCGCCATCGCGCACCAGCAGCACGACGTCACAGAGCTTTTTGATTTCGGGCATGCTGTGGGATACCAGCACCACCTTGGATTTCTGCAGGCGAGTTTCGAACACGTCCGCGCACTTGCGCTTGAAGTGCGCGTCACCTACCGACATCACTTCGTCGATCAGGTAATAGTCGAAGTCGAAGGCCATGCTCAGGCCGAAGGCCAGGCGCGAGCGCATGCCGGAGGAGTAGGTCTTGACCGGCTCGTCGATCCAGCTGCCGATTTCCGCGAAGTCTTCGACATAGCTGACTTTCTGGCGCATGGCGTCGCCTTCCGCGCCGTATACCCGGCTGACGAACTTGATGTTTTCGCGCCCGGTCATGGTGCCGTGTAGACCTCCGGACAAACCCACCGGCCAGGAAATGCTCTTGTTGGTGACCACCGTGCCGGAGTCCGGTACGTCGGCACCGCCCAACAGACGCATCAGGGTCGATTTACCCGAGCCGTTACGACCGATCAGGCCGATGTTTTTGCCCGGCGGAATCTGCAGTGACAGGTCGCGGAACACGTGCCGGCGACCTTTGGGGGTCAGGTAAGACTTGGTGATATTTCTGAGCTCGAACACGGGAAGCCTGCGGTTAGCCGTTCTTGGTGGAGATCAAATGCAGTCGACGAACCCGGTAAGTGCCGAGGGAGACGAACAGCAAGACCAGGGTGAACGCGATGACGTAGTGCGCCGACACACCATCGACCGGAACGTAGTGCGGGAAGATTTCGGCGCGGATCAGTTCCAGCAGGTGCAGGAATGGATTGAACAGCAGCAGTGGCAGCATGGCGTGAGGCAGGTAGGCGGCGGGAATCAGCACGCCTGAGAGGAAGTACAGCGGGAAGAACATCATCCGCAGAAAGAGGGTGCTGCTAGGCATGGCGTGGGCAATCAGCGACAGCAACATGCCCAGGCCAAAGGAGAACAGGACGCCCAGAAGGATGGTCAGCATCCACTCGATGGGGGATTTGATGGACATGTCGAAGCCGTACCATGCAAAGCCGAACACCAGGATGGCGTATGCGCTCGCGGAAATGCTGAACTCCACCAGAACCCGGGCGATGTAGGTGTCCAGCGGCTTGATCTGTTTGTAGGCAAACAGTGAGCGGTTTTCCTTGGGGCTGTTCATCAAGCGTAAAGCGGTGTTGCGAAACAGCAGGAACGGTGCAAGTCCGACCAGGACGAACACCGGGAAATCGATGCCGGCGACGGTGCTGCCGCGAATCAGGGTGAACGCTACGCTCAGAATCAACAGGTGGACGATCGGCTCGATCAGTGTCCAGCTCGCCCCCATGCGCCGGTCGCCAAAACGCGAACGCGCTTCACGCAGCACCAGGGCAAAAATGACGGATTTTTTGATTTGGAGGGGAGAGCGAGGCTTCAGCATGATTTACCGCACGGCACAACGGCGCGCTAAACGCGTTGTTAGAATTCATTTTCAGAGGACGCCGTCGTGTAGAACGGTTCGCTTCCATTCGTGGGGCGGGAGGTTAAACGCAGCGCAAGACAGTAGTCAAGGCGATTGGTTCCCTGGTAGTGCCTGACGAAAAATAACTGTAAGCACGGGCTGCTCAGGCGCAAAAAAACCGATTTTGTTCAGTGTTTATTGGGTGTTGTCAATGGTGGTGTCAGAATCGCGTCGGCATTTGAATGATTTATAACGTCGACGCGCAGTTATCGGAAGGGCGATTGGAGATGCGAAAATCAGCGTCCGAAGCAGTTGATGGCAACTGGTCCGGTTGGTGTTTTCAATCGGTGCTCAGCTACCCGGCCAGCATTGGATAAGTGAACAATCCGAAGTGCAGCAGATTCAAACCGAAGTGGGTGGCAATGGCTGCACCCAAGCCGCCGAAACGGTAGGCCAGGCCATAACCGACCCCCGCCAGGCTCGCCAGCAACACCCACTGCCAGCCTGCGCCCACATGCGCCAGGCCGAACAATAGCGATGCCAGTAGAAGGGCCAGGTTTTCGCCGTAGGGCAGGTCATTGAAGCACCGACTCAGACCGCCCTGGATGTAGCCGCGAAACAGCGCTTCCTCCACCAGCGTCACCAGCAGCAGATTATTAAGCACCCACAGCCATGCGTGGTCCGGCCATTTCGGTGCCCAACTGATGACACCCAGCAAGAGCGCGCCACCCAGGGCCAGCACGGCGCTCAGGGGCAGCGCGATAGCGGTGGCATAGATGGAAGGGCGCAACGAACGCCGGCCGACAATCCACGGGCAGACCAGTAATAGCCAGAAGCCAATCAGGGGTTTGTCCTGATTCAGGTACATGGAAAATGGCACGCCATCGTCGGTGAGTCGCTGAGGATCGATGCCGCGACCATTGTAGAAACCGGGGAGCCAATGCATTGCCAGCGCCAGGGCCATGAAGATGAACAAGCCGTGGCCGAGATAGCGGGCGATGGGGAGTTTTTGCTGGCGGACTACGAAACCGGCGAACAGCAACAACCCGACGGAGATCGCGGCCAGCCAGCCGAGTTGGCCGTAGATTAAAGCGAGGCCGTAGCCGAGGGAGAGGAGGGCCAGGTTGATCCATGGCAGGGCAAGCATGTTGAGTCCTTGTGCATGAGATTCTGCAAAGTGGCTCGGCCCCTTGTGGGAGCGAGCTTGTTCGCGATAGCGATCGATCAGTCACAGCAATGTTAACTGGCAAACCGCAATCGCGAGCAAGCTCGCTCCTACAGGGTTATGTGTGTATTTGAAGATCAGTTCACACCCACATCCCGCATCAACAACCCAAACTCCAGATCCACCGCATCCGGTATCGGCAAATACACCGTATGCCCATCGCCCGGCGCAACCTCGATCGCTTCACCCTTGGCGTTTTGCAACTGATGCAGATCGAAGTGGAAGTTGCCCTTGGGCGTCATCAGTTCCATGTGATCGCCCAGGCCGAAGCGGTTCTTCACCTTGATCTCGGCCAGTCGATCCCGGCGCTGGCCCGTCAGTTCACCGACAAACTGCTGGCGCTCCGACACCGAGCTGCCGTTCTGGTAGTTCTGGTACTCGTCATGTACATGCCGGCGTAGAAAACCTTCGGTGTAGCCGCGCTGGGCGAGGGATTCCAGGTCGGTCATCAGGCCGCGGTCGAAGTCCCGGCCCGCCACTGCGTCGTCGATGGCACGGCGATAGACCTGGGTGGTGCGCGCGCAATAAAAGTGCGATTTGGTCCGGCCTTCGATTTTCAGGGAGTGCACGCCCATGTGCGTCAGGCGTTCGACGTGCTGCACGGCGCGCAGGTCCTTGGCGTTCATGATGTAAGTGCCGTGCTCGTCTTCGAAGGCGGGCATCTGTTCGCCGGGACGATTGGCTTCCTGCAACAGGAACACCTGGTCGGTAGGCGTGCCGATGCCCAGGGTCGGTTGGGGATCGAATGTCTGGACGATCTCGCCGAGCTGGTTTTCGGTGGCCGGTTGCGCTGAATATTTCCAGCGACAGGCATTGGTGCAACTGCCCTGATTGGCATCGCGCCTGTTCATGTAGCCCGACAGCAGGCAGCGCCCGGAATAGGCCATGCACAGCGCGCCGTGCACGAACACTTCCAGCTCCATGGCGGGCACTTGCTCGCGGATCTCGGCGATTTCTTCCAGCGACAGTTCCCGGGACAGGATGATCCGGCCCAGGCCTTGCTGCTGCCAGAACTCGACACTTGCCCAGTTCACCGTATTGGCCTGCACCGAAAGGTGGATCGGCATCTGCGGGTAGTGCCGGCGTACCAGCATGATCAGGCCGGGGTCGGACATGATCAGTGCATCCGGGGCCATGGCGATCACCGGTTCAAGGTCCTTGAGAAAGGTCTTGAGCTTGGCGTTGTGCGGCGCGATGTTCACCACCACGTAAAAGCGCTTGCCCTGAGCCTGTGCCTCGCGAATGCCCAGGGCCAGGTTGGCGTGATCGAATTCGTTGTTGCGCACCCGCAGGCTGTAGCGCGGCTGGCCGGCGTACACGGCATCGGCGCCGTAGGCGAAAGCGTAACGCATGTTTTTCAGGGTGCCGGCGGGGGCGAGCAGTTCTGGTGCGCAGAGGTTCATGACAGTGTCGGTCGCAAAAGCCGCACAGGGTAACTGCCCTGTGGCGAGGGTTTATTGACCTGGATCTATGCCAGATCAACAAACCGATGGCATTCGCGCGAACCGTGGCGAACTAAACGTCATCGCCAGCTTTTTCATCCGGCTGCCTCAGGCGCTGAGCCTGCCGGACTGGCCGGTGCCAATGCGTTGCGACAGCTCCCGGGCGGCGGGCAGCGAAGTGAGCGGGCCGCTGATCTGCACGCCGTCCTGCACCAGATACCAGCAGGCGAGCATGCCCAGCTCTCTGAGCTGTGGGGGGACGGCGCTACCGATAACGGACATGATCTGAACCTTGGACATGACAAGTACCTCCATCAATCTGTGGAGTTACTTTAAGGTCCGGGTGCCTCGAGGGGTAATCAACGCTTTCGATAGTGGTCATTGATGCCGGCGGGGGTAAACGACCGTCGGTCGGTCAGCTGACCACCTGATCGAGCATATGAACCACTTCCTGCTCGTTGAGCAGGCCCTTGCGTACCAGGCTTTGCGTCAGCAGCGAGAGAAACTTGGCGCTGCGATGGCCTTCCAGGTGCTTGAGTTCGGTCAGTGCGTTGTAGACCTTGCTGGAGGTGCACAGACCGACGATGCGGTGCGGGTTTTGCGTTGGCATGTGGTCGTCCTTGTTGTTATCAACCTGTTATCGACGGACAGCACCGAGCTTGCGGAACTGTCATGACAAAAATATGACCGTTTTATGCCGCATGGCAGAAAACGGATCGAGTCCATCTTGCCCGTTTCCACCACGGGCATTGTCCCGATAGCGACCTTGGCGAGATTTATCCAGACCTGCACCGACAAAAGGGATAAAAAAGCCCCGCTGTTTCAGCGGGGCCTGATGAGTCCGTTACCAGCGGCCGTAGTGATGGCCGTAGTGGCCGCGTGGCGGGCCGTAGTAACCACGAGGTGGTCCGTAGTACATCGGGGCCGGGCGGTAGTAGATCGGTTGTTGCACGTAGACCGGGGCCGGCTGGTAGTAAACCGGAGGCGGTGGTGCGTAATAAACCGGCGCGGGCTGGTAGTAGACCGGTTGCGGTGCGACATAGACCGGGCGGTTGGCGTTGATCAGGGCCGAGCCGACAATGGCAGTACCGACGATCGCGCCAAACACCGCCGGGCCTTGCCAGTAATTGCCTCCACCATGGGCTTGCGCCTGTCCTGCGATAGCGAGGGCGCCGATCAGTAAGGCAACTGTGGGGACTTTACGGATCATGATAGTTCCTCGGTTCTTCAGCCCGGCGCTTGTGTCTGCAATAGACTCAAGGATTGTCGCGGGGATACTTCTAAGACAGCGTATTTCTGAAAAACAGCACGGCCGTTGAGTAAATTTTGTGTAAGGTCTGTACCGACTTTTTTACCGGCCTGTTTAAGCCCGTGTAATCAAGTTTATATGATCGATCAGAACCCGATGGAGGGCTAATCCCCGTCCATCCGAAAAGTGCATTTGAAGGAGCTTTCCCATGCAGATGAACCCCAACAAAGACACCCAGCTGTGCATGTCCCTTTCAGCGCGCCCCGGGAACTTTGGTCTGCGTTTTCATAATCATCTGTATGAACAGCTGGGCCTGAATTTTTACTACAAGGCCTTTGCCAGTCAGGACCTGCCGGGTGCCGTTGCCGGCATTCGCGCCCTGCGGATTCGGGGCTGTGGCGTGTCGATGCCGTTCAAGGAAGCCTGCATTGCCCTGGTGGATGAGCTCGACGCCTCGGCCGCCGCCATTCAATCGATCAACACCATCGTCAACACCGACGGTCATCTCAAGGCCTACAACACCGACTACATCGCCGTGGCCCAGTTGCTGGAAAAACACCAGGTGCCCAAGGACTCGACCTTTGCCTTGCGCGGCAGCGGCGGCATGGCCAAGGCCGTGGCGAGCGCCTTGCGCGATGGCGGCTATGAAAACGGCCTGATCGTGGCCCGTAACGAGCGCGCCGGTCAGGCGCTGGCGCAGTCGCTGGGGTATGAGTGGCAGGCAGAGCTGGGCAATCGTCGCCCGCAGATGCTGGTCAACGTCACCCCGATCGGCATGGCGGGAGGGCCGGAGGCCGATCAACTGGCCTTTGAGGCGGACGTGATCGAAAAAGCGGAAACTGTCTTCGATGTGGTGGCGATTCCCTCGGAAACACCGTTGATCGTGCGTGCTCGTGCCGCAGGCAAGCGGGTCATCACCGGCCTGGAAGTGATCGCGATCCAGGCACTGGAGCAATTTGTGCTCTATACCGGCGTACGGCCGACGGACGAGCAATTCCACAAGGCCGTGGCGTTTGCCCGCAGCTAGGCGATGTAGCCTCCGTAGGAGCTGGCTTGCCAGCGAAGAGGGCGGCCCATCCAACATCGATGTTGCCTGACAGGCCGCCTTCGCTGGCAAGCCAGCTCCTACAGGGGGTTGAGGTTGATCGCCGGTTTCGTGCCGGACACCAATCAATGCGGGGGCTGCGTTTACTCGAGGCGGGCCAGTCGTTCTTCCAGTGCGGCAATCCGCGCTTCCAGCTCTTCGATCCGTTCAACCGAAACCCCGCTGCTGCCACGTTCGGCCGGGTTGTTCCTTGCCGCCATGATCGCCTCGATATCCGCCGGATCACCCAGGGCGTGAGTATAACGGTCTTCGCGCTGGCCGGCCTGACGCGGAATCAGTACGGCCAGGCCCCGGGCAATCAGGCGTTCGAGTTGATGCACCACCTGTTCGGCATCTTCGAATTCATGCATGCGGCCGCTGCGGGTCAGCAGTTCATTGACGGTCTGCGGGCCGCGCAGGAACATCAGCCCGGTCAGGATGACCTGCGCCGGCACCAGTTCCAGGGCCTTGTCGACCCGGTGCTCCCAGCGATCGGCGCGGCTGCCCATCACCAGTCTGGTGAAACCGCGTCCTTCGAGGACGCGCAGGCTATGGCCGACCTGGCCTGGTGTGAGGTTCATCACCGGTTCGCGGCTGGTTTTCTGGTTGCAGGCAATCACCAGGGCATTGAGGGTCAGGGGATAGGTTTCCGGGCTGGTGGCCTGTTTCTCGATCAACGAGCCCAGAATGCGGATTTCCGTACTGTCGAGTCGCGGCTCGTCTAAAGTCGTTTCTTGCTCAGTGCTCATGGTTCTGCATCCTTACCCGATTCATGTTTTTCACTCGCGTGGATGCACTTTAGATGGGCCGGCGCCAATGGCAACCGAATTCGTTGTGTCATCAAGGGAATGATTACAAAAAGTGTATGAATTATTAACGCCATTTTTACAATTGGCCGGGCACCGTATGCGGGGTCGCGCGCGAGTGCGTCCACAGGGCGGGATATTGTTGGCGACTTCGCCCCAAATAGCTGAACCCTGCATCGAGTCGGCCGGTGTACGACACCTAAATTCGCCTCTGATAAAAGAAATCCAATAAAGGCGAGAGTGACTCCATGAGCCAAGACATTTTTGTATCCGTACTGATCCCGGCCAAGAACGAAGCGAACAACCTCAAGCCGTTGCTTGAGGAAATCCGCGTCGCATTGGCCGCTGAATCGTATGAAATCATCGTCGTCGACGATGGCAGCACCGACGCGACCCTGCATGAGTTGCGGCAGATCCGCCACGACGGCTTGAACACCCTGCGCATCCTGCATCACGAGCGCTCGCTGGGGCAGAGCACTTCGCTGTACCACGCCGCACGAGAGGCCCGCGGCCAATGGCTGGCGACCCTCGATGGCGACGGCCAGAACGACCCGGCGGACATTCCCGGCATGCTGGCGCTGGTGCGCGGCGAACCGGGCCAGGTCGACGTGCAACTGGTCGCCGGGCATCGGGTCAATCGCCGTGATACGGCGAGCAAGCGCTACGCCTCGCGGTTCGCCAACAACCTGCGCTGCCGCCTGCTCAAGGACGCCACCCCGGACACCGGTTGCGGCCTGAAGCTGATCGAGCGCGCGGCGTTCTTGCGCCTGCCGTACTTCGACCACATGCATCGCTACATTCCGGCGCTGATCCAGCGGCATAACGGCCGCATGATCGTGCACCCGGTCAATCACCGGCCGCGCACGGCCGGGGTGTCGAAATACGGCAACCTCGACCGCGCCCTGGTCGGTATTCTCGATTTGTTCGGTGTCTGGTGGCTGATCAAGCGCACACGGCTGAACACCATTGCCCAGGAGATTGAAGGATGAATCTCTCCCGCGAAGCCTTGTGGCTGATCGTCGGTTTTGCCGGCCAGATCGCCTTTACCGGGCGGTTTGTCCTGCAGTGGCTGTACAGCGAATACAAGAAGCGCAGCGTGATCCCCGTGAGCTTCTGGTACCTGAGCATCGTCGGCAGCACCTTGCTGCTTGCCTACGCCATTTATCGCGAGGACCCGGTGTTCATCGCCGGCCAGGCCTTTGGCTCCATCGTCTATTTTCGCAACTTGCAGTTGATCGCCAAAAGTAAAAGCCTGAAGGAGTAGGTTATGCGCGGATCGTTATCGACCCGAAATATTACGTTGCTCGTTGCCATTGCGCTGGCGTTGCTGTTTTTCTGGGGGCTGGGCAGCGTGCCGTTCCTCAGTGTCAACGAGGCCCGCCGCGCCGTTACCGTGCGCGAAATGCGCGAGGCAGGCAGCTGGCTGCTGCCTTACATGAACGGCGACTTGTACTTGTCCAAGCCGCCGTTTTTCTATTGGGCCGGCCTGGTTTCAACGGCGGTGCTGGGCAGCTTGTCCGAGTGGAGTGTGCGCCTGCCTTCGGCACTGGCCGCCGCCTTGTGCTGTGTGGGCACCTATCGGTACGGCGTTCGGCAGGCGGGGCGGCAGGTCGGTCTGTTCGCCGTGGTGTTCCTGGCCGCGAACGGTGCCTTCAGCCTGTTCGCACGGCGCTCGGAAATCGAGATGCTGTTGACCCTGCTGTGCTTCGGCGCACTGTTGGCGGCCTGGCAGTTCATCTTCCTGCAACGCCGGGTCTTGTGGAGTCGGCTCAGCTACGTGCTGCTGGGTTGCGCGCTGCTGACCAAAGGCCCCGTCTGCCTGTTGTGGGTGACAGCCCCGATCCTGGCTTACGCCTTGATCTACCGCGATGCCCGGGCCAAGGCTTATCTGTGCGACGGTTGGGGCTGGCTGATTGCCGTGGTGCTGGGCAGTTCCTGGTACGTGGCGGTGTCGGTGAGTCAAGGCTGGGGCATCTGGGCCTCGATCATCAGCGAAGACATCGTGAAGAAGATCGACGGGCAGGGCGCCGAGGCCTGGTATGCGTACCTGTTGTACCTGGCCGGTGACTTCTTCCCGTTCTGGCTGATCGCATTCGTGCAGCCGCGCAAGTTCTGGGCAATGATCCGCTCACGCCGCGAGGCGGGCATGTTGCTGATTTGCAGTCTGCTGCCGTTGCTGGTTTTTTCCTTGTTTACTGAAAAGCACGGCAAATACCTGTTGCCGGTTTATCCGTCGATGGCGTTGCTGCTGGCGATGCACTGGTCGGCGCTGCTCGAGGACCTGAAGGGGCGCTGGCGCACGGTCCTGGCCGTTGTGCCGTATGTGATGCTGGCCGGGTTCGTGGTGTTCTACATGTTCGTCGAGGCGCGGGTGCTGTCGCACCGGGTTGGCGGTCTTGAACAGGTGGCCACGCTGGCCAATGGGCAGCCGGGACAGAAGGCTTATACCCTCGGTGAACCGGATATCCGCCTGGTCTATTACATGGGTCGGCCGGTGGCGCCGCTGACGGTGGCGCAGTTGCAGTCCGAGTCCCGCCCGGCGGGTCTGCTGTTTGTGCAAGAACCCCTCGCACCGGAACTGCAGAACCTGGCGTCGTGCCAGGTCGGTGAAATCAACCCGTACCTCAAACCGCACCGTGCGGCGCTGCTGGTGCGCATGGGGGGAGACTGCCGCTGATCGGCTTCACGGCTGAGCAGTCAGCGCAGCACATTACCCGCTAGGACTCGGCGGGGCTGATCATGTGTCAGGTCATCGAAACCTTCGGCGACCTGAATGTGGTGGTCAACAACGCCGGCATCTGCCGCGACCGCATGTTCGCCAGCCCCAGCGAAGCCGACTGGGACGTCGTGGTGGCCGTGCACCTGAAGGGCCACTTCTGCATTTCCAGCCATGCCGTGAAGTACTGGCGTGGGCAGGTCGAGGGCGACAAGTTGTCGATCGCCGACGGCTGGCGCCGTGGTCCGCAACTGGATCGCCAGGGCCGCTGGGCGGTCGGTGAGATGGGCGATGCCGTCGCTCAACTGATGACGCAAGCGGTTCCGGCGGCCAAAGTGTACGGCAGCTGAAAAAGTCCGGTCTCGGGAGGGGCGTGCATGGCTATAATCGGCCCACGTCCCAAAGCCGATCACCTGTAGGAGCGAGCTTGCTCGCGAAGAACTCAAGCGCAGCGCGTTCATTCAGACAGGACACGTTATCGTTAACGTCCATCGCGAGCAGGCTCGCTCCTACAGATGCACATGACCCACGTTCCCTCCACACGAGACCTGCCATGACCATTTCCCTGTACGACGCTTCCATCCCTGTTCTCCAGCAAATGCTCAACGCCCTCAGCGGTGTGCTGAAAAAGGCCGAAGCCCACGCCACCGAGAAAAACATCGACCCGAACGCGTTCCTGCAAGCGCGCCTGTTCCCGGACATGTTCCCGCTGGTGCGTCAGGTGCAGATCGCCGTTGATTTCGCCAAAGGCATTTCTTCGCGTCTGGCCGAAGTCGAACTGCCGAAGTACGACGACACTGAAACCACCTTCGCTGAGCTGCAAGCACTGATCGCCAAGGTTCTGGCCTACATCGGCGAGTTCACGCCGGAGCAGATCAACGGCAAGGAAGGCATCGAGATCGTGACCCGTCCGGGCACGCCTAAAGAGAAGCGCTTCACCGGCCAGGCTTACCTGCTGACCTACGGCCTGCCGCAGTTCTTCTTCCACGTCACGACCGCTTACGCACTGCTGCGCCACAACGGCGTGGAAGTGGGCAAGCGCGACTACATGGGCGCGTTCTAAACCGTCCAGGTACTTGTAGGAGCGAGCTTGCTCGCGATGGACGTGAACGATAACGCGTAATTTCTGATTGAACGCGTTGTATTTGAGTCCATCGCGAGCAAGCTCGCTCCTACAGTGGGTGAGTGTCAGGCCAGACGCTCGGCTTTCTGCTCTTCACCCAGGCAAGCCGCCGCGGTGAACAGCACATCGGTGGACGAGTTCAGCGCGGTTTCCGCCGAGTCCTGCAATACGCCGATGATGAAACCGACCGCCACCACCTGCATGGCGATTTCGCTCGGGATGCCGAACAGACTGCACGCCAGCGGAATCAGCAACAGCGAACCACCGGCCACACCCGAAGCACCGCAGGCGCAGATCGCTGCGACGACACTCAGCAGAATCGCGGTCGGAATGTCCACGGCGATGCCCAGCGTATGCACGGCCGCCAGGCTCAGCACGGTGATGGTGATCGCCGCACCGGCCATGTTGATGGTCGCGCCCAGCGGGATCGATACCGAGTAGGTGTCTTCGTGCAGGCCCAGACGCTTGCTCAATTCCAGGTTGACCGGAATGTTCGCCGCCGAGCTACGGGTGAAGAACGCCGTGATGCCGCTCTCACGCAGGCAGGTCAGCACCAGCGGGTACGGGTTGCGACGCAGTTTCCAGAATACGATCAGCGGGTTCATCACCAGTGCCACGAACAGCATGCAGCCCAGCAGCACGGCCAGCAGGTGGGCGTAGCCGAGCAAGGCGCCGAAACCGGAGGTGGCCAGGGTCGAGGCCACCAGGCCGAAGATGCCCAGCGGGGCGAAGCTGATCACCAGGCGCACGATCACCGTCACGCCGTTGGACAGGTCGCCCAGCACTTCACGGGTGGTGTCGCCGGCGTGGCGAATGGCGATGCCCATGCCGATTGCCCACGCCAGAATGCCAATGAAATTGGCGTTCATCAGGGCGCTGACCGGATTATCGACCACGCTCAGCAACAGGCTTTGCAGCACTTCGCCAATCCCGCCCGGTGCAGTCACCGCGACGTCCTGGGTCGACAGCACCAGGCTCGACGGGAACATCATGCTGGCAACCACCGCGACCACGGCGGCGGCGAAAGTGCCCAGCAGATACAGGAACAGAATCGGACGGATGTGGGTTTCCTGACCGTGCTTGTGGTTGGCAATCGACGCCATAACCAGTACGAACACCAGAATCGGTGCGACGGCTTTCAGTGCCGAGACAAACACTTTGCCGATGAACGCCGTGGACTTCGCCACGTCAGGGGCAAACAGGGCCAGGGCAATACCGGCGATCAGGCCGATCACGATCTGCGTGACCAGGCTCAAGCGTTTCAGGCGTTGCAAGAGAGAAGGGGATGAAGCAGTCATAAAACGGCATCTCTGATTTTTTATAAGTGCATGATTTCGCCGCAGTTGCAGCAACAAGCAGGGCAGGCCGCAGACGGGAAACCGAGAGGTGAACACAG
This sequence comes from Pseudomonas sp. GL-R-19, assembly GCF_019956375.1. NCBI lineage: Bacteria > Pseudomonadati > Pseudomonadota > Gammaproteobacteria > Pseudomonadales > Pseudomonadaceae > Pseudomonas > Pseudomonas sp. GL-R-19. The sequence continues at coordinate 107,875 of NZ_JAHBDJ010000055.1, read as the reverse complement.
GGTGTAGAACGCCGCATTCCTTGTGGGAGCGAGCTTGCTCGCGATGACGGTGGCACAGTCGACACTTGCGTTGTCTGACAGTCCGCCATCGCGAGCAAGCTCGCTCCCACAGGTTTGCCCCTTAAATGATCGGCTTTGATCACAGGGTGTACGTTTTTCAGGGCGCGGACTTTATCACAGCGCAGGCACGATCTTTCAGACCTGTGACGAACTGCCACCATGCCATTCAACGAGATAGGCAGGTTCGTGCAACCGTGTGCGGAAACACTCTGTTAAGATTCGCCATCCTCATTTTCATGTCTGCCAGTGGGCCTTCGGGCTATCGCTGGTGTCGTCGTTTTTTCTGGAGTTCTGCATGCTGTTGCCCATTCTTCTGTTGTCTGCCGCCGGTTTCACGGTGCTGACCACGGAATTCATCATCGTTGGCCTGTTGCCGGCTATCGCCAGGGATCTGGAGGTCAGCATCCCGCAGGCTGGTTTGCTGGTGACGTTATTCGCCTTCACCGTGGCCGCGTTCGGGCCGTTCCTGACGGCATACTTCGCCCGCTTCGAGCGCCGCAAGCTGTTCATTTCGGTGCTGATAATGTTTGGCCTGGCCAACACGCTGGCGGCGCTGGCGCCGAACATCTGGGTGATGGCGTTTGCCCGGTTGATCCCGGCGCTGGGCTTGCCGGTGTTCTGGGCATTGGCCAGCGAGACGGCGGTGGACATCGTCGGGCCGGATTACGCCGGTCGCGCCATTGCCAAGATCGGTTTCGGCATTGTTTGCGCGACGGTGTTCGGGATTCCGGTGGGCACGCTGATTTCCGATGCGTTCGGTTGGCGCAGTGCCTTTGCCATTCTGGCGGTCATTGCCTTTGCCAAGGCGTTGCTGCTGTTTATCTATCTACCCAAGACCAACTTGCACCAGCATCAGGTGAGCTTCCGGTCGCAGTTCAAGATCCTGCGCAGCCCGCTGATGCTCGGTCACGTGCTGCTGTCAGTGATTGTGTTCAGCGGCATGTTCACCGCGTACACCTATCTGGCGGACATTCTTGAGCGGCTGGCCGGCTTCAACGGCACCGTGGTCGGTTGGTGCCTGATGGGCTTTGGCGCGGTCGGGTTGATCGGCAACTCCTTGGGTGGCCGGGCGGTGGACCGTCACCCGCTGATGGCGTCGATGATGTTCTGTGCGTTCATGATTGCCGGCCTGGTGGCGCTGGTGCCGAACATCCATTCGCCGCTCGGTCTGGCGGCGGCGATGGGCATCTGGGGCGTGACCCAGGCGGCGTTGTTCCTGGTCAGCCATGTGCGCCTGATGAAAGCGGCGCCCGAAGCACCAGCGTTTGCCGCATCGTTGAACATCGCGGGGGCCAACCTCGGTATTGGCCTGGGCGCGATGATCGGGGGGCGGGTGATCGACAGCGTCGGCCTGCAAGGCCTTGGCTTCGCCGCCGCCGCTTTCATTCTGGCTTCGATCCTGCTGGCCATCGCCCTGATGACCTTCAAGCCGCGCGAAGAGGTCACAGCGTTGTAAACAGCTCGCGTCGGGCACCTTCGGTAATGGCGACAATTCCGGGGTGCTTGACCTTGCGTTCCACCGAGATGGTATAGAACGACTCGCTCACCGCGTCGGTCTGGCCGATCACCTCCACGCCATATTGGCGTTGCACTTCATCGGCAATCACGCTCGGGCCGATGAAGATCCCGCTGCCGGATTGGCCGAAGGCCTGCATCAGGGCGCTGTCGTCGAACTCGCCGACAATTTTCGGCTGGACCTGCTGCTCAGCAAACCACCGTTGCAATCGGCTGCGCACCACGGTTTCCGGGCCGGGAATCAGCAGTGGCGCACCGTGCAGGTTGCGCGGAAAGTCGTGTCCATAACGTGCCGCCAGTTCCGGGGTGGCGAAGAAGCTGATCCCGCACTCACCGAGTTTCTGGCTGTAGCCCTTGATGTCCAGGTGCGACGGCATCGGGCTGTCGGAAATCACCAGGTCCAGACGCTGGATCGCCAGGTCGGCCAACAAACGTTCAAGCTTGTCTTCGCGACAGGTGATGCGCAGCGGTTCGCTCAGCTCCATGGTCGGTGCAATCAGGCGATAGACGATGGATTTTGGCACCACGTCGGCCACTCCGACACGAAACAGAATCTGCTGCTCATTGGGTTGTGCCCGCAGCATCAGTTCCAGTTCGCCGCCCAGCTGAAACATTTGCTCGGCGTAGGGCAGGGCCTGGCGTCCGGCCTCGGTCAGTTCGAGTTGCCGTCCGACGCGCCGAAACAACTCGATGCCAAAGGTCTGTTCCAGCAATGAAATCTGCCCGCTGATGGTTTGTGGCGTGAGGTTCAGTTGCTCGCAGGCGCGCACGATGCTGCCGGTCTTGGCCACCACCCAGAAGTAATGCAATTGCCGATAGTTGAGCATGGTGATCTACAGTTCGTAAAAATCGAAGTATAACCGCTGAAAATACGAATTTTCCTGAAGTGTTTGCTTCCCTAGAATGCATCGCTATCAACGGGCCATCGTTTAGGTCCCGTTCGTTCTATCGAGGAAAGCATCATGAAGCTTAAAGCCACGGCACTGTTGATCACGTCTTTACTGGTACTGGCCGGTTGCGACCAGGCCGAGAAAAGCGCGCAACAATTGATGGGCAAGGCTGCCGAAAGCGCCAAACAGGCGATTGACGATACCCACAAGGCCGCCGAGCAAGCACTCAGTGACGCCACCAGCGGGTTGATCAGCAAAAAAGAATCATCGGAAAAAGAATCGGAAAAAACCGAATCTTCCTCCCAGGAAATCTAAACCGTATTACAACGAGTCAGGACTGACCCATGGACTACCTTTTACAACTTGCCGCCAGCCCCACCGCCTGGGCCGCCCTTGCCACCCTGATCGTGATGGAAATCGTGCTCGGCATCGATAACCTGATCTTCATCTCGATCCTGACCAACAAGCTGCCCTTGCACAATCGACAGCGGGCTCGGCGCATCGGTATCGGCATGGCGCTGATCCTGCGTCTGGGCTTGCTGAGCACCATTGCGTTCATCGTCCAGTTGACCAATCCGGTGATCGAGATTCTCGGCCACGCGTTTTCCTGGAAAGACATGATCCTGATTGCCGGTGGCCTGTTCCTGTTGTGGAAGGCGACTACCGAGATCCATCACAGCATGGACCCGGCACCGGAAGATCCGAAGTCGGCGACCTCGACCGTGACCCTGGGCTTCGCTGCCGCGATCGGTCAGATCCTGATGCTGGACATGGTGTTCTCCATCGACAGCATCATTACCGCTGTCGGCATGACCGAGCATTTGCCGATCATGGTCATCGCGGTGGTGGTGTCGGTCCTGGTGATGTTGCTGGCGGCTGATCCGCTGGCCAAGTTCATCAATGACAACCCGACGGTGGTGATGTTGGCCCTGGGCTTCCTGATCATGATCGGCATGACGCTGATTGCCGAAGGCTTTGGCGCCCATGTACCGAAAGGCTACGTCTATGCGGCCATGGCATTCTCGGCTTCGATCGAGGTGTTGAACATGATGTCCCGCCGGTCCAGGCAGAAACGGGTAGCCACTGAGGCTTGACCCACGCTAAAAGAAACGGCCGCCTGAACTCCGTGGGGTGCAGGCGGCCGTTTTTGTTGGTAACGGGTAAGCGTGTTGTCAGTGAGCGTTGGCGTGCTGGCTCGGCGTCTCGTCCGCTTCTGGCGTGGGGACTGGCCGGACAGGGTTATGGTGGCGGCGGGTAATGCGCAGCACGCCCCACAGCATGGCGGCGGCTACCGCCAGCCAACCGCTAATCAACATCACAATGATCATGGTCAGGCTCATCTGTGCCTCCTCCTTGCCCTGCTGTGGGCACACGCGCTTCGCTGTCGTCCCTTCAGGGAACAGTCTAGCCGTTGCTGTATTTCAGGCTATTGACCGAAAGTCGACAGTCACCAACCAGTTCGCTCTATCGAATGCACGCGACTACCGTTTAGAGCTATACCGTAGCGGCGCGGCGACCTATGATCGACGACCAAGCCGGGAATGGGATTGCCTGGCGTCTGAACCTGAACAAGAGAGAGACGATGGTGCGGGTATTTTCTCGAATTTTGTCGACCATGCTCATAGCCGGTTGCGTGGCAAGCCTGGCGGGCTGTGCCGGTAGCGTTGCACCCGAGATCAAGCGTTTGCCGGAGCGTGTCGAACTCAGCGGCCGATTCTACCGGGGCGATGCGTATCAAAGCGGGCCACAGGTGCTGGCCAGCATGCTGTCCCAGCAGGGCATCGTGATTACCCCGGGGTTACTCGACAAACCCTTGCATTTGCCGGGGGGCGAAGCCCAGTTGCAACAGAACATGCAGAACCTGGCCCGCGAGTACGGGATGGTGGTTTATCCCCTCGACAGCAACCTGCCGGCCTTGTTGACGCAAGTCGCCGCCGGTTATCCGGTGATGGTGCGCTTTACCGAAGGCTCGGCCCTGTGGGCTGAACCGCGTTACGCCATTCTGGCCGGTTACAACCGCCAGAAGCAGACGGTCCTGCTGCGTGCCGGGATGAATCGCCGCGAGCTGATGAGCTTCGGCTCCTTCGAGTCGGCGTTCAAGGACGCCGGTGGTTGGGCCGTGCTGATCCAGAATCCGACGCAGATCCCGGCCCAGGTCGATCAACAGCGATGGCTCAAGGCCGCCAACGATCTGGCTCAGACCGGTCAGGAGCAAGCGGCTGCGAAGGCTAAAAAAGCCTTGGCCGCACAGTAAATCCGTTTGTCATCCGCCGGGCACCTTTGTCCGTCATCAGCCTCTGATTCTTAAGGGCCTGGAGCATTATTCCGGGCCGAGATCAGGAGGTGCCCATGGTTCGATCCACAACGCCCGTCGGTCCGCACTCATCTGAGCATTCATCTGGTAATGAACTGGGTTTCGATCCCGACTCCCCGGACCTTGCCGATCCACAGGTCGACCCGATCGGGCCTGCCAAGGCACCGAGGGACGTGAAACCGGGCGACAACCCCAAGGCTCCGGCCAAGCCCTATGATCCGCTGGGTAATCTCAAACCCTAGGCGCAACGACAGGCTGGCGAAAAAAAGCCCCGTTCGATCGGTAATGCTGTTGTAGGAGCGAGCTTGCTCCGGGCGGCGTTCCGACGATGGATTCAAGAGCGCCGCGTTTAGCCAGTAAACACGCGTTATCGTTAACGGCCATCGCGAGCAAGCTCGCTCCTACAAAGAACAGCATTTCGATCGATCGGGGCTTTTTGTGCGTTGCCATTACGTTACTTCGAGGCTTCAACCACGCCGCTCTGCCGCTGCTTGAGGTTCTTGTCTGCCTTGTACTGCAAGGCTACGGAAGGCACGTCCGCGCTCCTTCCGCTCTCTACCCAATTACGCATGCGCGTGGCATCGGCAAAATGGGTGTACTTGCCATAGGCGTCAAGGATCACCAAGGCCACCGGGCGGTTACTCATTCGGGTCACCAGCACCAGGCAGTGACCTGCTTCGTTGGTGAAACCGGTTTTTGTCAGCTGGATGTCCCAGTCCGGCTTGCGGACCAAATGATCGGTGTTGCGGAAACCCAGGCTGTAGTTGGGTTTACGGAACGAGACGGTTTTTTCCTTGGTCGTGCTCAGCTCGGTCAGAAGCGGGTACTTGTGCGCGGCGATCAACAGCTTGCTCAGGTCGCGAGCGGTCGACACGTTGCGCGGGGAGAGACCGGTCGGCTCGACGAAATGCGTGTTGGTCATGCCCAGTGCCCGGGCCTTTGCGTTCATTGCAGCAATGAACGCGGCATAGCCGCCCGGATAGTGGTGCGCCAGAGTCGCGGCGGCGCGGTTTTCCGAGGACATCAGGGCAATCAGCAGCATTTCCCGGCGCGGCAGTTCGCTCCGCAGCTTGACCCGGGAGAACACGCCTTTCATTTCCGGTGTGTCGCTGATGTTGACGTCGATGTATTCGTCCATGTTCTGCCGAGATTCAACCACGACCAGGCCAGTCATCAACTTGCTGACGGAAGCGATCGGCACCACCACGTCAGGATTGCTGGCATAGATGACTTTGTTGGTCTGCATGTCCAGCAGAAAGGAGCTGCCGGAAGCGAGCTTGAGTGTCTTCGTCTCTCGCGGCGCCGCGGTGGTCTCGTCAGCGCTGGCGATTGGCGTGAGGAAAGTCCCTGTAACTGCAAAAAATAGGCTCAGGATGGAAAGACGGATTTTCACGCTGGCAGACTCATAAAGGATGTTGATAAGCCGTTTTGTAACGGGCTGTTTCCTGAAAAGCGCGACATTCTGGAGTATGGCTGAATAACTGTCGATGGTTGTTCAAGTAACAGGTGAAAGTCCTGAGAACATGAAAAAAAAGTCATTTTCCGGCGGATGGTCGGTGTATTTCGCGGGCGAAAAAAACCCCGCCAGGGCGGGGTTCCTTGTCACGCTGTCAGCGTCCGTGTTGAAACTTAGCTGTGCAGGGTTTCAGCAGCGTACAGGGTGTTTTCCAGCAGGCAGGCACGAGTCATCGGGCCTACGCCGCCCGGTACCGGAGTAATCCAGCCGGCGCGGGGCAGGGCGGTTTCGTAGATCACGTCACCGACCAGCTTGCCGTCGTCCTGACGGTTGATGCCGACATCGATCACGATCGCGCCTTCCTTGATCCATTCACCCTTGACCAGGCCCGGCTTGCCGGCGGCCACGACGACCAGGTCCGCACGACCGACATGGCCGGCCAGGTCCTTGGTAAAACGGTGGGTGACCGTCACGGTGCAACCGGCCAGCAGCAGTTCCATGGCCATCGGGCGACCAACGATATTGGATGCACCGACGACCACGGCATTCATCCCGTAGAGATCGACCCCGGTGCTTTCCAGCAGGGTCATGATGCCTTTGGGGGTGCAGGGGCGCAGCAGCGGGATGCGCTGGGCCAGGCGACCGACGTTATAAGGATGGAACCCGTCGACGTCTTTATCCGGACGAATGCGCTCCAGCAATCTGGAGGCGTCCAGGTGTTCGGGAAGCGGAAGCTGGAGCAGAACGCCGTCGATTGCAGGATCGTCGTTCAGGCGATCGATCAGTTCGGTCAGCGCTTCTTGAGTGGTTTCGGAAGGCAGGTCATAAGCTTGGGATAGAAAGCCGACCTCTTCACAGTCTTTACGCTTGTGCGAGACATAAACCTGAGAGGCAGGATCGCTGCCGACCAGGATCACCGCAAGCCCGGGCGTGCGCAGGCCTTGCTGGCGACGCTCGGTGACACGTTGGGCGATCTGCTGGCGCAGGCTGGCGGCGATCGATTTGCCGTCGATTAGTTGTGCAGTCATTGCGCGTGATTAACCATCGAGAGGGGAAAAAAAGAGAACGCATTCTCGCATGTCATGCGGTGAGGGCAAAGGCGCTTGGTCTGCAAATTCCCCTAACTCCTTTAATTAAATGAATTTTTTTTAAAAAGGATTTGACGACCTTCGGGGGGCTCTATACTATTCGTCGCACTTGTCGGGCACAGCCTAGCACTGGTTAAGAAGGTTGAGCGGGATTTTGGTTCTGCGAGACTGGAAAGCACTTAGTTTGTAGTCCTCCAAGGGTACAGCTAACAAGGCGCCCGTAGCTCAGCTGGATAGAGCATCCGCCTTCTAAGCGGATGGTCGCAGGTTCGAGTCCTGCCGGGTGCGCCATTAGGCAGCTTTGGCACAAGTAACGCGATATGGTGGGCGTAGCTCAGTTGGTAGAGCACGGGATTGTGACTCCCGTTGTCGTGGGTTCGATCCCCATCGTCCACCCCATATTTCGAAAGGGCGCCAGATTAACAGTCTGGCGCCTTTGCTTTAAAGGCTTCATCCGCGGATGTGGTGGAATTGGTAGACACACTGGATTTAGGTTCCAGCGCCGCGAGGCGTAAGAGTTCGAGTCTCTTCATCCGCACCAATTAAAGCTTCACTCAGGCTGCTGGCCTGGCTGGAGCTTGATAAAGAAGTTGTTTGGCTTCTTTAACAGGCAATATGGTGGGCGTAGCTCAGTTGGTAGAGCACGGGATTGTGACTCCCGTTGTCGTGGGTTCGATCCCCATCGTCCACCCCATATTTCGAAAGGCGCCAGATTGAAAAGTCTGGCGCCTTTTTTGTTTCGGTGGCCGCAGGTTCCGGGCTGCAGGGGCAGGGCGTTTCGTCGTATTTATGTTTCTCGATGATGCCGTCCTGTCCGCCGGCCTTGCTTGCGAGATCGGCTGTCAGGGAGGTGATTGGCGATCTCTTCTATATATGGAAGGGTCGGCGCAGAGCCCTGGCGTGATTGGTAGTATTTGCCATCGGAGCGAGGTGCATTCGTGCATCCGCACCTATAAATTGCCTGCTGCGTTTTTACCCGTTTTCAGTAGGGTGACTTCTTGAGTTTGACCCACTAGAATGCATGCCCTTGATTCTGGGGTCGGAAACGGCCGGCTAACGTCTGTGCAACGAGGAATATCCATGCAAGTTTCTGTTGAAAATACTACTGCTCTTGAGCGCCGCATGAGCGTCACCGTGCCGGCTGAGCGCATCGAGAGCCAGGTCAACAAGCGTCTGCAGCAGACCGCACAAAAGGCCAAGATTGCTGGCTTCCGTCCAGGCAAAGTGCCAATGAGCGAAATCAAGCGCCGTTTCGGTGCCGACGCTCGCCAGGAAGCTGTAGGCGACGTGATCCAGTCTTCCTTCTACGAAGCTGTGGTTGAGCAGAAGCTGAACCCGGCTGGCCAGCCTTCGATCGAGCCTAAGTCCCTGGAAGCGGGCAAGGACCTGGAATACGTTGCCGTATTCGAAGTGTTCCCTGAGTTCACCGTTGCCGGTTTCGAAGGTATCACCGTCGAGCGCCTGAGCGCTGACGTGGCTGATGCCGATCTGGACAAAATGCTGGAAATCCTGCGCAAGCAGAACACCCGTTTCGAAGTGGCCGACCGCGCCGCTCAAAACGAAGACCAGCTGAACATTGACTTCGTCGGCAAGGTCGACGGTGAAGTGTTCGCTGGCGGTTCCGCCAAGGGTACTCAGCTGGTACTGGGTTCCGGCCGCATGATCCCTGGTTTCGAAGATGGCCTGGTTGGCGCTAAAGCCGGTGAAGAACGCGTTCTGAACCTGACTTTCCCAGAGGACTATCAGAACCTGGACCTGGCTGGCAAAACTGCCGAGTTCACCGTGACCGTCAACACCATTTCCGAGCCAAAGCTGCCAGAACTGACCGAAGAATTCTTCGCTCAATTCGGTATCAAGGAAACCGGTCTGGATGGCTTCCGTGCCGAAGTTCGCAAGAACATGGAGCGTGAGCTGCGTCAGGCGATCAAATCCAAGGTCAAGAATCAGGTAATGGACGGTCTGCTGGCCACCAACCCGATCGAAGTGCCAAAGGCTCTGCTGTCCAACGAAGTTGACCGTCTGCGTGTGCAGGCTGTCCAGCAGTTCGGCGGCAACATCAAGCCTGACCAGCTGCCGGCCGAGCTGTTCGAAGAGCAAGCCAAGCGCCGCGTAGTGCTGGGCCTGATCGTGGCTGAAGTGGTCAAGCAATTCGACCTCAAGCCTGACGAAACCCGCGTTCGCGAGATGATTCAGGAAATGGCTTCGGCTTATCAAGAGCCTGAGCAAGTTGTGTCCTGGTACTACAAGAACGACCAGCAACTGAACGAAGTTCGTTCGGTTGTGCTGGAAGAGCAAGTTGTGGATACTGTTCTGCAGAAAGCTAGCGTGACCGACAAATCGGTCTCTTACGAAGAAGCGGTCAAGCCGGTAGAAGCTCCACAAGCCGACTGATTGTTTTTGCGGTAAGAAGCAAACACCATAAGCCAGCCTTCGAGCTGGCTTATGCGTATTCAAGACATAACTATTTGGGAGTGACTGCAGAGCATGTTCCGTAATTCGTATATTCAGCAGAACTCTGATATCCAGGCCGCAGGCGGCCTGGTCCCGATGGTTGTCGAGCAGTCCGCTCGTGGCGAGCGCGCCTACGACATCTACTCGCGTCTCCTCAAGGAGCGAGTGATCTTTCTGGTTGGTCCGGTAGAGGACTACATGGCCAACCTGATCTGTGCGCAATTGCTGTTCCTTGAAGCGGAGAACCCGGACAAGGACATCCATCTCTACATCAACTCCCCGGGCGGTTCGGTGACGGCAGGCATGTCGATCTACGACACCATGCAGTTCATCAAGCCCAACGTGGCGACCACCTGTATCGGTCAGGCGTGCAGCATGGGCGCGTTTCTGCTGACGGCCGGTGCCGCTGGCAAGCGTTACTGCCTGCCGAACTCGCGAGTGATGATTCACCAGCCACTGGGCGGTTTCCAGGGGCAGGCGTCGGATATCGAAATCCATGCCAAGGAAATCCTCTTTATTCGTGAGCGTCTCAACACGCTGATGGCCCTGCATAGCGGGCGCACTCTTGAAGAAATCGAGCGCGATACCAACCGCGACAATTTCATGAGTGCAGAAGCCGCGCGTGAGTACGGGTTGATCGATGAAGTGATCACCCAGCGCCCTGCCTGAAATAAGCAGCTCAAAATAGGGTTGGTCGGCGGGTCCGATCACCAGCGGGCTTGAAAAAGCCCGCAATAGCCTTCATCTTGTGTTGCAAGCCTATCGGATTTGGATCGAACGAATGACTGACACCCGCAACGGCGAGGACAACGGCAAGCTGCTCTATTGCTCCTTCTGTGGCAAAAGCCAGCATGAAGTACGCAAATTGATTGCCGGCCCCTCGGTCTTTATCTGCGACGAGTGCGTCGACCTGTGCAATGACATCATCCGCGAGGAGGTGCAGGAGGCACAGGCCGAAAGCAGCGCGCATAAATTGCCTTCGCCTAAAGAAATCAGCGGCATCCTTGATCAATATGTGATTGGTCAGGAGCGTGCGAAAAAGGTTCTGGCCGTAGCGGTGTACAACCACTACAAGCGCCTGAATCAGCGTGACAAAAAGAATGACGACGTCGAACTCGGCAAGAGCAACATCCTGCTGATCGGCCCGACAGGCTCGGGTAAAACCCTGCTTGCCGAAACACTGGCCCGCTTGCTGAACGTTCCGTTCACCATCGCTGATGCAACCACCCTCACTGAGGCGGGTTACGTGGGTGAAGATGTCGAGAACATCATTCAGAAGCTGCTGCAGAAATGCGATTACGACGTGGAAAAAGCCCAGATGGGTATTGTCTACATCGATGAAATCGACAAGATTTCGCGCAAGTCTGACAACCCGTCGATCACACGGGACGTATCCGGTGAAGGCGTGCAGCAGGCCCTGCTCAAGTTGATCGAAGGCACGGTCGCTTCCGTTCCGCCTCAAGGTGGTCGCAAGCATCCGCAGCAGGAATTCCTTCAGGTCGACACCCGTAACATTCTGTTCATCTGCGGTGGTGCGTTCTCTGGTCTGGAAAAGGTTATTCAAAACCGTTCCACCAAGGGCGGCATCGGCTTCAACGCAGAAGTGCGCAGCAAGGAAGAAGGCAAGAAAGTCGGTGAGTCCCTGCGTGAAGTCGAGCCTGACGATCTGGTCAAGTTCGGTCTGATCCCGGAATTCGTCGGTCGTCTGCCGGTACTTGCCACGCTGGACGAGCTTGACGAGGCTGCATTGATGCAGATTCTCACCGAGCCGAAAAATGCTCTGACCAAGCAGTATGCCAAGTTGTTCGAGATGGAAGGCGTTGATCTGGAATTCCGTTCCGACGCACTGAAATCGGTCGCCAAGCGTGCCCTGGAGCGTAAAACCGGTGCCCGTGGCCTGCGTTCGATTCTCGAAGGTGTATTGCTCGACACTATGTATGAAATCCCCTCGCAATCGGAGGTGAGTAAAGTAGTGATCGATGAAAGCGTGATAGAAGGCAAGTCCAAGCCACTGTATATCTACGAAAACAGTGAGCCGACCGCCAAGGCCGCGCCGGACGCTTAAGCGTCACGCAGCTTGAATAAAGAAGGGGCCTTCGGGCCCCTTTTCTTTTAGTGCGTTTTAACACTGTCTTTGCGCTTGTTTTTTTTGAAGGCAGCCCCCATCTTGGTTTCAAGTTTACTTCCATCTGTTTACGGCCTTACGGCCGCCGTAGAGGCGAAATCATGAAGACGACCATCGAATTGCCTCTCCTGCCATTGCGTGATGTCGTGGTTTATCCGCACATGGTTATCCCGCTGTTCGTGGGGCGCGAGAAATCCATCGAAGCCCTCGAGGCTGCGATGACGGGTGACAAGCAGATTCTTCTGCTGGCCCAGAGAAACCCGGCTGACGACGATCCCGGTGAAGATGCCCTGTATCGCGTAGGTACGATTGCCACCGTTCTGCAGCTGCTGAAGCTGCCTGACGGTACGGTCAAGGTTCTGGTCGAGGGTGAGCAGCGGGGCGCCATTGAGCGCTTCAGCGAAGTGGACGGCCACTGCCGTGCCGAAGTCTCCCTGATCGACGAAGTCAACGCGCCAGAGCGTGAGTCGGAAGTATTCGTACGCAGTCTGCTATCCCAGTTCGAGCAATATGTGCAGTTGGGCAAGAAAGTCCCGGCCGAAGTCCTGTCATCGCTTAACAGCATCGATGAGCCAGGCCGCCTGGTGGATACCATGGCCGCGCACATGGCCCTGAAGATCGAACAGAAGCAGGAAATCCTCGAAATCATCGATTTGTCGGCCCGGGTCGAGCACGTTCTGGCGTTGCTGGATGCCGAGATCGATCTGCTGCAAGTCGAAAAGCGCATTCGTGGTCGCGTCAAAAAGCAAATGGAACGCAGTCAGCGCGAGTACTACCTGAATGAGCAGATGAAGGCCATTCAGAAAGAGCTCGGCGACAGCGATGAAGGTCACAACGAAGTCGAAGAGCTGAAGAAGCGTATCGATGCCGCCGGCCTGCCAAAAGACGCGCTGGCCAAGGCCACGGCCGAACTGAACAAGCTCAAGCAAATGTCGCCAATGTCCGCAGAAGCGACCGTGGTGCGTTCGTACATCGACTGGCTGGTTCAGGTGCCGTGGAAGGCCCAGAGCAAAGTGCGCCTGGATCTGGCGCGTGCAGAAGACATTCTGGATGCCGACCACTATGGCCTGGAAGAAGTCAAAGAGCGCATCCTCGAATACCTCGCCGTGCAAAAACGCGTGAAGAAAATTCGTGGTCCGGTGTTGTGCCTGGTCGGTCCTCCCGGGGTGGGTAAAACGTCCCTGGCGGAGTCGATCGCTCACGCCACCAACCGCAAATTCGTGCGCATGGCCCTCGGTGGCGTGCGTGATGAGGCGGAAATTCGTGGTCATCGCCGTACTTACATCGGTTCGATGCCAGGAAGATTGATTCAAAAGATGACAAAAGTGGGTGTCCGCAATCCGCTGTTCCTGCTCGATGAAATCGACAAAATGGGCAGCGATATGCGTGGCGATCCGGCATCGGCGTTGCTGGAAGTGCTCGATCCCGAGCAGAACCACAATTTCAACGATCACTATCTGGAAGTCGATTACGACCTGTCCGATGTGATGTTCCTGTGCACCTCGAACTCGATGAATATCCCGCCGGCGCTGCTGGACCGGATGGAAGTGATCCGTCTGCCGGGCTACACCGAAGACGAGAAGATCAACATCGCCGTCAAATACCTTTCGCCAAAGCAGATTACGGCCAACGGCCTGAAGAAAGGTGAGCTGGAGTTTGACGCAGAAGCGATCCGCGACATCATCCGCTACTACACCCGTGAAGCCGGTGTGCGTGGGCTCGAGCGCCAGATTGCCAAGGTTTGCCGCAAGGCCGTCAAGGAACATGCGCTGGAAAAACGCTTCTCGGTGAAGGTCACTGCGGACGATCTGGAGCACTTCCTGGGCGTGCGCAAATTCCGCTACGGCCTGGCCGAGCAGCAGGATCAGATCGGTCAGGTGACCGGGCTGGCGTGGACTCAGGTAGGTGGCGAATTGCTGACCATCGAAGCCGCTGTCGTGCCGGGCAAGGGCCAGTTGATCAAGACCGGTTCCCTGGGTGACGTGATGGTCGAGTCGATCACCGCCGCATTGACCGTTGTTCGCAGCCGGGCGAAGAGCCTGGGCATTCCCCTGGACTTCCATGAGAAGCGCGACACGCACATCCATATGCCAGAAGGGGCGACCCCGAAAGACGGTCCTAGCGCCGGTGTGGGTATGTGCACGGCCCTGGTTTCGGCATTGACCGGCATTCCGGTGCGCGCGGATGTTGCCATGACCGGCGAAATCACGTTGCGTGGCCAGGTGCTGGCCATTGGCGGCTTGAAAGAAAAACTGCTGGCTGCCCATCGTGGCGGAATCAAGACGGTGATCATTCCTGAAGAGAATGTGCGCGATCTCAAAGAGATTCCGGACAATATCAAGCAGGATCTACAGATTAAACCGGTTAAATGGATTGACGAGGTCCTGCAAATTGCGTTGCAATACGCGCCGGAGCCCTTGCCGGACGTGGCTCCGGAGATAGTCGCGAAGGATGAGAAGCGCGACGCAGATTCTAAGGAAAGAATTAGCACGCATTAGTACGTATTTGCCTGGGGGGCTTTCTTGACAGCTTTTTAGAGCCCTTGTTATAAAGCGGCTCTTAAGTGTCTGTAGGCCATTCAGCACTCGTTTTTGCTTTCACCAAAAAAACTTAGAATCATACTCAAATAGATATAAGGGGACTTAGAGTGAACAAGTCGGAACTGATTGATGCTATCGCTGCATCCGCTGATATCCCGAAAGCTGCTGCTGGCCGTGCGCTGGACGCTGTAATCGAATCCGTCACTGGCGCTCTCAAGGCTGGCGACTCTGTTGTTCTGGTTGGTTTCGGCACTTTCTCGGTAACTGATCGTCCAGCTCGCATTGGTCGTAACCCACAGACCGGTAAGACGCTGGAAATCGCGGCAGCCAAAAAACCAGGTTTCAAAGCCGGTAAAGCACTGAAAGAAGCTGTCAACTAAGTTCTATTCAGGCTTTTACCCATCCGGGTCGGGGTCATGCCTGACTTGGCAGCGGAGCGGCAGTCCTGACTGCAGGTCGCCGGTTCAAGACACCGAGGGTCGCCAGTTCGAGTCCTCGATCCGCTCCGCCAGTTACGAGAAGGCGCATCCTCGGATGCGCCTTTCTTCTATCCGGATTCTACCCACGCTCCACGGTTGCCTAATTTTGAAGTTCAACCGTTTCTGGGGGACGCATGCTGCAGAATATCAGGGACAATTCACAAGGCTGGATTGCCAAGACTATTATCGGGGTCATCGTTGTTCTGATGGCCTTGACCGGTTTCGACGCCATTTTCAAGGCCACGTCGCACAGTAATGATGCGGCCAAGGTCAATGGCGATGAAATCAGCCAGAACGAGCTGAGCCAGGCGGTCGATATGCAACGCCGCCAGCTCATGCAACAGCTGGGCAAGGATTTCGATGCATCCTTGCTGGATGAAAAAATGTTGCGCGAATCGGCGCTCAAGGGCCTGATCGATCGCAAACTGCTGCTGCAAGGCGCAGAAAATTCGAAATTCGCTTTCTCCGAAGCGGCGCTTGATCAGGTCATCCTGCAAACACCAGAGTTTCAGGTCGATGGCAAGTTCAGCTCTGAGCGTTTCGACCAGGTGATTCGTCAACTCGGCTATAGCCGCATGCAATTCCGCCAGATGCTGGCTCAGGAAATGTTGATTGGTCAGCTGCGTGCCGGCCTGGCCGGTAGCGGTTTCGTGACCGATGCACAGGTACTGGCGTTTGCCCGTCTGGAAAAACAGACCCGCGATTTCGCTTCCCTGAACATCAAGGCCGACCCGGCGGCTGTGAAGCTGACCGACGATGAGGTCAAGGCTTATTACGACGAACACGCCAAGGAATTCATGACGCCGGATCAGGTGGTCATCGATTACCTCGAGCTGAAGAAGGCTTCCTTCTTCGACCAGGTCAGCGTCAACGACCAAGACCTGCAAGCGGCCTATCAGAAAGAAATCGCGAACCTGTCCGAGCAACGTCGGGCTGCGCACATTCTGATTGAGGTGAATGACAAGACCACCGAGGCGCAAGCCAAGGCGAAGATCGAAGAGATCCAGGCCCGTCTGGCCAAGGGTGAGAAGTTCGAGGCGCTGGCCAAGGAGTTCTCCCAGGATCCGGGGTCGGCGAACAACGGCGGTGACCTGGGTTATGCCGGTCCTGGCGTCTACGACCCGGCGTTCGAAAAAGCCCTGTATTCGTTGGCCCAGGACCAGGTCTCTGGTCCGGTTCGCACCGACTTCGGTTTCCACCTGATCAAGCTGTTGGGCGTGGAAGCTCCAGAAGTGCCAACGTTCGCCAGCCTGAAAGACAAGCTGACCCATGCTCTGAAGACCCAGCAGGTCGAGCAGCGTTTCGTCGAGGCGAGCAAGCAACTGGAAGACGCCTCGTTCGAAGCGTCCGATCTGGCTCAGCCAGCGCAGGACCTGAAACTGACCGTGCAGACGTCCAAGCCGTTCGGCCGTGAAGGCGGTGAGGGTATTACATCCAACCGTGCCGTAATCACTGCTGCGTTCAGCCCGGAAGTCCTGGATGAGGGGGCGAACAGCGCCGCCATCGAGCTCGATCCGGAAACCGTGGTCGTGTTGCGTGCCAAGGAGCACCTGAAACCTTCGCAATTGCCACTGGAAAGCGTTTCTGCCGCGATCCGTGTGCAATTGGCCAAGGAGCACGCCAGCGCCGATGCCAAGACCAAGGCTGAGGCCCTGATTGCCAGCCTGCGCGATGGCAAGACCCCGCTGGATCAGGCGATCGATGGCCAGGCCTGGAAAGTCACCAAAGCGGCGACCCGCGCTCAGGAAGGGGTTGATCCTGCGGTGCTGCAGGCGCTGTTCCGTATGGCCAAGCCTGCGGCCAAGGACAAGCCGACCTTCACCAGCGTGACGCTGGCGGATGGCAGCCTGATGATCCTGCGCCTCAATGGCGTGAACGAAGCTGCGGCGCCGACTGAAGAAGAGAAAGCACAGTATCGTCGCTACCTCGCTTCCCGCATCGGCCAGCAAGACTTTGCGGCTTACCGCAAGCAGCTGGAAAGCCAGGCGGACATCAAGCGTTACTGATGCCTGACCAGGTTTAGCGCTGCACAGGAGACCCCGGCCGAAAGGCCGGGGTCTTTTTATTTGGCCGTACGTCATTTGCCGTGGTGACTTTTCCGTAAAACCGGGGTCAATCAGCCTGTAATCGTTTTAAGACACGATCGATGCTCCGCTAAGCATCGATCTGTTGCACAATATGCCCCGAACCGTTTTCCTCAGGATGTTCAATGTTTAAATCACTTCCCATGCGGGTTGTCGGGCTGGCAGCCATGCTTGCCGCTGCGGCCGGTTGTTCATCGAACAAGGCCGCCATCTACGAGCATGAGAACTTCGACGACTCCGGAACCTTTTCCCGCAACTATCCGGTGACCGATACCCAGAGCTGTGAAGCCGCCCGTCGTGCCTTGCTCAGCCAGGGTTACATCATCACCAGCAACGATTCGAAGCTGGTCAGCGGTCACAAGAGTTTCCAGCAGACCGGCGAGAACCACATGGAGATCAGCTTCAGTGTGGTCTGTACCGATGACGGCAGCGAAGGGCACCACGCGACCGTATTCGCCAACGCCCTGCAGGATCGTTATGCACTGAAGAAGACCAACAACTCCGCCAGTCTCGGTGTGGGTGTGCTGGGCTCGGTGTCGATGCCGATCGGCTCCTCCGATGACTCGATGGTCAAGGTCGCCAGCGAAACCGTATCGTCTGCCAAGTTCTACGAGCGTTTCTTTGCGCTGGTCGAGCTGTTCCTGCCGCCAGAAGCGAAAAAGGCTGCGCACATCACCGAAAAGCCGAAAACCGATCTGGGTATGCCTGAAGCCAAGGCTGCGCCGGCACCGCTTGCACCTGTCCCGGCACCTGCTGCAGAGCCTGCGGCCTCCGAGCCGGTTACCCCGCCTCCTGAGGCGCCGCCGATCACGCCGACCGAGAGTGTAGTGCCGGCACCGTCCCCGGAAATCGTCACGCCACCGTCGAACCCGAGTGACTTGCCGCCACCGAGCGAACCCATTCCGGCGATGCCTGTCTCCGGCCAGTGAGGGTGACACCACAGGGTCGGATCAAATGCCCCGACCCTGTGATCAGCCAAAAGATTGACCCGCATCAAGCAAGACCGCTGTTCTGCGGTCTCCCGCGAAAAAACCAATGAAAAATTCCTGACCAGCTGCTACGTTTTATTCAGTAGCGACAGAGTGTCGTGTCCGCGTCATTTTTCCTTCACGCTGGCACTTTATGCTCAAGGAATGGGTCATTTATTCAGGCGTTTTTCACTACGGGTTGGGGGATTTAAAAATGGACGATTATCAAGAAGAACTGCTCGAGTACCAGGCTTTCGAACTGGACCCACTGGAGCCGGCGGAAGACGCTACCGAGTTGTAGGCATCAGGCGGATTGGCGATGGCTGCGGCGAAATTCGCCGGGTGTCTGCCCGTTCCAGCGTTTGAAGGCGCGTTGAAACGCTTCGGCTGAGGCGAAGCCCAGCAGGTAGGCGATCTCTCCGAACGCCAGTTCGGTGTCGCGTATGTAAGTCATGGCCAGGTCGCGGCGGGTGTCGTTGAGAATCGCACGAAATTGTGTGCCTTCATCGGCGAGCTTGCGGCGCAAGGTCCAGGTGGGCAGCTTCAGGCGTGTCGCCACCTCTAGCAGGTCGGGCTCCCGGCCACCATTGAGCAAGGGTCCCAGCAGCGCGATGATGCGTTCACGCAGGCTGCGGGTGCGTGTCAGTTGTTCCAGTTCCCGCTCACACAGTTGCAGCAAATGCCGCCAGGTGCTCGGGCAATGCTCGGGGTTGCGCTGGGCGAGACTGGAAAGGCTCAAGCGCAGTTGATTGTGCTCGCCGCCAAACTGAATCGGACAGTCACCCAAAACATCATAGGCCGCGCGGTAACCGGGCTCCTCGAATTCGATCTCGATACGTTCGGCGCGCAGTGGGGCAGGGCTGACACTGGATAATTGATGCAACCAGCCAGCGATGATCGAATCCACCACGAAGCGGTTGTAAGCGTTGTAGGGGCTGATCGAATAGAAGCGCAGCCAGGCGCCCTGGGCGTCTTCGTGAAAGCTTGATTGGCCCCGATAATTCGAACCATACAGGGCTTCGAATCGAATCAGGCAGCGCGCGGCTTCACGTACGGTCGGCGCCTGCGCCGCAGTGACGCCAGCGAGGCCGGCCTGGCTCAGGCGACTGAGCTGGCCCATGCGCAAGCCAAGGGCCGGGTCGTCGGTCAGTTGAATGGCACCGTGGCCCAGGCGCATGTAGCGCGGAATCGACAGCCGTGCACCGGCTTCGCTCAGGCGCGCGGCATCGAGGCCGTATTGATCGAGCAGTGGCTGCGGATCGATACCATGACTGCGCACGGCATCGGCCAGGCTATGAACAAAACCCACCGACAGATCGCCGAGGCGCATTGGCTGCGGTTTCATGGCTTACAACCAGAGGTTCAGCAAACGCGCACCCTGGGCGTTGCCGTCGGCAAAGTGCTGGCCGTTGCTGCTGAGGAAACTATGTCCGGCGCTGCCCTGATCCCAGAACTGACCTCGCAGGAACACACTTATGCCAGCGACAGCCTGACTGGCCGGTATCCGGGTCGTGAGGGTCAGGCGCTGCCAGGCCTGGCCTTCACTGACTTCTCCAGGCTTCAAGTTGACCGACGCCGGTTCCGGCGATCCCCTGTAGCCGTGCCACGGTTGTTCCCAGGTGCCACGGCCGGCGACAAAGGCCGGTACTGCAACCAACTGTGCGCTTTGGTCGTTGAGCTTGAGGTAGTTTTCCGGGTACCAGCTGTCGTGGCCGATCAGTACGCCCAGTCTTCCTGCTGGGGTATCAACGACGTTGAACGAGTGGTCGCCGTTCGCCTTGATCCCGTTCTGTACTGCGAAGAGCGGGTGCATCTGGCGCTGGGGCTGGCCGATCGGCACGCCTTCGCTGTTGAACACCACGCTGCTGTTGTACAGCGCACCGCGACCGATTTTCAGGGTGCCGTCGATGATGCTCGGTTCGGGCAGCACGATGGAGCCCGCCACCAGCGTTACGTGGAATTCCCTGGCCAGCCCTCCGAACAATGCCTGGTAGTCCCTGGCCATTGCCTTGGCTTTCATGCGCAGGTGGGCATCGTCCAGGCGGTTGCCGCCCTCGGCGCTGATCAACGCCTTGGCGAACTTCAGGGGGTTGCTCACCGCCAGCCAGTTCATGGCCTCCTTGAGAGTGCTGGCCTGATACAACTCATCCTTCTCGCCGCTGACCATCAGCCAGGTACCGATGTGTTCCGGCAACACGACGACGGTCTTGCCGTTCAACAATCCCTGGTCCCGGGCTGCCTGCAGATAGGCCGCGAGCTTGCGGTGCAGACGCTCGGGACTTTGATAATCGGTAGGAAACAGCTCGGGCTGAATGCCCAGCAGATTGCCACGGTCCGCAGGCGTACCCTGGTCGACTGCCAGGTTGATCCGCAGGTCCGAAAGGTAATGACCCACCGGCCGGTCCGCGGCCCACATCGCATAGGTCGTGAGGGCGGCGAGCAACGCCATGGAGAATGTCAGGTACAAGAGTTTGCGCATGGGGACACAGTTTACAGTCTGGAGCCGGGCGTGGCTTTTGATTTGGAACTGGATCGAGCATAAAGGGAATCAAGGGCTTAGTGGACGCGTTTCAACGTTGACTGTTTTTTCGCCGGCGGCTGCCTGTCTGCGCCGAGATGGAGCGATGAAGGGCCGGGTTAAAGGTAGGTGAGTTGACGGAGGGGAACGCCGGTCGGCCATCATTTGGCTCGACCGGCCGGCAGGTGAGCGTTATTTGGTGACCAGCAGTTCCGGGCCGAGGTACTCGTTGATCTGGTTGATATCGTCGTCGCCCAGGCTGCCCACCGATGAGGCCAGGCGCAGGCGCGACATCAAATAGCGCAACTTGGCGTCGAACAGATCGTGGCGCGCAACGAAGAGCAGCTCTTCTGCATTGAGGACGTCCGAGTTGGTGCTGGTGCCACCCTCTTTGAAGCCCTTGCGTGACGATGCCAGTGAGCGTTCGTTGGATTCCACTGCCTTCTCCAGCGCGCGAATGCGTTTGGCGCCGCTCAGGATGCCTTGATACTCACGGGTGGTTTCGGTGATGACTTCCTGTCGCGCGGCGTCGAGTTCATCCATGGCCTTATCGCTATTGGCACTGGCCTGGCGTGTCAGCGCGCTGACGCCGCCACCGCTGTACAGCGGGATATTGACTTCCAGCCCGATCGAGCCGTAGTGGTTGCGTTGATTCAACTCGGAGAGTGATTGGCTCTCACCCGCGGTGTAGCCGGCAATGAAATCCAGTGTTGGCCAGTGGCCAGCGCTGGCGCGCTTCACTTCTTCTGCTGCGAGGTCGCTGCTATAACGGCGCGCATGGATCAGCGGGCTATCGACCTGGGCTTTGACCAACCAGTCCTGCAGGTTGCTCGGTAGCAGCGGTGGTGTATCGAAGCTCGGGCGCAAGGTGGTCAGCGACTCGGGGGTTTCACCGATATATTCCTCGAGCTTGGTGCGCGCGTTGATCAGGTTGTCTTGCGCTTCGATCAGTTCGGCGTCGGCGAGGTCGCGGCGAGCGGTCGACTCGTCAATGTCGGTGACGGTGCCGGCCCCCAGCTCCATGCGCCGTTTTGCCGAGGCGAGCTGTTCTTCGAAGGCGTTCAGCTTGGACTTGGCCAGGACGATGGTTTCGCTGGCCAGGAGCACATCGAAATAGCTTTCGGCCAGGCGCACCGCGGCGTCCTGGGTTTTGGCATCGAACACCGCGACGCTGTAGTCGGCACGCTGCTGACCCTGGCGGTACTCGGCCATCTTCTGTTTGTTGAACAGCGGCTGGCGCAGGCGCACGTTGGCGCCCTTGGAGTCGTAATGGAGATCTCTGTCGACGTTGTTCTGGCTTTGGGAGCCATTGACCTTGTTGTGGTAGCCCGAGGCATTGATCTGCGGTAGCAGGCCGGCCTTGCCAATGGCGCGGTTTTCCTCGCCAGCCTCTTTTTCATGCACGGAGGCCTGGTAGATAGGGCCCTGGAACAGCAACAGATCCCAGGCTTGCTTGAGGTCCATGGCACTGGCCGGCAGGGCCAGTCCCAGCAGGCAGAAGAGCAGGCAATGACGTTCCATCTCATTGTTCCTTGAATGAGCTGTCCACACGATCGAGCATTGGTTTAAGAAGATAGCTGATCATGTTGCGTTCGCCTGTCTTGATGGTGACGCTGGCGGGCATTCCGGGGCGAATGTGATTGCTGCCGAGCAGGCCCATGCCATCGGGCGTGACTTCCACCTGGGCCAGATAGAACGGTTGCTTGCTTTCCTCGTCCATCAGGCGGTCGGCAGAGATAGTCTTCACGCGGCCGGGGATGTTGGGCGTCTTGGCATGGTTGAAGGCCGGGAAGGAAATGTCCACGGGCAGGCCGGGGACCATTTTGTCGATGGCCTGCACGGGAATCATCGCGTCGACCTGCAGCGGTTCGTTGACCGGGACGATTTCCATGATCTTGAAGCCGGGCTGAATGACCCCGCCAACGGTGGCAATGCTCAGGCCCTGGACCATGCCATCGATCGGCGACCGAATCACCGTGTGGGTCACTTCATAGTCCAGCGAGCGCAAGCGGTCGGCCAGGGTGGTGTTTTCCTTGGCGGTGTCGGTCAGTTGCGATTCGACTTCCTTCAGGTAGTCGTGCTGGCGCTGCAGGATGCGCAGCTTGATTTCGGTGGTCTGGCTACGCACGCGGGCGATGTTGTTGAGGTTCTCGGCCTGACCGGCGGAGAGGTCGGCATTGCTGCGTTCCAGCTCAAGCAGGTGGTTGCGCGGCACATAGCCTTCGGCTGTCAACACGCGGGTGCCTTGCAGTTCCTGGTTGAGGAAGTTGATCTGCGAGGCGCGGGCGCTATAGACCTGCTGCAGGCCCTTGAGCTGCACCGCCGACGCGGCCAGGTTTTCCTGCAGGATGCTGATTTCGCCAGCGAGCCCAGCACGCCGGGTGTCCAGCAGGCGCTGTTGCAGGTCCATGGCGGCCTCCAGGCGGTGATCACCCTTGAAGCGCGTGAGCAACTCGGGATCGAAGTTCACCACAGCGCGGCCGTCACGTTCCGCTTCCAGGCGGTTTTCCACGGTCTTGCTGACGATGTACTGGGCGCTGACCGCACCCTCTTCGGCAGCGGCACGCAACGAGTCGAGGCGGACCACCTCCTGACCTTTTGTCACCAGATCGCCTTCGCGAACGAGAATGGCTTCCACGGTACCGCCGCTCAGATGCTGCACGGCTTTGCGATTGTTGGTGACCTTGACCGTGCCTGTCGCGACCACGCCGGCATCCAGCGGCGCCAGCCAGGACCACAGGAGGAAGCCGCCGAAGCCGGCGAGCACCAGCCACACGCCCCATCGCGCGGGCCTGCCGACGTCCAGATCTACCATGCTCCTGGTATCGGCTTTGATTATCTCGGTGTGTTGGCTCATTTGCATGATCGGTCACTCCCGCGCTTTGACGGAGGCCAGAGGGGTCGACGCGCCTGCCGGCATCACACTGGCCTTGCGCAGCGCTGCGAATACTTCATCGCGCGTGCCGAGCATCTGCACGCCGCCGTCGCGCAGCATCAGCACCTTGTCGACGGCGCAGAGTACGTTGGGACGGTGGGAAATCAGAATGACGGTGGCGCCACGGCCCTTGAGTTCGGCCAGGGCATCGACCAGGGCCTTTTCGCCAACGTCGTCGAGGTTGGCGTTCGGTTCATCCAGCACGATCAGATTAGGTTCGCCATACAACGCCCGGGCCAAGGCAATGCGTTGCTTCTGGCCACCGGAAAGCGGGCTGCCATCGGTGCCCAGGCGGGTGTCATAACCCTGCGGAAAACGTAGGATCATCTCATGCACGCCAGTGATCTTGGCGGCGCGGATGACGGCTTCGCTGTCCACTTCGCCAAAGCGCGCAATGTTGTCGGCGATGTTGCCTTCGAACAGCTCCACGTCCTGTGGCAGGTAGCCGAGCCAAGGGCCAAGTTCGCCCTTGTTCCAGGTGAATATGTCCGCGCCATCCAGGCGCACCTTGCCCGCCTGCGCCGGCCAGACGCCAACCAGCAGGCGGGCGAGGGTGGATTTGCCCGAGGCGGATGGACCGATAATGCCAAGGCTTTCGCCGGGGACAAGGCTGAAGCCCACGCCGCGCAGAATCGTGTTGTTGGTACCGGGGGCGCCGGCATACACATTCTCCACCGCGAGCATGCCCTGCGGCCGCTGCAGCGACATGCTCGGTGGCCGGCGCGGATAGTCGTGCAGCATCTCGTTGAGCCGGCCCCAGGCCGAACGGCAGCCGAGCAGTTGCTTCCACGACGCGATGACCTGTTCCACCGGGCCCAGTGCGCGGCCGGTGAGAATCGAGCAGGCAATCATCATCCCCGGAGTGATCTTGCCTTCGATCGCCAGCAGCGCGCCAGCGCCGAGGATCAGTGACTGCAAGGTGATCCGCACGAAGCGCCCGGTGCTGCTGATCAAGGCCGCGCGGTCGGAGGCCAGCGTCTGCATTTCCAGAATGCGCAAATGGCTTTGGAACCAGCGCTTGCTGATCGACGGCAGCATGCCCATGGCCTCGATGACCTCGGCGTTGCGCAGGTTGTTGTTGGCGTATAGGGAGGAGGACAGGGCGGCCTGATTGGCTTCGGCTAGCGGCTTCTGCGTCGCCTTTTCAGTGAGATAAGCCAGACCCATCAGAATCAGCGAGCCGATCAGGGTGAGCAGTCCGAGCAACGGATGGATCAGATAGGCGACCAGCAGGTAAATCGGCGTCCACGGTGCATCGAAGAAAGCGAAGAGGGAGTTGCCGGTGACGAACTGACGAACCTGCGCGAGATCTTGCAGCGCCTGGGCCGGATTACCTCCGGCGCGGCTCAGGTTGCGCTCGAATGCAGCGGTGAAAATGCGCTGGTTGAGGTCCATGTCGAGGCAGTTGCCGACCCGGATCAGCACGCGGGTGCGGACCATTTCCAGCGTGGACATCAGCAAGAACAGACCTACCACCAGTACAGTCAACATCGCCAGGGTCGTGACGTTGCGACTGACCAGGGCTCGATCATAAACCTGCAGCATATAAACGGCTGGCGTCAACATCATGACGTTTATGACGCCGCTGAACGCTGCCAGCGAGTAAAAACTGCGGCGCAGGCGAAAAAGCGCGTCGGCCAGTTCGGAACGGATGCTCGACTGCTTGGGCATGTTGGTCCTCCCACTTCGAAAAGCCGGTTGCCCCTGAGGCGCAACAGTTAACGGTAAATGTCGTTCCGTAAACAGCTTATGGACACGCAGGCTGGTCGCTCTATGGATGGCGAGTCTTGCGAAATCGCTGCGTTGCTCCCTTATGCAGCAGCGTAGGTGGCGGCGAAACAGTTCGAAATAACATTTTGCTCTATACCTGCGCTCAACTTCCTATATGTCTTTTAAAAACAGCTAGTTGAGAGGCGTGACACCAGTCGTCTGTTTTAACGACGTAATATTGACAAAGATTTGCTATGGAACTTTAGTCTTAGTTATCGGGGGGTCCGCCCGCTGAAGCTTGCCATCGCTTTGGCAATGCAAAGCACGGTGATTCTCCCGAGAGGAGCCGAATCATGTCGTTCATTTCGTTCTTTTGCAGAGGAAAGGGACTGTCCAGGACGTTCGCCTTCACTTCCAGATTCCATGGCCCGCCCAGGGCTCGAATTCGCTCTGCCTGATCACCCGGCGAGCAACTCATTTCGCGAATTCCAGACGTGTATCCCGGGTCCCGGGTAACGCCAGCTCTCGCTAAAAAACATAACCAACAAACTGCGCAAGCCAGCACTTGACTTGGCGCGGCGGGACTTTCTCGTCCCGCGCCTTTACCCAGACATATCGAGGGCAATCCAAATGGCCAACTTTAATCAATCCGATCTTGAGTTCATTCTCCAGCAGATTTTCATCGCGGAGGCAAACTCGGCTGGTCAGTTGCTTGTCGACCTGATACCGAGTCCGGAATTCGCTTTCGGTCTGCGTACGGTCGACGGGACGTTTAACAACCTGAGTCTGCATCAGAGCGAGTTCGGCGCAGCCGACAACTTTTTTCCGCGCTTGACCACTCCAGTCTTCAGCCCGGCTGAGGCGGGCACCTCTTACACCCAGACCAGCGGCCTGGTGATCGACTCGCAGCCGCGCACCATCAGCAACCTGATCGTCAACGATACCGCCACCAACCCGGCGGCGGTCGCGGCCACGTTCGATCCCGGTCTGGATGGCATCCTCGGCACGGTTGACGATGTCTTGAAGGCTGGTGCGCAGGTCGTTACTGGAACCCGTACCGACGGCACGACGTTCCAGACCTTTTTCATTCCTAACGTGGCGCCGGACGCGGGCCTGTCCGCGCCGTTCAACTCGTGGATGACCTTCTTCGGTCAGTTCTTCGACCACGGCCTCGACCTGGTGACCAAGGGCGGCAGCGGCACGGTGTTCATCCCGCTGCAGCCGGACGATCCGTTGTTCGTTCCGGGTAGCCCGACCAACTTCATGGTGTTGACGCGGGCCACCAACCTGCCCGGGCCCGATGGCATCCTCGGCACCGCCGACGACATCCACGAGGCTTCAAACACCACCACGCCGTTCGTCGACCAGAACCAGACCTACAGCTCGCATCCCTCGCACCAGGTATTCCTGCGCGCCTATGAACTCGATGCCGCCGGCAAGCCGATGGCGACCGGCGAACTGATCACCAATCGTGACCTGGGCGCCGATGGCCTGTTCGGCACGGCCGACGACGTCGCAATCGGCGGGATGGCCACCTGGAAAGTGGTAAAAGCGCAGGCGCGCGACCTGCTTGGCATTAATCTTACCGATGCCGACTTCGACAACGTGCCGCTGCTCGCCACCGATGCCTACGGCAATTTCCTCAGGGGCCCGAACGGCTTCCCGGTGGTCATGATGAGGGGCGCGGATGGTATTGCCGATACCGCCGATGATATTCTCGTCGAGGGTAATCCTGCTGCGCCGATCAGCCTGGTCAATGCCGTGCGCACCGGCCACCAGTTCCTCATCGATATCGCCCACACCGCGGTTCCGGTGGACAGCCAGACCGGTGCGCCACTGACGGCCGATGCCGACCTCGTTGCCGGCGGCCCGGTGGCCGCTGGCTTCTACGACAACGAGCTGCTCGACGCGCACTACATCGCCGGCGACGGCCGGGTCAACGAGAACATCGGCCTGACCACCGTCCACTCCATCTTCCACTCGGAGCACAACCGGCTGGTCCAGCAGACCAAGGACACGGTCCTCGCCTCAACGGCCGCCGGCGACCTGACGTTCCTGAACCAGTGGCTGCTGACGCCCGTCACGGCTGTTCCTGCTGATCTGACGACCTTGAACTGGAACGGTGAGCGCCTGTTCCAGGCGGCGAAATTCGGCACCGAGATGCAGTATCAGCATCTGGTGTTCGAAGAGTTTGCGCGTACCGTTCAACCGCAAGTCGACGCCTTCCTGGACTTCGATGACACGATCAATCCGGCGATCGTCGCCGAGTTCGCGCACACGGTCTTTCGCCTCGGCCACTCGATGCTGACCGAGACCATCGACCGGCTGGACCCCAACTTCGTCTCCAGCGAGATCGGCCTGATTCAGGCCTTCCTCAACCCGCTGGCGTTTGCGACCAGCGGCCTGACCCCGCAGCAGGCGGCCGGCGCCATCGTCCGCGGCTTGACGCGCCAGGTCGGCAACGAGATCGATGAGTTCGTCACCGAAGCGGTGCGCAACAACTTGCTGGGCCTGCCGCTCGACCTGCCCGCCCTCAACATCGCGCGCGGCCGCGATACCGGCATCCCGTCCTTGAACGAGGCGCGCCGTGAGTTCTACGCCGGCACCGGCGACAACCAGCTGAAGCCCTACACCAGCTGGGCCGATTTGGTGCAACACCTGAAGCACCCGGAATCGCTGATCAACTTCATCGCCGCCTACGGCACGCACGCCTCCATTACCAGCGCCACCACGCTCGACGCGAAACGCGTAGCGGCCTCTCTCCTGGTGTTGGGCGGCGTCGGTGAGCCGGTGGATCGCCTGGACTTCCTCAACAGCACCGGCGTCTATGCCAACCTGGCAAATGGGGCAACCATTACCGGCGTTGATGACATCGACTTCTGGGTCGGCGGTTTGGCCGAGGAAAAAATGCCGTTCGGCGGCATGCTCGGCTCGACCTTCAACTTCGTCTTCGAGGACCAGCTTGAGAAGCTGCAGAACGGCGACCGGCTCTACTACCTGCACCGCACCCAGGGACTCAATTTCCTGAGCGAGCTCGAGAACAACTCGTTCGCCAAGATGGTGATGCTCAACACCGACGCGACCCATCTCCCGGCGCTCATCTTCTCGACCCCGACCTTTACCCTTGAGGTCGACCCGACAAGGCAGTTCAACCGGAGCGTGATTGCCGGTCCGGACGGCATAGTGGGCACCGTCGACGACCTGCCCGGCAATGCCGATCCCACTGGCGGCATCATCGTCAACGGCGTCGTGATCACGCCGCTGGTCATCCGCGACAACCCCAACACGGTTGGTCCCGATACCAACTACCTGCAGTACACCGGCGAAGACCATGTGGTGCTCGGTGGCACGGCTGGCAATGACATTCTCGTCGCTGGCGACGGCGACGACACGCTCTGGGGCGACGCCGGCAATGATCGCCTCGAAGGCGGCTATGGCAACGACGAGCTCGAGGGTGGCGATGGCGACGACATCATCACCGACATGGGCGGCGACGACGTCATCCACGGAGAGGCCGGCAACGACGTCATCCACGGCGGCAACGGCACCAATATCATCCTCGGCGGCGCCGGCAACGATTTCATCGTCACCGGCGAGGACTTTTCGGAGGTCTTCGCTGGCGCCGGCAATGACTTCATGCTTGGCAGCCGGCTGAACTTACAAATGATGGGCGGCGATGGCGACGACTGGATCGAGGTCGGGACCCAGGACGGCGCCCCCGGCGACAATTTCGCCGGTAACTTGCCACTGGCTTTGCTGGCAGAGTTGATCAGCGGCAACGACGTCTTCAGCGGTGACGGCGGCTTCGATGAAATGATCGGTGAAGGCGGCGATGACATCTTCATCGGCAGTGAGGGCCCGGACAAGATGTTGGGCATGTCCGGTTTCGACTGGGCCACCTACAAGGATGATCATTACGGCGTGACTGTGGACATGAGCCGTATCGCCTTCGAACAATCGGCCCTGTCGCCTTCAGTTGCAGGCGTGCATACCACATTCCCCCAGGTGGAAGGTCTGTCGGGGTCGGTGTTCAGCGACATGCTGACCGGCGATGATGCCGACGCGCTCACGATCGCCGCTGCCGGTGTCCAAGGCAGCGTGCTCACCAATATTGACCTCGTCGCCGGTCTGCGGGCGTTTCTTGGCGCGGCTGCAGCCGGCCCGGACGGTATCGTGGGCACGGTAGACGATCAGTTCGGCGCGGGCAACATCCTCCTCGGCGGTGGTGGCAGCGATATCATCGAAGGCCGCGGCGGTGACGACCTGATCGACGGCGACATGTGGCTGAATGTGCGCATCAGCGTACGCCAGAACCTCGACGGAACCGGGCCGGAGATCGCCACCTTCGACAGCATGGAGCCCATGATCCCGTTCATGCTCGATGGTACCTTCAACCCCGGTCAGCTCGTCATCGTCCGCGAGATCCTGACGGCTGCCCCCGCCTTTGACACGGCCTTGTTCACGGGCAACCTGCTCGACTATACCGTCACCACTGTGGGCGGAGTGACCACCGTGGCCGACAGCGTCGTCGGTCGCGACGGCACCGACCGCCTGACCAATATGGAGCGGCTGCAGTTCAACGATCAGTCGCTCACCCTGCCAGGCGGGGTCGGGCTCAACAACGACCCGGTGGGCTTGCTGACTATACTCGATGCTGCCAGCAACACCCCGGACGCTACGCCGACCACGGGTCAACTGCTGAGGGTATCGGCTGCCGACGTGACTGATGCGGACAACGTCGCTACCGGCGGTGCGATCGCCGGACCGATCGCCTTCTACTGGCAGTTCGAAGCAGTCCCGGGTACGGGCGTCTTTCAGGACATCACCCGTCTTGCAGACGGGGGCGCAGCATTGGCGCACATAACCGGGCCGACCTTCAGGGTGACCCCGGATCTCGCCGGGCTGGAATTGCGCGTCAGGGCCGTCTATAAGGATGAAAATGGCGTGCTCGAGACGGCGTTCTCTGCTCCAACCGCAGCGGTCGTAGCCGGCGTTGCTCCGCCACCGGCAGCCCCGCTGCCGGTCGAGACTCCGGTCGCCAGCACCGGTGTGCACTATATCCGGGCCGATCTGCAGTTCATTCTCGATCAGATTCAGATCGCGGAAAGGAATGCGGCCGGTGAGGATCTCCTCAGCATGCTGCCAAATGCACGGGTGCCTTTGGGCCTGCGCACGGTCGACGGGTCGTTCAACAACCTGGTGGTGGCTCAGAACGAGTTCGGTGCAGCCGACACGATCTTCCCGCGACTGGTTCCGGCGCAGTTCGATACGGCGGAGGCGGGCACCACTTACGCCCAGACCAGCGGCCTGGTGAACGACTCGCAGCCGCGCACCATCAGCAATCTGGTCGTCGACAACACCGCCACCAACCCGGCGGCGGTCGCGGCCACGTTCGATCCCGGTCTGGATGGCATCCTCGGCACGGTTGACGATGTCTTGAAGGACGGTGCGCAGGTGATTACCGGAACCCGTACCGACGGCACGACGTTCCAGACCTTTTTCATGCCAAACGTGGCGCCGGACGCAGGTCTGTCCGCACCGTTCAATACCTGGATGACCTTCTTCGGTCAGTTCTTCGACCACGGCCTCGACCTGGTGACCAAGGGTGGCAGCGGCACGGTGTTCATTCCGCTGCAGCCGGACGATCCGCTGTTCGTTCCGGGCAGCCCGACCAACTTCATGGTGTTGACGCGGGCCACCAACCTGCCCGGGCCCGATGGCATCCTCGGCACCGCCGACGACATCCACGAGGCTGCAAACACCACCACGCCGTTCGTCGACCAGAACCAGACCTATACCTCGCATCCCTCGCACCAGGTGTTCCTGCGCGCCTATGAGTTCAATGCCGCCGGCGCGCCGGTGGCGACCGGCAATCTGATCACCAATCGTGACCTGGGCGCCGATGGCGTGTTCGGCACGGCCGACGACGTCGAAATCGGTGGGATGGCTACCTGGAAAGTGGTCAAGGCGCAAGCTCATGATCTGCTCGGGATCAACCTCACCGATGCCGACTTCGACAACGTGCCGCTGCTCGCCACCGATGCCTACGGCAATTTCATCAAGGGCCCGAACGGCTTCCCGATGGTCATGATGACGGGCCCGGATGGTATTCCCGATACCGCCGATGATGTTCTCGTCGAGGGTAATCCTGCTGCGCCGATCAGTCTGGTCAATGCCGTGCGCACCGGCCACCAGTTCCTCATCGATATCGCCCACACCGCCGTTCCGGTGGACAGCCAGACCGGTGCGCCACTGACGGCTGATGCCGACCTCGTTGCCGGCGGCCCGGTGGCCGCAGGCTTCTACGACAACGAGCTGCTCGACGCGCACTACATCGCCGGCGACGGCCGGGTCAACGAGAACATCGGCCTGACCACCGTCCACTCCATCTTCCACTCGGAGCACAACCGGCTGGTCCAGCACACCAAGGATGTGGCCATCGCCTCCAACGATGTCAGCTTCCTGAACCAGTGGCTGATGCCCGATGCCCAATTGTTGGTGTTGCCAACAACCGCGGCTGAGATCGCTGCCCTGCACTGGAACGGAGAGCGCCTGTTCCAGGCGGCGAAATTCGGTACCGAGATGCAGTACCAGCACCTGGTGTTCGAAGAGTTCGCGCGTACCATTCAGCCGAATATCGATCCCTTCCTTGGCGAACACCAGAATTATCAAACCGAGATCGACCCGGCGATCGTCGCCGAGTTCGCGCACGCGGTCTACCGCCTCGGCCACTCGATGCTGGTCGAGACCATCGATCGGCTGGACCCCAACTTCGTCTCGAGCGAGGTCGGCCTGATTCAGGCCTTCCTCAATCCGCTGGCGTTTGCGGCCAGCGGCCCGACCCCTGCGCAGGCGGCCGGTGCCATCGTCCGCGGCGTGACGCGCCAGGTCGGTAACGAGATCGATGAGTTCGTCACCGAAGCGGTGCGCAACAACTTGCTGGGCCTGCCGCTCGACCTGCCCGCCCTCAACATCGCGCGCGGCCGTGATACCGGGCTTCCGACCCTGAACGAGGCGCGTCGTGAGTTCTACACCGCGACCGGCGACAGCAACCTGAAGCCCTACATCAGCTGGGCCGATTTGGTGCAACACCTGAAGCACCCGGAATCGCTGATCAACTTCATCGCCGCCTATGGCACGCACGCCTCCATTACCAGCGCCACCACGCTCGACGGGAAGCGCGCCGCGGCCTCTCTCCTGGTGTTGGGCGGCGCCGGCGAGCCGGCGGACCGACTGGACTTCCTCAATAGCACCGGCGCCTGGGCGAGTGGCCCGACCGGCGTCACCATTACCGGTCTGGACAACATCGACCTCTGGATCGGCGGCCTCGCCGAGGAAAAAATGCCGTTTGGCGGCATGCTCGGCTCGACCTTCAACTTCGTGTTCGAGACCCAGATGGAGAAGCTGCAGAATGCCGACCGCTTCTACTACCTGGAACGCAACGCGGGGCTTAACTTCGTCACCGAGTTGGAGAACAACTCGTTCGCGAGACTGGTGATGGCCAACACCGATGCGACCCACCTCCCGGCCGTCATGTTCTTGACTCCGGCCTTTACCCTGGAGGTCGACCCGACCAGGCAGTTCAACGAGAGCGTGATTGCCGGTCTGGACGGCATAGTAGGCACCGTCGACGACCTGCCCGGTAATACCGATCCTGTCGGCGGCAGCGCCCTGACTCCACTGGTGATTCGGGACAACCCCGCGACGGTCGGCGCCGATACCAACTACCTGCAGTACACCGGCGAAGACCATGTGGTGCTCGGTGGCGCGGCCGGCAATGAAGTTCTCATCTCTGGCGACGGCGATGACACGCTCTATGGCGACGGTGGCAATGACCGCCTCGAGGGTGGCAACGGCAACGACTTCATGGTCGGGGGCGACGGCGACGACATCATCACGGACATGGGTGGCGACGACACCATTCATGGCGGCGACGGCAACGACGTCATCCACAGTGGCAACGGCATCAATCTGAACCTCGGCGGCTTCGGCAAGGACTTCATCGTCACCGGTGAGGACTCCTCGGAGGTCTTCGGTGGCGCGGGCGACGACTTCATCATGGGCAGTATCGCCGACGAACAACTGATGGGTAACGAAGGTGACGACTGGATCGAGAGGGGAACCGCCGATGGTGCTCCCGGCGACAATTTCGACCCGAACGGGCTCGACTTGATACGCGGTAACGACATCTTCATCGGCACCGGCTCGCCCGACAGATTCATGGCCGAAGGCGGCGACGACATCATGTTCGGCAACGGCGGCGCGGGCGACCGCTACCTGGGTGGTTCCGGTTACGACTGGGCCGGCTTCAAGGACGACCCGTTCGGCGTGAGCGTCGACCTGGGCCTCGCCGACATCGCTCTCGCGCCGCCACTGCCGGAGTTGGCCGCAACCGTGGCTCGGTTCCGCCAGGTGGAAGGTCTGTCAGGATCGCACTTCAGCGACATCCTGCGCGGCAATGATGCCGATGCCACCGTGATCGCGGCTGCCGGTGCTCAGGGCAGCGTGCTCACCAACTTCGACCTGGTCAGCGGCCTGCGCTCGTTCGTCGGCACCGCAGCAGCCGGCCCGGACGGCATTGTGGGCACGGCAGACGATCAGTTCGGCGCCGGCAACATCGTCCTCGGCGGCGGCGGCAGCGACATCATCGAAGGCAATGGCGGCGATGACCTCATCGACGGCGACAAGTGGCTCAACGTACGTATCAGCGTGCGGCAGAACATCGATGGCACAGGTCCGGAGATCGCAACGTTCGACAGCATGGTCCCGTTGGTGCCACTCATGCTCAATGGTACCTTCAACCCCGGCCAACTCGTCGCCGTCCGTGAGATCCTGACGGATGCGCCTGACCCCCTTAACCCTGGCCATTCCTTCGACACGGCCCTGTACACCGGCCTTCTGGCCGACTACACCGTCATCGAGAACGTCGACGGCACCGTTACGGTCACCGACAGTGTCGTTGGCAGGGACGGGATCGACACCCTCAGCAATATCGAGCGGCTGCAGTTCGCCGATCAGTCGCAGGTTCTCGTCGCTGGCTTGAACGCCGAGCCGGTGGGCTTGCTGAGGGTCAGCGATGGCACGCCGGCCGTTGGCCAAGTGTTGACGGTGTTGGCCGACACCGTCCGCGATGCGGACAATGTCACTACGGGCGGTGCGATCACCGGTCCCATCGCCTTCGTATGGCAGGTCGAAACGAACCCAGGCACCGGTATCTTCGACGACATCGGTATTGTGCTCGGAGGCGGACTAGGAACCGCGACCGGCTCGACCTTCACGGTGACCGCGGCTGAGCTGGGACTGGCGCTACGTGTCAGGGCTATCTATCAGGACGGCCAGGGCGTGCTGGAAAGTGTGTTCTCGGCGCCGACCGCGCCAACTGCGCCGCTCGGCGGCAGCCCCGTCAACGCCCTACCGGTCGGCACTGTGCTGATCAGCGATACGACCCCCACGTTAGGCTCGACCTTGACCGCCACGGATGCGTTCACCGACGCCGACGGGACCACAACCTCGGTGATCAGCCATCAGTGGCAGGTGGGGAGCGGTGCGATCTTTGCCGACATCGCCGGTGCGACGGGCACGACCTTCACGCTCAGCCCGGCGCAGGTCGGTCAGCAACTGCGTGTCGTCGCGAGTTACACCGATGACCTCGGCACACTCGAGCTAGTCACCTCTGCCGCAACGACAGTGGTCGGTAATCTGTTTGTCGGTACCGCCGGTGCCGACATATTCACCGGCACGGCAGGCGACGACATTGCCAGCGGAGGTGATGGCAACGACATCCTGAACGGCTTGGGCGGCAACGACATCCTCAATGGTGACGCGGGCAATGACATGCTCATCGGGGGGGTGGGGGCCGATACGATGGCCGGCGGTGTTGGCGACGATATCTACGAAGTCACCGACCTTGGGGACGTGGTGACCGAGCTCGGCGGTGAGGGTATTGACACGGTCTGGACCTCGCTCTCGGGCTACACCCTGAGTGCCAACGTCGAGAATCTGTTTTTCGGCGGCAGCGGCAACTTTGCGGGCACCGGTAACGCGCTCGACAACACGCTCGTGGGCGGTGCGGGTATTGATGTCCTGATCGGTGGCGCAGGTGCCGACACGATGGCTGGCGGTGGCGGCAGCGATGTCTACGAAGTCACCGACCTTGGGGACGTGGTAAGCGAGCTCGCCGGTGCCGGCAGCGACACGGTCTGGACCTCGCTCGGGAGCTACGTCCTGGGTGCCAACGTCGAAAACCTGTTTTTCGGCGGCAGCGGCGACTTTGCGGGCACCGGTAACGCGCTCGACAACACGATCGCGGGGGGGGCGGGTAATGACATCCTCGTCAGTGACGCAGGTAACGACATCCTCATCGGTGGCGCAGGTGCCGACACGATGGTCGGTGGCGTCGACAACGATGTCTACGCAGTCGACAACCTCGGGGACGTGGTAACCGAGCTCGCCGGTTCTGGTAGCGACACGGTCTGGACCTCGCTCGGGAGCTACGTCCTGGGTGCCAACCTCGAAAATCTGTTTTTCGGCGGCAGCGGCGACTTTGCGGGCACCGGCAACGCGCTCGACAACGTGATCGTGGGGGGGGCGGGTAATGACATCCTCGTCAGTGCCGCAGGTAACGACCTCATCATCGGTGGCGCAGGTGCCGACACGATGACCGGCGGTGTCGGCAACGATGTCTACGAAGTCTCCGACCCTGGGGACGTGGTGAGCGAGCTTGGCGGTGAGGGTATTGACACGGTCTGGACCTCGCTCGGGAGCTACGTCCTGGGTGCCAACGTCGAGAATCTGTTTTTCGGCGGCGGCGGCGACTTTGCGGGCACCGGCAACGCGCTCGACAACACGATCGCGGGGGGGGCGGGTAATGACGTCCTCGTCGGTGGCGCAGGTAACGACGTGATGAGTGGCGGCGTCGCCGGCAACGATATCTTCGCGTTTGCCCCAGGCTTCGGCACCGATACGATCCTGAACTTCGGAGCCAATCCGGGCGCAGGGCAGGACTTGCTGAATATCACGGGGATGGGGGTCACCAGCGCGGTGTTCGCGACCAACGTGAGCATAACGGCTGACGGGGCGGACACGGTGGTCGGGATCGGGGCGGACTCCATCCGCCTCGTGGGTGTCAACAGCGCGGCCGTTGATCAGACGGACTTCATACTAGTCGTCTGAGGTCCTGGTCAGTACCGTCGCAGGAGGGCGGAACAGTAGAGGGGAGGGCAATGGATGCCCTCCTTTTCTCCTTCCACTCAATTGCCTCATGAATGCATTCGGTGTGGGAATTCAGGGAGGGTTGAATCGACCAGGGTTTTGCAGCGATAGCGATGACATGGCGTTGCGAGCTGCTCTCGCATAGTCGGAGACGTTTTTCTATTTTTCCGGCGTGAAATAGCTCTTTTCAATAGCTTTGCGGGTAGAGGCAATGATTTCCTTGTGAGTTCGTTCTTTCTCGACTGCTCGGGACAGGACTGGCGCTCCCACACATTGAGCGATGACGGCCCATGCCGCATCAGGGCTACGGAGACTATCGGCCCAGGCTTTCTGTATTTGCTTCAGACCTTTTTCGACGGCCAGCCGTACCTCCGGTTCGGCGCGCGCAATCTCTCCACCCAAGGCCGGAAGGACACAGCCTTTTTCTGGATGAAGGACATGAAAGGTAGTCAGGTAGTTGCGTAAACATTGCTCCAGCTGTTCGCCTGATGCGTTTTGTCCACCCGCCAGCATTTCGCTGCTTTTTCTAATCTCATCCTCGATCACTGCCTGAAGCAGCGGCTAGAAATAACATTTCGCTCTATACCTGCACTCAATTTCCTATATGTCTTTTAAAAACAGCTAGTTATGACTCCTAAAGCCGGTCATCTTTTTTAACGACATAATATTGACAAAGACTTGCGATGGAACTTTAGTCTTAGTTATCGGGGGACCCGCCCGCTGAAGCTTGCCATCGCTTTGGCAACGCAAGGCGCGGTGCCTTTCCCGAGAGGAGCCGATTCATGTCGATCATTTCGTGCTTTTGCAGAGGGAAGGTGGTGTCCAGGACGTTCGCCTTCACTTCCAGATTCCATGACCCGCCCAGGGCTCGAATCCGCTCTGCCTGATCGCCTGGCGAGCAATTCATTTCGCGAATTCCAGGCGCGTATCCCGGGTCCCGGGTAGCGCCAGAGCTCTCGCAAAAAAACATAAAAAACAAACTGCGCAAACCAGCACTTGACTTGGCGCGGGAGGATTTTCTCGTCCCGTGCCTTTACCCAGACAGATCGAGGGCAATCCAAAATGGCCAATTTCAGCAAGTCGGACCTGGAGTTCATCCTCAAGCAAATCTTTATCGCAGAAGCGAATGCCGACGGCACCAGCCTCATTGATTTGCTTCCCAACACTCAGGTGCCATTCGGCCTGCGTACCGTCGATGGCAGCTTCAACAACCTGGTCACCAGCCAGAGCGAGTTTGGCACCGCGGACAATGCCTTCCCGCGCTTGCTCGATCCCTCGTTTCTGGATGCTTACGCCGGGACAGGCTCAGTGACCGATCCGCAACCACGGATCATCAGTAACCTGATCGTCGACCAGACCGCCAATAACCCGGCGGCCTATGCCGCAGCGTTCGACCCGGGCCTGGACGGTGTGCTCAACTTCGGCGTGGTGGGTGCGGGTAATGACGACGTGCTCAAGGAAGGCGTACAGATAGTCACCAGCCCCGGGCTGGATGGCGTGTTCGGCACGGCCGATGACAAGGACGTGTTCTTCATGCCCAACGTGTCGCCGGACGTCGGCCTGACCGCCAGCTTCAACTCGTGGATGACCTTCTTCGGCCAGTTCTTCGACCACGGTCTCGACCTGGTCACCAAGAGCGCTACCGACTTCGTGTTTATTCCGCTGCAACCGGACGATCCGTTGTTCGTAGCAGGCAGCCCGACCAACTTCATGGTGCTGCCACGTGCGGTGCGTACTGCCGGCGCGGACGGAATAGTCGGCACCACCGATGATGGCCAGACCAACACCACCTCGCCTTTTGTCGACCAGAGCCAGACCTACAGCTCGCATCCTTCGCATCAGGTGTTCCTGCGCGAGTACGTGCTCAATGCGGACGGCGATCCTGTTGCAACGGGGCGCTTGATTACCAACCGCGATCTCGGCGCCGATGGCCTGTTT
The DNA here is from genome assembly GCF_019956375.1 of Pseudomonas sp. GL-R-19. Lineage (NCBI taxonomy): Bacteria > Pseudomonadati > Pseudomonadota > Gammaproteobacteria > Pseudomonadales > Pseudomonadaceae > Pseudomonas > Pseudomonas sp. GL-R-19. Next base: position 69,593 of record NZ_JAHBDJ010000055.1, on the reverse strand, counting down.
GGCACTGCCGACGATGGCAGCGGCGAAAATGGCGGCATGGCGACCTGGAAGGTGGTCAAGGCCCAGGCCCGTGACATTCTGGGCATCAACCTGACTGACGCCGATGTACACAACGTGCCATTGCTGGCAACCGATGCGTACGGCAACTTCATCCGCGGGCCGAACGGCATGCCGCAAGTGGTGATTCGCATCAGCAACGGCGCTGACGGCATCGCCGGGACAGCTGACGACGTCACTCAACTGGTCGAAGGCAACCGGGCAGCTCCGATCAGTCTGGCCAACGCCGTGAGTGCCGGGCATGGCTTCCTCGACGACATCGCCCACAATGCCGCGCCGGTCGTCGTTGGCGGGGTTCTGCAGGCGGATGCCGACATCGCTGTCGGCAATGCGCAGCCCGTTGACGCGGGCGGCAACAACCTGACCTATGACAACGAATTGCTCGACGCCCACTACATTGCCGGCGACGGTCGGGTCAACGAGAACATCGGCCTGACCACCGTGCACCATGTGTTCCACTCCGAGCACAACCGCCTGGTCCAGCAAACCAAGGACACCCTCATAGCCGCTGGCGATCTGGCCTTCCTCAATGAGTGGCTGGCGGTCGACGTGGCCGCGATTCCGACTACACCCGCCGAGATCGCAGCATTGGTGTGGGACGGCGAACGCCTGTTCCAGGCCGCCAAGTTCGGCACTGAAATGCAGTATCAGCACCTGGTGTTCGAGGAGTTCGCGCGGACCATTCAACCGCAGGTCGACGAATTCCTTGCGCCCAATGGCTATGACACCTCTATCAACCCGGCGATCTTCGCCGAGTTTGCCCATGTGGTGTACCGCTTCGGTCACTCGCTGTTGACCGAGACCGTCGATCGCTTCGACCCTGCGTTCAATCCGCTCCTCACTGACCCGGCCAACCCGGACTCGCAACTGGGCCTGATCGCAGCCTTCCTCAACCCGCTGGCGTTCGCCGGTAGCGGGGTGACTGCGGACCAGGCGGCAGGGGCAATCGTTCGTGGTGTGACCCGTCAGGTCGGCAACGAGATCGATGAGTTCGTCACTGAAGCGTTGCGCAACAACCTGCTCGGTCTGCCGCTCGATTTGCCGAGCCTGAACCTGGCGCGTGGTCGCGACACTGGCATCCCCACCTTGAACGAGGCGCGCCGTGAGTTCTACGCATCCACCGGCGACAGCCAACTCAAGCCGTACATCAGTTGGGCTGACTTGGCGGACAGCCTCAAGCACCCCGAGTCGCTGGTCAACTTCATTGCGGCCTTTGGTACGCATGCCTCGATCACGGCGGCGACCACGCTGGCAGACAAACGCGCTGCAGCCTTTGCGCTGGTATTCAATGTTGCGGGTTCGCCGGCTGACCGCCTGGACTTCCTCAACAGCACCGGTGCCTGGGCTAACGTAACGACGGCCGGCAGGGATGGGGTATTGGGTACTGCCGATGACCAGACAGGTGTGACGGTCACGGGCGTCGATGACATCGACTTCTGGGTCGGCGGCCTCGCCGAACAGAAGATGCCGTTCGGCGGCATGCTCGGCTCGACGTTCAACTTCGTGTTTGAAACCCAGATGGAGGCGTTGCAGAACGGCGACCGCTTCTACTACCTGTCGCGTACCGCGGGCCTGAACTTCGGCACTGAACTTGAGAACAACTCCTTTGCCAAGCTGATCATGCTCAACACCGATGTCACCCACCTGGCGAACACCGTGTTCCTGACGCCGACGTTCACCCTCGAAGTGAATCAGGCCGCCCAGTTCACCGGCCTGGGCCTGGACAGCCGTGCCGATCCGACGGGCGGCATCCTGATCAACGGCGTGGAAGTCGTGCCGCTGGTGATTCGCGACAACCCCGACACCGTGGGGCCGGACACCAATTATCTGCATTACACCGGTGAAGACCATATCGTCATGGGCGGCACCGCCGGCAATGACATCATCATTTCCGGTGACGGCGATGACACCCTTTACGGCGACGCCGGCAACGACCGCCTCGAAGGCGGTGCCGGGAACGATGCGGTACTGGGCGGCGCGGGTGATGACATCATCTCCGACTCGTTCGGCGACAACCGTCTGGAAGGCAATGCCGGTAACGATGTGATCGTGGTTGGCAGCATGCTTGCTGCAGGCAACCTGATCCTGGGTGGCGATGGCCAGGACTTCATCATCACCACCGAAGACATCAGCACCACCTTCGGCGGCCAGGGTGACGACTTTATCCTCGGTGCCAAGACCAACCTGCCACCGACCGGCAACGAAGGTGATGACTGGATCGAGAAGGGTACCCAGGACGGTGCGCCTGGCGATAACTTCTCGCCATTGCTCCTTGACGATGTGATCGGCAACGACATCTTTGTCGGTGGTGGCGGCTTCGACGAAATGATCGGTGAGGGTGGCGATGACATCTTTATCGGCAGTGATGCCCAGGACAAGATGGACGGCATGTCCGGTTTCGACTGGGTCTCCTACAAGAATGACAAGGTCGGCGTGACCGTTGACCTGAGCCTGGCGGCGTTGGCGCAGCCACATGGTAATGCGCCAAACCAGAATGCTGGCGTGTTTAATCCGGTCGGTGCCTCGCCAGCCTCGATTCTCGACCGTTTTGCCGAGGTCGAAGGCTTGTCCGGTTCGGCTTTCGGCGATGTGCTCAAAGGCGATGATGTCGATGCAGTCACTATCGTCAACCACGGTGGTGCCACGGGCAGTGCGCTGACCAATGTGGCATTGATCCGCGGACTGGACCAGTTCCTGGCCGATGCCGGTTTGCCGGTCACTGGCTTTGCCACTGGCAACATCATCCTCGGCGGCAATGGCAGCGACCTGATCGAGGGCCGCGGTGGCGATGACCTGATCGATGGCGACAAATGGATCAATGTCAGGATTGCCGTTTATGCCGCCGGCGACGTCAACCATACCGGTCCCGAGATTGCCAGCTTCGACAGCATGGTCGATATGATCCCGCTCATGCTGGACGGCACCTTTAACCCTGGCCAGCTCAAGGCCGTACGGGAAATCATGCCCGGCACCTCGACGGGCGGGGCGGCCTTCGACACCGCCATCTACTCCGGGCTTCAGGCCGAGTATACGGTTACCGTTGACGACCGCGGCACGGCCACTTTGGCGGACGATGTCTATACAGTGATCGATAGCGTAGCGGGTCGCGACGGCACCGATACCCTGCTGCATATCGAACGCCTGCAATTCGCCGATGACCAGCTAGTGCTGGTGCCGGGGCAGAATGCCCAACCGGTTGGCAGTCCTACCGTCACGGATGGAAACGGCGGAGCGATAACAGTGGGGGATACGCTGACTGTCAGCGTGGCCGGGGTGCGCGATGCCAACAACGTCGCGGCGGGTAATCCGCAGGGGCTTATCACCAACTCCTCGGTGTCCTACATCTGGCAGTTCGAGGCAACCCCAGGCAGTGGCGTATTCGAGGACATCATCCTGTTGCCGGCTGGCGACCTGGCGTTCCAAAGCGCCGACGGTACCGCGTTCAAGGTCTCTCCTGACCTCGCCGGGTTGTCGTTGCGGGTCAAGGCGATCTATCAGGATGGTCATGGCACCACGGAGCTCCTTTTCTCCACGCCGACGGCTGCCATCGTTGCCGGTGCACCGGTCACGCCAACGGCGCTGGTACCTGTAGTCGATGCCACCGCGGGTGGTGCAGGCCTGCACATGGTCCGCTCCGACCTCAACTTCATTCTTGACCAGATCAAGATTGCCGAGGCTGATGCGGCCGGTCAGGACATCCTCTCGCTGATCCCGAACATCCGCGCGCCATTGGGCCTGCGTGCGGTCGACGGGTCGAACAACAACCTGATGAACCTCAACGGCATTAACAACACCGAGTTTGGTGCCGCCGATAACGTCTTTCCGCGCTTGACCGATCCGGTCTTCAATCCGGCGGAAGGGGGAACGTCGTATGCGCAGAACAGCGGCCTTGTGATTGACTCGCAGCCACGCACCATCAGTAACCTGATCGTCGATCAGACGGCGAACAACCCGGCGGCCTATGCCACGGCTTTCAACCCGGGCCTGGACGGTGTGCTGAACTTCGGCGCGGTGGGTAACGACGACGTGCTCAAAGATGGCGTACAGATTGTCGCCAGCCCCGGCCTGGATGGTCAGTTCGGTACTGCCGATGATCACGATGTGTACTTTATCGAGAACGTCGCGGCGGATGCGGGGTTGTCCGCGCCGTTCAACGCCTGGATGACATTCTTCGGGCAGTTCTTCGATCATGGTCTGGACCTGGTCACCAAAGGTGGTTCGGGCACTGTCTTCATCCCGCTGCAACCGGATGATCCACTGTTTGTCCCAGGTAGCCCGACTAACTTCATGGTCCTGACCCGCGCGACCAACCTGCCGGGGCCGGATGGCGTTCTCGGTACGGCCGACGACATCCATGAGCAAACCAACACCACCTCGCCGTTCGTGGACCAGAACCAGACCTATAGCTCGCACCCGTCGCACCAGGTGTTCCTGCGCGCTTATCAACTGACCGACACTGGCCCTATAGCGACCGGCAGGCTGATCACCAACCGTGATCTGGGCGCGGATGGCCAGTTTGGTACCGCGGACGATGTCGAAATCGGTGGCATGGCGACCTGGAAGGTGGTCAAGGCGCAAGCCCGTGACATTCTCGGTATCAACCTGACCGATGCCGACGTCGACAACGCCCCGCTGTTGGCGACTGATGCCTATGGCAATTTCATCAAGGGGCCGAACGGCTTCCCGATGGTGGTGATGAAGGGCGTTGACGGTCTTGGCGGCACGGCGGATGACGTCCTTGTCGAAGGCAATCCGCTTGCTCCCCTTGACCTGACCAATGCTGTGCGCACCGGTCATCAGTTCCTCGTCGACATTAACCATAATGCCGCGCCGGTAATCGTCGGTGGGGTTCTGCAGGCGGATGCCGACACCGCTGTCGGCAATGCGCAGCCCGTTGACGCGGGCGGCAACAACCTGACCTATGACAACGAACTGCTCGACGCTCACTACATCGCCGGCGACGGCCGGGTCAACGAGAACATCGGCCTGACCGCGGTGCATGCGATCTTCCACTCCGAGCACAACCGGCTGGTTGCGCAGACCAAGGACACCGTGCTCGATTCGGGTGACGTGGCCTTCCTCAACGAGTGGCTGCTCAATCCGGTGGCTGCATTGCCAACCACCCAGGCTGAGTTCGATGCGCTGCAGTGGAATGGCGAGCGCTTGTTCCAGGCGGCCAAGTTCGGCACCGAAATGCAGTATCAGCACCTGGTGTTCGAGGAGTTTGCGCGGACCATCCAGCCCAGAGTCGACCTGTTCTTCGCACCGACCCAGGTCTATGACGTCGACCTCGATGCCTCGATCGTCGCCGAGTTCGCCCACACCGTGTACCGGTTTGGCCACTCGATGCTGACCGAGACCGTCGATCGATTCGATATCAATTTCAACGCGGTGGGCGATCCGGCCAGCGCTGATCCCAATCAGCAACTGGGCTTGATCGCAGCGTTCCTCAACCCGTTGGCGTACGCCGCCAGTGGCGTGTCGCCAGAGGATGCGACCAGTGCGATCATCCGTGGGGTGACTCGGCAAGCCGGTAACGAAATCGACGAGTTCGTCACTGAGGCGCTGCGCAATAACCTGCTCGGCCTGCCGCTCGACCTGCCGGCGATCAACATCGCCCGTGGCCGCGACGTGGGGATTCCCTCGCTCAACGCGATCCGCCGCGACATCTACAGCCAAACCGGTGATACCCAACTCAAGCCGTACACCAGTTGGGTCGATCTGGTGCAGTACCTCAAACATCCGGAGTCGTTGATCAACTTCATCGCCGCCTATGGCACGCATGACACGATCACGGGGGCGACCACGATGGAGGGCAAACGCGCTGCAGCCCTGGCGCTGGTCTTCGGTGGTGCGGGTGCGCCGGCTGACCGCCTGGAGTTCCTCAACGGCAGCGGTGCATGGGCCAACGTGACGTTGGCCGGCAAGGATGGGGTGCTGGGGACTGTCGACGACCTGAAGGGTGTGACGATCACGGGCGTCGATGCCATCGACCTGTGGATCGGCGGTCTGGCCGAACAGAAAACCCCGTTCGGCGGTATGCTCGGCTCGACCTTCAACTTCGTGTTCGAGAACCAGTTGGAAAAACTGCAGGACGGCGACCGCTTCTACTACCTGGAGCGTACCTCTGGCCTGTCGATGAATGCCGAACTTGAAAGCAACTCGTTCGCCAAGCTGATCATGGCCAACACCTCGGCCACGCACTTGCCTGGCCTGGTGTTCTCGGACCCAGGGCTCTACCTGGAAGTGGACCTGAGCAAGCAATACAACGATGGCCTGCTCGCCGCCGATCCGCTCGGCCCGAATGGCGAGCAGGTGGTGTTCCGCGACAACCCGCTGACCGTGGGGCTGGACACCAACTACATCCGGTACGGTGGTGAAGAGCACATCGTGCTGGGTGGCACCGACAACGCAGACATCCTCATCTCCAGTGATGGCGATGACACGGTCTGGGGTGATGGCGGCAACGATCGCATCGATGGCGGTAACGGCAACGACCAACTGCGTGGTGGCGCTGGCGACGACATCATCACCGACATCGGCGGCGACGATAACATCCAGGGTGGCGACGGCAACGACGTGCTGCACGGAGGCAACGGCATCAACCTGATCATTGGCGGGTTCGGCAACGACTTCATCGTGACCGGTGAGGATGCCTCCGAGGCCATTGGTGGTCAGGGTAATGACTTCATCCTGGGCAGCAAAGCCAACGAACAGGACATGGGTAACGAAGGCGACGACTGGATCGAGAAGGGCACTTCGGATGGTGCGCCTGGCGACAACTTCGATCCGCTCGGCAACGACCCGGTGATCGGCCACGATGTATTCATCGGCGGTAACGAGAACGATAAGTTCAACGGCGAAGGCGGCGACGACATCATGGTCGGCAGTCTCGGCTTCGGTGACCGCTATATCGGCGGCTCCGGCTATGACTGGGCAACCTTCAAGGATCTCGCCCAGGGCGTGACCATCGATTACAGCGACCGCTTCTTCGATGTGCCACCGATGCCAGGTTCGGGCGCCTCGGCGCTGGTGCGTTTCGACATCATGGAAGGGCTGTCGGGTTCGTCCCACGGCGACTTCCTGCGCGGTGATAGCGAAACTGCCGCAACGCTACCCGTTGCGGGTGCAACCGGCAGTGTGCTGACCAACATCAGCCTGATCGACGGTCTGGCGGGCCTGCTGCCAGTCGGAGCGACGTTCTTCGACGGCGGTAACATCATCCTCGGTGGCAGCGGCAGCGACCTGATTGAAGGTCGCGGTGGTGACGACATCATCGACGGTGACAAGTGGCTGAACGTACGCATCAGCGTACGGGCGAACGCCGATGGCACTGGCGCGGAAATCGCCACGTTCGACAGCATGGCGCCGATGGTTCAGGCGATGCTCAACGGTACTTACAACCCGGGCCAGCTGGTCATCGTGCGGGAGATTCTGACCGGCACTGACAGCTTCGACACCGCGGTGTTCTCCGGTAATGCGTCGGAGTACACAGTCGCTGTCGATGGCAACGCCGTCGTCGTGACCGACCTGGTGGACGGGCGTGATGGCGTCGATCGCCTGACAGGCATCGAGCGTCTGCAGTTCGCTGACCAGGCGCAGGCGTCCGGCGTTGGTACCGTCTCGAACAGTGGTCCTGTGGGGCGTCTGGCAATCTTCGATGCTGCCACCGGTGCGCGTACCGATACGTCTGTCGCCGGCCAACTGCTGCGCGTCAGCGATCAGTCGATCCGCGACGCCGACAACGTCAGTGCGGCCAATCCGACCGGCGCGGTTACCGGTCCCGTGGCTTACTACTGGCAGGTCGAAAACATCCCTGGTTCGGGTGTCTTTGAAGACATCTCCTTTGTCGCCGCTGGCGAGGTATCGCGGGCGACTGGCGCCACCTATCTGGTAGCGGACGATGTCGCCGGTCTGAACATCCGCGTTCGGGCGGTGTATCAGGATGCCCAGGGTACGCTGGAGATCGTCGATTCTGGCGGGAACAGCGCACCGACTGCAGGGCCGACCATCCTCGGGGTTGCGTTTCCGGACCAGGTGTTGACCGCCGACACGTCGTCCATCATCGACGTCGATGGCCTCAGCAATGCGCAGTTCACCTTCCAGTGGCAGGAGACCAACGGGGTCACCTTCGTCGACATCGTCGGAGCCACCGCCAGCACGTTCACGCTTGGCCAGGCTCAGGTCGGCGATCAAGTGCGCGTGGTGGTCAGTTACGTGGATGACTTCGGTGCGGCCGAAAGCATTGCGTCCGACGCTACGGCCCCGGTGGCCGCCGGTGATGTGTTTGTCGGTACTGCCGGTGTCGACATATGGACCGGTACGTCAGGCGACGACATTGCCAGCGGAGGTGCTGGCAACGACATCCTGAATGGCTTGGGCGGCAACGACATCCTCAATGGTGACGCAGGCAATGACATGCTCATCGGGGGGACGGGGGCCGATACCATGGCCGGCGGTGTTGGCGACGATGTCTACGAAGTCACCGACGCTGGGGACGTGGTGACCGAGCTCGGCGGTGAGGGTATTGACACGGTCTGGACCTCGCTCTCGGGCTACACCCTGAGTGCCAACGTCGAAAATCTGTTTTTCGGCGGCAGCGGCAACTTCGCGGGCACCGGTAACGCGCTCGACAACACGCTCGTGGGCGGTGCGGGTAACGACGTCCTGATCGGTGGCGCAGGTGCCGACACGATGGCTGGCGGTGGCGGCAGCGATGTCTACGAAGTCACCGAGCTTGGGGACGTGGTAAGCGAGCTCGCCGGTGCCGGCAGCGACACGGTCTGGACCTCGCTCGCAAGCTACACCCTGGGTGCCAACGTCGAGAATCTGTTTTTCGGCGGCAGCGGCAACTTCGCGGGCACCGGTAACGTGCTCGGCAATACGATCGCGGGCGGTGCGGGTAACGACGTCCTCATCGGTGCCGGAGGTGCCGACACGATGGCCGGCGGTGCTGGCAGCGATATCTACGAAGCCACCGACCTTGGGGACGTGGTGATCGAGCTCGCCGGTGCCGGAAGCGACACGGTCTGGACCTCGCTCGCGAGCTACAGCCTGGGTGCCAACGTCGAGAGTATGTTTTTCGGTGGCAGCGGCAACTTTGCGGGCTCCGGCAACGAGCTGGACAACACGCTCGTGGGCGGTACGGGTAACGACGTCCTCATCGGTGGCGCAGGTGCCGACACGATGGCCGGCGGTGCTGGCAACGATGTCTACGAAGTCACCGACCTTGGGGACGTGGTAGGCGAGAACGCCGGTGGCGGCAACGACACGGTCTGGACCTCGCTCGCGAGCTACACCCTGGGTGCCAACGTCGAAAATCTGTTTTTCGGCGGCAGCGGCAACTTCGCGGGCACCGGCAACGCGCTCGACAATAATATCGTGGGTGGTGCGGGTAACGACGTTCTCATCGGCGGTGGCGGTAACGACGTAATGAGTGGCGGCGTCGCCGGCAACGATACGTTCGTGTTTGCTGCCGCGGGTTTCGGCAACGATACGATCCTGAATTTCGGAGCCAATTTGGCCGCAGAGCAGGACTTTCTCAATCTCACGGCGCTGGGGATCAACAGCGCGACGTTCGCTGCCAACGTGACCATAACGGCTAACGGGGCGGACACGGTGGTAGGGATCGGGGCGGATACCATTCACCTTGTCGGCGTCAACAGCGCGGCCATTGATCAGACGGACTTCATTCTGGCCACTTGAGGTTCTGGTCAGTACTGACGCAGGGAGCGTGGACAGCGGAGGGGAGGGCAATGGATGCCCTCCCTTTCTCCTTCCATTCAATTGCCCATCAGCTATCGGAGTGCCAGCAGCGTACTGGAGCTCATCAAGGCAGGTTGGAACCGAACTGCAAAATCAAAGAAACAGTGGAAAAAGGAAACCCGGCCTTGAACATTTCAGCCATCTGCCTCTTGAGCAGCCTATTGGTTGCGGTCGCGGCTTCTGCTAGCGGGATCACTTCGGTCTTCGACCTGGGCTTCACCAGGTCAGCCACAGAAACGCTGAAAAAACTGGACATCAACGACGCTTTTATTATCGCCGTCTCAAGTCCTGCAGCGTTTACCTTCTGCCGCAGTGGTTCGTCAACGCTCTGGAAGTATCAGGTGTTGGATCTAGAGCAACAGGCGGCGATCCAGATGGGCCAAAAGCGGCCTTCGTCGGACTATCAACTCATTACCGTTGCGCAAGTCAATAGCATTGCCTGCGAACAGGATCACCTTGCACCATGGGTTAAACCGCCTGTCAGGCGTGGACTTGTCCTCGGCCTGATCACCCTGTTTCTGTTAGTCGGCCTGCGATATACCTACCGCGCAATCATGGATTGCCGATATGACCAAACCGGGTTTTCCAAGCCAGGCTTGCAGCGCTTGAGCGAATCCCGATTACCGTACAATTCAACAGTCATGGCGTTGGCCGCATGGGGTATAGCGGTAGCTACGGCATTTGTTTACTTCGGGTTTTGAGCATAAGCGCAGAGACTTGGTTTACACCCTTATTGTTTAAGTTAATCCTGCGTTGCCATCTGCCTGGAAGGCTGGCCGAATCACCGTGGGATTCGCAGTCGGAGTTTGCTCTGGATGAGAGTTGCTCGCTATTGCGCATGTTATGGGATGTATAACAACTAGTGGATCCAATAAGCGGCTGCCGAAGTGTATCTAGTCAAGCAGACCAGTTGTGGTGGGGCATAGCGTGAAAGTTGTCTTGTCACTATCGCTTCAGGCGCACTTGCGCTACGCACCGTTTGTCGGTGGTTTGCTCGAGAAATGAACATTGGAGCGTCTGTGCCCTCTGACTCCTAAGCACGTCAGTCATGACCTGCCCCTGCAATCGCAAAAAAGAAGTGGAAGTTGAATCTCAAAAGCAGTGAATGCAAATGGGGGTTTTATCTGAAACTCAGGGAGGTAATAAACAAGCCGGTCATTGATTTGCCGAGCGAGTCAATGAGGTTAACAGTGCCGAGTCCGTGACTTGGCTTATCTTTTAGAAGTAAGGTCGCACAGGATATTTGAATAAGTAAAAATCCTGTCAAGTAGTCGATCTGTACTGTCGAATAAGGTGGGGGAAATACCGTGGCGATAAATACAATTATGAGCCTGCTGGAAAATAAAGAATTCCTGGAGTTTTTACGTCTGGGTGTTATTTACGTTCATTTAGTGGCGTGTTGTGTCGCCATTGGTTTGGTGTTGACCAGTGATGTCGCTATGGTTAAAGACCTTATAAGGCGCAACGTAGCCACTGAGCATGATAATGCTCACATGGAAAGTCTTCAAAAATCTGTCGTCGTTGCACTGATAGCGCTGTGGGTAACGGGTGTCGCTGTCGTCGGTATTGATTACCTGGACAAAGGTCTCGATTACTTCATGAATCCAAAGCTTCAAGCCAAAGTCATTATTGTGGCATTGCTGAGTTACAACGGTGTCTTGTTGCATCGCATGGTACTGCCGGCGCTGCAAAAGGCAGGCTCCTTGCTCAACCTCGGATTCAGTGCACGGATGCTGGCGTTGGCCTGCGGCTCGTTGTCGGCAGTGTCCTGGATGTATGCCGCCATGCTGGGTGTCGGACGCCCTTTGGCCTGGAAGTTTTCCCTTTCCGAACTGTTGATGGCTTATCCGGTACTGATTGTGCTCGGGTTCCTGGCGATGCTGGTGTTGACTCAGCGAGCGAAAAAACAGGACGACTACGTTGCGCCTCGGCGGACAGTTGCAAGCGCATGCTAAACAGGTCATGCGCGTAAATCCTGCGGGCTTGTCCCGAGTCCGAAAGATGGCGACCTTCATGGTGCAGGTTTCAATCCGGACCTGCGCCATGAAGGTCGTTTTCGTTTTGAGTCATTCCCGTTTGCCGAATACTCCTGCTCATTTCGATCAATAAGTTGTCAGTTACGGTCATTGAGCGCCAGCGGCGCGACTCTTAGTCTGTCGAACATGACTGATGGGGGCCGTAGAGCTCCTGCACTTTCCGTGATCGATCGATGTGGAGTTACCGATGACCGCCGCTCAATACCCGCACCTGTTGGCTCCGCTGGACCTGGGTTTCACCACACTGCGCAATCGCACCCTGATGGGGTCGATGCACACTGGCCTTGAAGAGAAGCCAGGTGGTTTCGAGCGCATGGCGGCTTACTTTGCCGAACGTGCCCGTGGCGGTGTCGGCCTGATGGTCACTGGCGGTATCGGCCCGAACGATGAGGGTGGCGTGTATTCCGGTGCAGCCAAGCTGACCACCGAAGAAGAAGCGCTGAAACACCGCATCGTTACCCGTGCCGTGCACGAGGCAGGCGGCAAGATCTGCATGCAGATCCTCCACGCGGGTCGTTATGCCTACAGCCCGAAACAGGTTGCGCCGAGCGCGATCCAGGCGCCGATCAACCCGTTCAAGCCCAGGGAGCTGGACGAGGAGGGCATCGAGAAGCAGATCAGCGATTTCGTCACCTGTTCGGTACTGGCACAAACCGCCGAGTACGACGGCGTGGAAATCATGGGTTCGGAAGGCTACTTCATCAACCAGTTCCTCGCCGCTCACACCAACCACCGTACCGACCGCTGGGGCGGCAGCTATGAAAACCGCATGCGCCTGCCGGTGGAAATCGTCCGTCGCGTGCGTGAAGCGGTCGGCCCGAACTTCATCATCATTTTCCGTCTGTCGATGCTCGACCTGGTCGAAGGCGGCAGCACTTGGGACGAGATCGTTCAACTGGCCAAGGCCATCGAGCAGGCCGGTGCGACCATCATCAACACCGGTATTGGCTGGCATGAAGCACGGATTCCAACCATCGCCACCAAAGTGCCGCGCGCGGCCTTCAGCAAGGTCACGGCCAAACTGCGGGGTTCGGTCAATATTCCGCTGATCACCACCAACCGCATCAACACACCGCAAGTGGCCGAACAGATTCTGGCCGAAGGCGATGCCGACATGGTGTCCATGGCGCGACCGTTCCTCGCCGACCCGGATTTCGTCAACAAGGCTGCTGCAGGTCGCGCCGATGAAATCAACACCTGCATCGGTTGCAATCAGGCCTGCCTCGATCACACCTTCGGCGGCAAGCTGACCAGTTGCCTGGTCAACCCGCGTGCCTGCCACGAAACCGAACTCAATTACCTGCCCGTGCAGCAACTGAAGAAAATCGCCGTGGTCGGTGCCGGCCCGGCCGGTTTATCCGCCGCGACCGTGGCCGCCGAGCGTGGTCATCAGGTGACGCTGTTCGATTCGGCCAGCGAAATCGGCGGTCAGTTCAACATCGCCAAGCGCGTTCCGGGCAAGGAAGAGTTCTTTGAGACCATTCGCTACTTCAATCGCAAACTGCAGACCACCAACGTCGAGGTGTGCCTGAACACTCGCGTCGACGTGGCCGGGCTGGTCGAGGGCGGCTATGACGAGATCATTCTGGCCACCGGCATTGCGCCGCGACTGCCGGCCATTGCGGGGGTGGAAAATGCCAAGGTGCTGAGCTACCTGGACGTGATCCTGGAGCGCAAGCCGGTCGGCAAGCGCGTCGCGGTGATTGGTGCCGGTGGTATCGGTTTCGACGTCTGCGAGTTCCTGGTGCATGAAGGCGTTGCAACCAGTCAGGATCGCGCCGCGTTCTGGAAGGAATGGGGCATCGATACGCACCTGGAGGCACGCGGTGGTGTTGCCGGTATCAAGGCAGCGCCCCATGCGCCGGCCCGCGAGGTGTTCCTGCTGCAACGCAAGAAATCCAAGGTTGGCGACGGCCTGGGCAAGACCACCGGCTGGATTCATCGCACGGGCCTTAAGAACAAGCAGGTACAGATGCTCAACAGCGTTGAATACTTGAAGATCGACGACGAAGGCCTGCACATCCGCATCGGCGACACCGCAGAGCCGCAGGTGCTGCCAGTGGACAACATCGTGATTTGCGCCGGACAGGACCCGCTGCGTGAATTGCATGACGGTCTGGTGTCGGCGGGGCAGAGCGTGCACCTGATCGGCGGCGCGGATGTCGCGGCAGAGCTGGATGCCAAGCGGGCGATCAACCAGGGTTCGCGATTGGCGGCGCAGTTGTAACAGACAGGTCCAGCGTACCAATGGCCATCGCGAGCAGGTCGGATCGCCGCACCGTCGCTCCCACATTTGATCTGTGTCGTTCATAGATTCCCTGTGGGAGCGAGCCTGCTCGCGATAGCTGCCTATGAGCGACTAGAATGCTGACTCTTTACCCAGAACCGGCATCGATGTATTTCTCGTCTAGCGATTGGCTTGCTCAAGCCCCCCTCGAACGCCTTGATCTAGACTGGCTCACTCACGCCGGCATCGAAGTGGCAATCCTGCGTCTGGACCAGATCGACCCGCTGATCAGCGGCAACAAATGGTTCAAGCTCATCGAGCACCTGAAGACTGCCGACCGCGTTGGCGCCGAAGGCATCATCAGCCTGGGTGGAGCGCACTCCAATCACCTCCACGCGTTGGCGGCGGCGGGCAAGCGTTTCGGCTTTGCCACCGTTGGCCTGTTGCGCGGGCACCCTCAGGAAACCCCGACGGTCAAAGACTTGCAGGCGTTCGGCATGCCGTTGCACTGGCTGGGTTACGCAGGCTATCGAGCGAGGCATGAAGCGGGTTTCTGGCAACCCTGGCACACCCGCTACCCGACGCTGCATCCGGTGCCTGAGGGGGGAGGCGGTTTGCCTGGCGCCCTGGGTTGCATGCAACTGCGGGCCAGCGTTTGCGCGCAACTGGAGGGATTGGGCTGGAGTGACTATGACGCCTGGTGGCTGGCCTGCGGAACCGGCACGACCTTGGCCGGCCTGGTACTGGCCGAAGCGGGGGATCATCCGGTGTACGGTGCCCTGGCGGTGCCAGACGATCACGGGGTGGCGCAACAGGTCGAGCGGATCGTGCAGGAGGCGGGTCTGATCCATGCGGTGTATGAGCTGATCGATGCCAGCCGCGGCGGCTTTGCCAAGGTCGATCCGCTGCTGACCGAGTTCATCGAAAAGACCGAACAGGCCAGCGGCATTCCCCTTGAGCCGTTGTACACCGGTAAGGCATTGCTGGCGCTCAAGCAGCAAGTCGAGGCGGGCAAGTTCGCTCGAGGTACGCGGCTGATCTTCGTTCACACCGGCGGCTTGCAGGGGCGGCGGGGATTCAATCCACAAATCTAAAGCACACATGCAATCTCATGTGGGAGCGAGCCTGCTCGCGAAGGCGGTAATACATCCAGTATCGATGCGCCTGTCACACCGATTTCGCGAGCAGGCTCGCTCCCACAGGTTTTGCCAGTGGCCTCAGGTATCGCGGTTTGCCCGCTTGGGCATCATCCGCAGCAAAGTGTTATCGCCCACCACATAGTGGTGATACAACCCGGCTGCGGCATGCAGGCCGATCAGCCAATAGCCTATCGTGCCGCCGAGCTCGTGCCAGCCCTGGAGTTGTTTGGCCAGGTCCTTGTTTTCCGCTACCAGCATCGGCAGGTCGACACCGTAGAACATCACCTGATTGCCTTTGGCGCTGGTGACCAGCCACCCGAGAATCGGTGTGAAGATCATGAAAATGTACAACGCCCAGTGCATCAGCCTGGCCAGCGTCGTTTGCCAGTGTGGCGAAGCCGGGAAGATCTCCGGGGGGCGGCCGAGACTGCGCGCCAACAATCGCACCCAGACCAGAACGAAAACGGTCAGGCCGAGCATGAAGTGTAATTCAACCATCAGCGTGCGCCCGCCACTGCCCTTGGGAAAGATCCCGCGAAACTCGATACAGGCGTAAACCAGCGCCAGCAGGACCAGCATCAACCAATGCAGTGCGATCGATACGGTGCTGTAGCGCGATTCGGAGTTTTTCCACGGCATACGGTGTTCCTCAGAGGTCCGGTTTAAAGCCACCGTTCTTGTCCGACGGTGAGCGTTAACTGTAATCCTGTTTTACCGGGTTTGCCTGAGGCGATCGGTCGCGGGATGCTCTGGCTCGGGTAGTAGACAGAAAAATCCTGTAGGAGCGAGCTCGCTCGCGATGGTCGCCAACGATGACGCATACCCACTGGGTAACCGCGGCATTCTTGAGACCATCGCGAGCGAGCTCGCTCCTACAGGGGGGAGTTGCGTTTTTTAGCTGGACTGCGGCATTTCGCCGTTGGCCAGGCGCTTGTCGATGTCGGCGATCACGTCCGGCAGATCGGTGATGGTGTCGATCATGTAGTGCGGGCGCGAACTTTCGAACATCGTGTGGATGCGCTTGCGCTCACTGTCCAGCTGGTCGCTTCCCAGCGCGCGATAACCTTCGTAGTCCAGACCCAGGGCGTTACCCGAGCAGATCAGCGCCACGGTCCACATGCCGGCGCGGCGACCTTCGAGAATGCCCGGCACAGTGTCATCGATCTTCACGCACGCGGCGACATCGTCAATGCCCAGGGCGATGACGTTGGCCAGTGCCTGGGCGGGCCATGGGCGGCCGTTCGGGACTTCGTCGGTGGCGACCACGTGATCGGCGACGTAGCCGTTGGTGGCGGCCAGTTCGACCACTTTGTCCATGACCAGTTTCGGGTATCCGGAGCAGGAACCGATCCTGATCCCTTGCTGGCGCAGGTTGGCGATGGTCTCCAGTGCCCCCGGAATCAGCGCCGAGTGTTCGGCGATTTTTTCGATTTGCAGCGGCATGAAGCGTTGGTAAATCGCAGTGACGTCATCGTCGGTCGGCGTGCGGCCGAACACCCTGCGATAACGCTCGGCAACTTCCGGCAGATCGCACAGGGTGCGGATGTGGTCCCACTTGCCCATGCCCATCGGGCCACGGGCTTCTTCGATGGACACCTGGACATCGAATTCGGCGAACGCCTCGACGAAAATCTGCGTCGGGGCGAAGGAGCCGAAGTCGACCACGGTGCCGGCCCAGTCGAGGATGGCGGCTTGGAGTTTGGTTGGGTTGGTGTAGTTCATGGTGATCAAGTCCTGTGGCAACTGGCTAATGAGGGCTGCTTTTACTGTGGGAGCCAGCCTGCTGGCGATGAGTGCCTGACATTCGACGGATGTGTTGGCTGACAGTCCGCTATCGCGAGCAGGCTCGCTCCCACAGGGGTATACGGTGTGGCTTAGATTTCCAGCACTTCCATCTCGCGCAACACTTCAGCAATCGCCGCCACCGCTTCGCGCATTTGCGCCGGGTTGACATGGCCAATGCAGCCGACGCGGAAGGTTTCGACCTGGGTCAGCTTGCCGGGGTAGAGGATGTAACCCTTGGCCTTGACCCGTTCGTAGAACTCCTTGAACTGGTAGCGAGGATCTTTCGGGGCATGAAAGGTGACGATGATCGGCGCCTGAATGGCCGCCGGCAGGAAGCTGCGCAGCCCCAGTTTGCCCATCTCTTCCATCAATGCCTGGCAGTTGGCGGCATAGCGTTCGTGTCGGGCCGGCAAGCCACCTTCTTCGTTGTATTGCAGCAGGGCTTCGTGCAGCGCCGCGACCACGTGGGTCGGCGGGGTGAAGCGCCACTGGCCGGTCTTGGCCATGTAGGCGTGCTGGTCTTGCAGGTCCATCGCCAGCGAATGCGAGTTACCGGTGGCGTTGGTCAGGGATTCTTTGCGAGCGAAGACAAAACCCATGCCCGGCACACCTTCCAGGCATTTGCCCGAGGCAGCGATCAGTGCGTCGAACGGCACTTGCTGCGCATCCACCGGCAGGGCACCGAAGGAACTCATGGCGTCGATGATCAGGCGCTTGCCGTGTTCTGCGACGACCTGGGCGATCTGCGGCAGCGGATTGAGGATGCCGGTGCTGGTTTCGCAGTGAATCAGGGCGACGTGGGTGATGCCGGTGTCGGCGCGCAGCAGACGGTCGACGTCGGCGGCGGTGGTCGGCTCGTCTTCGGCGGTTTCGAAGGTACTGTAGGCGCGGCCGAGCACTTCACAGATTTTCGCCAGGCGTTTGCCGTAGGCGCCGTTGATCAGTACCAGAATCTTGCCATCGCGAGGCACCAGCGTGCCGATCGCTGCCTCGACCGCGAAGGTGCCACTGCCTTGCAGGGGCACGCAGTGGTGAGTGGCGGCGCCGTTGATGATTGCCAGCAGTTGCTCGCAGAGGCTGGCGGTCAATTGATTGAAACGGTCATCCCATGAGCCCCAGTCGATCATCATCGCCTGACGGGTGCGGGCCGACGTGGTCAACGGGCCGGGGGTGAGCAGGATGGGTTCGGCAGTACTCATTCTCGTGTCCTCGCAATCGATGGGATGAAGCGTTGGTGCCTAAATTGCAATTTGCCGTGTTATCAATCAAATTGTTTGTTGTTATGCCAGCCATCAGTGAGGTTTATTCATGAACCTGTTTCAGCTGCGCGCATTCGATGCCGTGGCGCGGGAAGGCAGCTTTACCCGGGCGGCGGCGCGGCTGTTCATCAGCCAGCCGGCGGTTACCGGGCACATCAAGGCCCTGGAGGAGCACTACCAGATCACCTTGCTGCGCCGCACCGCCCGCCGAGTGGAACTGACGGAGGAGGGCACCAAACTGGCGGCCATCACCCGGGCGATGTTCGGCCTGGCCGAAGAGGCGCAGGTGATGCTCGAAGCCAACCGGCAACTGCTGACCGGGCGTCTGGAGGTGGCGGCGGACGGCCCGCACATGGTCATGCCGATGCTTGCCAGCCTGCGCGCGCGCTATCCGGGGATCACGGTGAACCTGCGCCTGGGCAACGCCCAGGAAACCCTGGCGGCGTTGTTGTCCGAACATGCCGACGTGGCGGTGTTGACCGAAGTCGAGCCGCGCAAAGGCTTGCATCTGCAGGCGCTGAACGAATCACGGATTTGCGCACTGGTGCCCGACGGCCATCCTTGGGTGCAGAAGACCAAAGGCGTGCAGCTCAAAGAGCTGGATCAGGTGATCATGGTGCTGCGCGAACCGGGTTCGATTACCCGGCGCACCTTCGATGAGGCTTGCGCCCAGGCCAGGGTCAATCCACGGGTGTTGCTGGAACTGGACAGCCGCGAAGCGGTAACCGAGGCGGTGGCCGCCGAACTGGGGGTGGGGGTGGTGTCGTCGGTGGAAGTCAGCCACGACCCGCGAGTGGCGGCGGTGCCGATCATTGGCGAGGGGTTGGTGAATCGGCACATGATGGGGTGCATGGAGCGGCGACGGGATTTGCGGTTGATTCAGGCATTTTTCGGGTTGGCGCCCACCTGAAAGACCGGGTCGCTTCCTTCGCGAGCCTGCTCGCTCCCACAAGGTTTTGTGCGCACCAAAGATCTACTGTGGGAGCGAGCCTGCTCGCGAAGGGGCCTGGCCTGCCTACACCAGACTCTCGCGCACCATCTCGAGAAACGTCGCCACCACCCGCCGCGAACTCTGCTCGCGCAAGCACACCAGTGTTTCAGTCAGCCGTCGTTCGCAATCGGTAATCGGCAGTGCACAAACCCTGGAGTCGGCGCCAAACTCGGCAGCCGACACCACGCCCACCCCAATCCCGACCACCACCGCTTCCCGCGCCGCCTCCCGACCTTCGACCTGAATCGCCGGGCGAATGCGGAACCCGGCGCGTTGCATTTCCTCCTCCAGGGTCTGCCGGGTCACCGAACCGATTTCCCGCAACACCAGTGGCGTGTCGTCGAGGTCCGCAAGGGTGATGGATTCGCGATCGGCCCAAGGGTGATTGCGCGACACAAACGCGACCATCGGGTCGTTACGCAGGGGCAGGGAAATCAGGCGTTCATCGCTGACGTCACGGCCCAGCAACGCCAGGTCGGCCTGATAGTTGAACAGTCGAAACAGCGACTCATCGGTGTTGCCGGTTTCGATCTTCACGCTGATCCCGGGGTAGCGTTCGCAGAAGCGGGCAATCTGCGGCAGCACATGCACCGGTGCATCCACCGCCAGAATCAGGCTACCGGTCTGCAAGGCCTGGGAATCCTGCAACAGCTCCTGGGCTTCGGCCTCAATCACAAAAAGCCGCTGTGTAACGCTCAGCAGGCGCTCGCCCAGATCGGTCAGGCGCACCGAGCGCTTGTTGCGGTGAAACAGCAAGACGCCGTAGCGCTCTTCGAGTTTGCGCACCTGGTCGGAAATCGCCGGCTGCGTCAGAAAAAGCCGCTCGGCGGCTTTGGTAAAGCTTCCATGGACCGCCACGGCATGGAAGGCTTTGAGCTGGGCGTGGGACACCGACATGGGAATCTCCAGTAACAAGCTGACCTTATATTTGAAATACGATAAATCGATTTCACTTATTAATCAGTAATTGTTTTTATCCACCTCAGCCCCGCTGACGGGTCAGTCGAACAGCAGCGGGTGCCATGAGCCTGGGCGTGCAAAAAACAGGACTCATCTGACCGGTATCCGCCGTAGGGACAGGGCGATATCGCAGTGCTCAACAATAAAAACACAGGCGTTTTCTTCCAATTCTGCCGGCACACTCACACCCTGAGGTCAGAACCACAATGAACAAGCACATCGGCACCATCAAGCGTTGGCGCATGCAGATCTTCGCGATCACCTGGCTCGCCTACGCCGCGTTCTACTTCACCCGCAAAGCCTTCTCGGTCGCCAAACTCGGTATTGGCGAAGACCCGACCTTCATGCTCGATAAAATGGCCATGGCCAACCTCGATGCCATCTACCTGACGGCCTACGCCGTCGGCCAGTTCACCTGGGGCATCCTCGCCGACCGATTCGGGCCGCGGGTGGTGGTGCTCGGCGGATTGCTGATTTCCGCCGCCGCGGCGCTGGTGATGGGCAACTTCGCAACCTTGCCGATTTTCGCTACCTGCATGCTGATACAAGGGCTGGCGCAGTCCACCGGTTGGTCGGGGCTGTGCAAGAACCTCGGCAGCTTCTTTCCCTCCGAGCAACGCGGGCGGGTATTGGGCCTGTGGAGTTCCTGCTACGCCTTTGGCGGTCTCGTGGCGTCGCCGTTTGCCGGTTGGTGGGCGTATACGCTCATCGGCAGCTGGCATGCGGCGTTTGTTTCCAGTGCGGCGGTGGTTGGGCTGGTCGCCGTGCTGTTTTTTATTTTCCAACGCAACAAACCGGAAGACGTCGGCTTGCCGGCGGTGGAGCCGGAACCCGAGCTGACCGCCGAACAGGCTGACGCGCAAAGCAAAATCAGCATGTGGGAGCCATTGAAGGAAATCCTGCGCAACCGCACCGTGCTGGTGCTCGGGCTGGCGTACTTCATGCTCAAACCGGCGCGCTACGCGATTCTGCTGTGGGGACCGGTGATCGTTTTCGAACAGATGCCCTCGGTGGGCAAGGTCGGCGCGGCGATCATTCCGACCGCCTTTGAACTGGCCGGATTGCTCGGACCGATCATGATCGGCCTGGCCTCGGACAAACTGTTCGGCGCCCGGCGCATGCCGGCCTGCGTGATCAGCCTGTTGGCGCTGACCGTGTCCCTGGCATTTTTCATGGGCGCCTTGCATACCGGCAGCGTGCTGCTGGTGGTGGCGCTGCTGTTCGTCATGGGCCTGACCCTCTATGGGCCGGACTCGATGATCAGCGGCGCGGCCGCCATCGACTTCGGCACCGCCAAGGCCGGCGCCACAGCAGCCGGTTTCGTCAACGGCTGCGGCTCAGTCGGGGCGATTCTCGGTGGCCTGCTGCCAGGCTACTTCGACACCGTTACCGTGTTCATTGTCTTCGCTGGCTGCGCCATGTTCTCGGCGCTGGTGCTGATCCCGCACTGGAACAGCCGCCCCGGTGGCCTGGGTACTCACTTTGCCTACGTGCCCAATAAAGCGATGACCATCAAACCCCTGCGTACCTGAATCCTGTCCCTCGTCGCCTGCTGCGTCTGCGGCAGGCTGGCGTGTGGGCCATTGACTGGAGTTTTCCCATGAGACCCTTTTGGCTGGACCAGGCCTTGAAAGCTGATGCATCCGAAACCTGTCCGCCACTGCAAGGCGACAGCCGCGCCGACGTGTGCATCGTCGGCGGCGGTTATACCGGGTTGTGGACCGCGATCATGCTCAAGGAGCAGAACCCCGAGCTGGACGTGTTGCTGATCGAAGCGGATATCTGCGGTGCCGGTGCCAGTGGGCGCAATGGCGGTTGTGCGCTGTCGTGGTCGGCCAAGTATTTCACCCTTGAGCGTTTGTTCGGCGTCGAAGAGGCCGTGCGTCTGGTCAAGGAGTCCGAGCGCAGCATCCATGCCATCGGCGCCTTCTGCGAACAGTATGCGGTGGACGCCGATTACCGCCTTGACGGTACGCTCTACACCGCCACCAACCGTGCCCAATGCGGCTCGACCGATGCGGTCATCGCCGCACTGGAGCGCCACGGCATCAACTCGTTCACCCGGCGGCCGGTGGCCGATGTGCAGCGCATGGCTGGTTCCAGCAAACACCTGGAGGGCTGGTTTTCTCCGGCCGCGGCCAGTGTGCAGCCTGGCAAGCTGGTGCGTGGTCTGCGCCGGGTTGCCCTGCAATTGGGCGTGAGGATTCACGAAAACACCGCGATGACCGGGCTGGAAGAGGGCAAGCCGGTGGGCATTCAAACCCCCGGCGGCACCGTCCGCGCCGACCGCGTGGTGCTGGCGATGAACGCCTGGATGGCCCGAGCGTTCCCGCAGTTCGAGCGCAGTGTGGCGATCGTTTCCAGCGACATGCTGATCACCGAGCCACGGCCGGATTTGCTCGAAGAAATCGGCCTGACCAGCGGCGTCACGGTGCTCGATTCACGGATTTTCGTGCACTACTACCACAACACCCCGGACGGCCGGATCATGCTTGGCAAGGGTGGCAATACCTTCGCTTACGGTGGACGCATGCTGCCGGTGTTCGATCAACCTTCGCCTTACGCCGGTTTGTTGCAGAGCAGCCTGGCGAATTTCTTCCCGGCGTTTGCCGACGTCAAGGTCGAAGCGACCTGGAATGGTCCGTCGGACCGTTCGGTGACCGGGCTGCCGTTTTTCGGGCAGATGAGCGCCAGTGGCAATGTGTTCTACGGTTTTGGCTACTCCGGCAGCGGTGTCGGGCCCTGCCATATGGGCGGGCAGATTCTGGCGTCGATGGTCCTGGGCCTGGACAACCCCTGGACTCGCTCACCACTGGTCAACGGACCGCTGGGTTTTTTCCCGCCGGAACCGATTCGCTACATCGGCTCGCTGATGGTGCGCAACGCCATCCGCCGCAAGGAGCGCGCAGAGGATCACGGGCGTCGGCCGCGGCATCTGGATGTGCGTCTGGCGAAGTTCGCCGCAGCGGCCGGCAAGGCTGACAAGGGCTGAGTGTCAGGGCGCAAGGTCCGAGCGGCTGAGCAGCCAGTCGAACAGCAGGCGGGTATCGCCACGGGGCTCACGCGGACGAGGGCCGCGAGGTTGTGGCCGAGAGCCCATGGCCGTACAGAGCACCGGGCGATCCGGGTCACTGTCGAGGAAAATCACCAGTACCTCGCTGCCGGCCAAGGGCAGGCGGGACGGATCGAGCCAGTCCTCGGCGGTGGTCAGCGCCAGCGGCAGCCACAGGCCATCGGACGCCTCTGCGACTGATTGTGTGACGGGCCAGAGGTTCACCTGAACCCGGCCATCCTCATCCACCCTCGGCGGTTGCCCGACCAGGCCGCACACTTGGCCGGGCTGATACCCGGGAATGCTCGGCCTGGGTTGTTTGAGCGAGGGCCTGAACACGGTCGACCAGGGGATGGCGCTGAATTGGTTGCGGTAACCCGGGGACATGTCGGGTGTGTCGTCAAGCAGAATGGATGAATGACGACCCTGATGGCGGATTTCGGTGACCAGCCATTGGTCGTTGAAATTCGCCAGCGGGTGCTCGGCCACCTGTACGATCCGGCCGCTGCGTAATGCACCCTGATTACTTTGACCGTGGATCTGCAGGTGTCGACAGCGCAGGCGTTCCAGTTGTCGACGGCTGAGCTGATCGCGATGTTGTTGTTCGTGGGCGGGAAAGTGTCTTGTCGTGGCGAACGAGTGATTGGCTGCGCCGTCGCTGGTGTCCGCTACACCAGGATTCCTGGCACCCGGGCGCACGGGGGAGAGCGTCGCGTCATGGCGCTGGAACAGTTCGCTGATCACCGGTTCCTGATGTTCGTCGAGGTCGTCACTGCGCATCGGCATGAGCAACGGTTCCTGGGGGAAACTCAGGCTGTCATCGGCCAACACCAGGACATGGCCGTCGCGTTGATGCTCGAAGTGGTAGTGGATGCCTTCTTCCTCGCACAGTCGTTGCAGCAGCGCCAGGTCGGTTTCATCGTACTGAATGCAAAAAGGTCGCAGGGGATAGTGCCCGGTTGCCAGTTCAAAGCGATAACTGCCGGCGGGCAATCCGTGTTCCTCGAGCAATTGGCGCAGGATCATGGGCACGCTGGCGCGCTGGAAAACTCGTCGGCGTCCTTGCTGCTCCAGCACTTGGACACGGGACACCAGCACCAGCTTGTAAGCGACCCGGTGCCCGCTTCGATGTTCACAACTGGCGCTGTGCAGCAGGCCATGAATGCCCTGGTCGTGGCCAAATTCGAGGAACGCCGGTTGCTGCAGCAATCGTTCAAGGCTCAGGGCCGGTGCCAGCCCGATAACCTCGATATCGAATCGATAGGGCTGGTTGAGTGCTTCATGACCGCTGAACCGGACTACCTGGAAACTCAGGTCATCGTCGAGAAGCGTCAGGATGGTGGGACTTTCCTTGTCGTTGTGCATCGAACACGCTGCTGCCGTGGAATAGGGTGCAAAGCGTACGAAACCTCAGCGCATTGCGGGCACATTAAAGCGACATTTCCGAATCGCCCTACAACCGCTGGTGAAGATGTCGATGCAAGTCGGGATTTTTTGGTCGATTGCCAACTTTAGGCCGTATAAACTTGCACAAAGCGTCGGCCAATAGATGTCTCGGCGCCACAGATGCCACAGATAAGAGAGTGAGAAATGGGCGCACAGTGGAAGGTTAAACACAAAGAAGCGGCAGCCAATGCCAAGGGCAAGATCTTCGGCAAACTGGTGAAAGAAATCACCATTGCTGCGCGCAACGGCGCTGATATTGCTACCAACGCGCACTTGCGCCTGGTGGTTGAACAGGCCAAGAAAGCTTCGATGCCCAAGGAAACACTGGATCGCGCCATCAAGAAGGGCGCGGGCCTGTTGGGCGAGACCGTGCAATACCATCGCGTGACTTATGAAGGTTTCGCCCCGCATCAGGTGCCGTTGATCGTTGAGTGCGTGACCGACAACATCAACCGCACCGTGGCCGAGATCCGCGTGGCGTTCCGCAAGGGCCAACTGGGTGCTTCCGGCTCTGTGGCCTGGGACTTCAACCATGTTGGCATGATCGAAGCGTCGCCGGACACCCCGGACGCCGATCCGGAAATGGCCGCCATCGAAGCCGGTGCACAGGATTTCGAGCCGGGTGAAGAGGGTGCAACCCTGTTCCTGACCGAGCCGACCGACCTCGACGCGGTACAGAAAGCCCTACCGGAACAAGGCTTCACCGTGCTGTCGGCCAAACTGGGCTACCAGCCGAAAAACCCGGTCAGCGGCCTGAGCGATGAGCAGATGGCGGAAGTCGAAGCGTTCCTCGAAGGCCTCGATAACCACGACGACGTGCAGGACATGTTTGTCGGGTTGGCGGGTTAAGTCTTTGTGTCAATGACGGCCCTGTTGTCTGGCAGGCCGTCATCGCGAGCAAGCTCGCTCCCACATTAGATCGCGTCCGTCCGGGCAACTCGGTCAACTGTGGGAGCGAGCTTGCTCCGGGCGGCGATCCGACGATTGACCGCGCAGCGGTCACCAACCATTC
The DNA here is from genome assembly GCF_019956375.1 of Pseudomonas sp. GL-R-19. Taxonomy (NCBI): domain Bacteria; kingdom Pseudomonadati; phylum Pseudomonadota; class Gammaproteobacteria; order Pseudomonadales; family Pseudomonadaceae; genus Pseudomonas; species Pseudomonas sp. GL-R-19. Next base: position 43,864 of record NZ_JAHBDJ010000055.1, on the reverse strand, counting down.
AATTCCTGAACGATCTCACCAAAACCAGGCCGTGCCAGCACTTGCGGCTGACAGCAACGCCGCTCCAGATCCTCCAGCAGCCCACGCAGTGCATCGCTCAACCCCGAATCAACCCGCTCCAGCAACTCCCCCAGCAACACCCCGAATGCCCGCACCTCGATCCGCTGCAAGGCACGGCTTTCAAGGCTGTCGGAAATCCCGTGGAACGACGCCGCGCCAAAGTCTCCCAGCAAGCAATCACCCTGTTCGCTCCAGAGAATATTGTGCCCATAGAGGTCGCCGTGGGTGATGCCATGACCGTGCAGGTGCTCGGCCACCGAGGCAATGCCCGAGGCAATGCGCAGCGCCACCGCGGCACTGAAACGCAAATCGTCGGGGTAAATGTCGCGGCTGCACGACGCCAGGCTCGGCAGCGCGGCGAGGTTGCGAAAGCTCGGCGGGATCAACTGCATGACCAGCCCGGCGGTTTGCTGCGGGTGATCGACAATCCGCCCTTCGACGCGGATCAGATTCGGGTGCAGGCCAGCGGTGATGCAGGCGTTCATCTCGTGCAATGGCGAACCGTCGCTGGTCATTTCGCCCTTGTAGAGCTTCACCGCAACTGACGTGGCCGGTTGGTCAGCCGGTTGCCAGACGGCCTGATGAATCACCCCGGACGCCCCTTCGCCGAGTTTCTTCTCCAGACGCAGCGCCGACCAGTCAATGCGTGAAGTGGCGTCGAGGGCCGCGGCATCGGCTTCGGTTTCCAGCGGGTTGCCGGCATAGGCCAGCCAGGTCAGGCTCGGCAGCTCCAGCAGCCATTGCGGCAACCCGGTCAACCGGTTGGCGGCGATGCGGATCAGTTCCAGCCGATGACACTGACGCAATGACTCCGGCAGCGCTTGCAATCGATTGCCGGCGAGCATGAGCTTTTGCAGGAACGGGCGCTCTCCCAGTTCGCTCGGCAAGGTTTCGATGCAGTTGTCGGTCAGGATCAGCCAGCGCAGCAGCGGCGGCAGCGCCGCTGCGGGCACGTGGGCGATGCGGTTGGCTTTGAAGCCGATCATCGTCAGTGCGGTGCATTGGCCCAGGCAGGCCGGCAACTCGGTGAAGCGGTTATCGGAACAGAACAGCACGCGCAAACGGGTCAGGCGATGCAAGTCCTCGGGCAGGGCGCTCAAGGCATTGCCGCTGAGGTTGAGCACTTCCAGCGAGTCCGCCAGATCGAAGATCTCCCGGGGGAATTCGGTGAGGCCGTCGACCAGATCCAGCCGCGTGATGCCCGACAACTCGCCGGCACGCAATTGAGCAAGGGTATGCATGAACAGGTTCGCTTTTGATCAAGGAATAGGCGCGTGGCCCCGGAAATGCGCGACATGATAGCGGGAAAGATGTGGCGACTGTCAGGCCGCTTTCGCGAGCAAGCCCGCTCCCACATTTGATCAGCGGCGACTCGGTTCAATGTGGGAGCGGGCTTGCTCGCGAAGAGGCCCTTTAATACAACAAAAAGCTATCGATCAGACGGGTTCGCTGACTTCGACCAGTTGCCCCAATCAACTGCGGGTACGCGACAGATCAATGGCATCGCCGTCCAGGCTTTCGCGCAGGGCCCACACAGCTGTGCCCGGCCAGTGACCTAGCGCTCGATACTGCGGTTCCACCGCGCACTCCATGCCGGACGTTGTTCGTTGACCTGATCCCAATCCACGGCAATCGCCGTATCGAGGTACTGTTTCATGGCTTCGACCTGACCGCGGGTTCGCTCGGTGGTCGGGGTGTTGGGGTTGGACGGAATCTGGTCGCCATCCTCGAGTGCGACGGCCTGGGCTTCGGGGGTCAGCAAGAAGGCGGCAAGTTTTTGCGCCAGCTCCGGTTGCGTGTTGTTGGCGATTGCGCATTCGGCGACGTTGAGCACCACGGCCCCTTCCTTCGGCTGTGCATATTCCACTGGCATGCCCTTGAGCTTCAGAGCCGTCACCTGGGTCGGCGTCAACGGGAACAGCGCCGCTTCGTCGGTCTGAAGCATTTCGGAGATCTTCGCCGAGCTCGGAATGTATTCCAGTACGTTACGCCCGACGGTGTTCGGCCAGGCCTTGAAACCAGGGTCGACATTGGTTTCGGTGCCGCCCTGGATCCGGTTGAACATCAGGAAACCGTGCAAGCCGAACGTCGAAGAGGCCATCGACTGGAACACCAGTTTGTCCTTGAAGCGCGGGTCGGCCATGTCCATCCACGAGGTCGGCGCGCTCCAGCCTTTTTCCTTGAACAAGCGGGTGTTGTATGCCAGCCCGGTGACCCCGAGGCTGACCGCCACGGCCTGGTCCTTGATCCGTCCCTTGGCCGGAATCTGTTCCAGTGTCGGGCTGTCTTCGAGTTTGTCGCACAGGCCCATGGAGATCGCGCGGTACATGATGCCGTCGTCGAGGAACATCACGTGCATCTGCGGGTTGCCTTTGCTGGCCTGGACCTTGGCCAGGATATCGGCGGAGGTGCCCGGTACGATCACCACTTTGACGTTGTTGGCCTTCTCGAAAGCCGGCAGCACCTTGTCGGCATAGAGCCGCTCCATGGTCCCGCCGTTCATGCCCAGATAAAGAGTCGGCTCGGCCTGGGCCTGAGTGACCGTGAGCAGGGCGCCCACGCAAGAAAAACTTAGCCAGGAGAAACCGAGCAGTGCACTGCGTTTGACGTTATTCATTGGCGCGACCTTCCTCTATCAAGCTACGGAGATGGAGTGAAACCGGGTGATGGAAAACGCATCCAGCGACGTCTTTGACGCGCCGCTACAGATGATTTCGGTGAGCGCCTGGCCCACCGCGGGTCCGATCTGGAAACCGGCGCCGGCAAAGCCGAACGCGTGCAACAGACCGGGTTGGGTGCCACTGTGGCCGATCACCGGTTGGCGATCGGGCAGATAACCTTCGGTGCCGCTCCAGGTACGAATCGCCTGGGCACCTTCAAGAAACGGGTAGAGCTCGACGGCCTGGCGGAGTATTTCCAGCACTGCGCCTTGACCGGGGCGGGCGCGGGTCTCGTCGAGGGCAAAGCCCTGGCCGCCGCCCAGCACGCAATTTCCCCGGGTAACCTGACGGGCATAAATGCCACCGCCCTCGACGCCGGTGCTGGCATCCATCACCAGCGGCAACGGTTCGGTGACCAGCATCGCCGGATGACCTGAATGCATCGGCACCGGTTCGCCGAACTGCGCGGCCAGGCTGCCGGCCCAGGCTCCGGCGCAGTTCAACAGACAGGGGGCACGCCATTCCTGGCCGGTTTGCGTACGCACACGAAACCGTTGCCCGTCATGTTCTACCGCGCTCACCGCGCATTGTTCGTAAACCTGTGCACCCTGTTGCCGCGCCGCCCGAGCGAACGCCGGAGACACCAGGCGCGGGTTGGCGTGACCATCGTCCGGGCAATAGGACGCGCCTGCCGCCACATCTCCAACCCACGGAAAACGCGCGCGCAATTGGCTTCGGTCGAGCACTTGCAGATCGAGGCCGAACCCCCGACTGCTATCGGCGTAGTCCTGCAGGGCTTGCAGATCGTTGAGGCTGCGGGCCAGTTTGAGGTGACCGCTACGCTGGTATTCGCCGTCGATGCCGATCAGTTGTGGCAACTGCGCCCAGATTTCGTGGGCCTTTTGCGACAGCGGCAATTGTGCCAGGGGACGACCCTGACGCCGCACGCCGCCGTAGTTCACGCCGCTGGAATGTGAGCCGCAAAAATCCCGTTCCAGCAACGCCACGCGCCGGCCGGCCCGACTGAGAAACAGGGCGGCGCTTGCACCGACAATGCCACCGCCAATGATGACTGCGTCGACTTCGTTCAAGGCTCGATCTCCAGGCCAAACGGTAGCGGTTTGATCGGTGCCTGGGCGCGCAACCGGCCGATATCGGACACGGCGCGCCGGCTCTGGCAGGCAATGATTTCTGCTGCTGCGGCACCGCACATCCGACCCTGGCAACGCCCCATGCCGACACGACAATGAGCCTTTACCCGGTTGATTTCCCAATGACCTTCGCGCACCACGTCGCGAATATCCCCGGCGCGTACTTCTTCACAGCGACAGACCATCACGTCATCGGCGAGACCGGCGGCCCAGTTGTCGGGAAATGTAAAGGCGCGTTCGAGGCCCTGACGAAATTCGCCAATGCGTTCCAGGCGGTGTTCCAGTAGCGCAGGGCGCTGCGCCGGAATCAGATGCCCCATGTCTTCGAGCAGTGCCAAAGCGGCGCGCTCACCGGCCATTTCCGCCGCGTCCGCACCCATGATGCCGGCGCCGTCGCCCGCCAGATAAACCTCGGCGACACTGCTGCGGCCCGCACGGTCACGCTGCGGTAACCAGGCGCGATTGAGCGGGTTCCAGGCAAATTCACAGCCGAGCAGATCGGCCAGTTGGGTTTCACTGCGCAGGCCGTGAGCGAAGGCCACCGCGTCGCAGTCCAGTGAGTGGTTGCCCTTGGTGTTGGACCAGCGCAGCGAGTGCACGCGTTGCTCGCCGTCGATGGCTGCCAGGGTCGCGCCTTGATGCACAGGGACACCGTGCGCGGTCAGCCAGCTGCGGTAATAAATGCCTTTGGCCAGCGTGGACGGTTGCGCCAGCAGGCCAGGCAGGGCTCGGGCCTGTGCGCTGAAGGGGGAGCTGTCGAGCACCGCGACCACGTTGGCGCCAGCCTTGGCGTATTGATAGGCGACCAGGTACAGCAACGGGCCGCTGCCGGCGAACACCACGCGTTCGCCGATGGCGCAGCCCTGGAACTTCAAGGCGATTTGCGCCGCGCCGTGGCTGTAGACCCCCGGCAATGTCCAGCCCGGTACGGGCAGAATCCGGTCGGTGGCGCCGGTGGCGACGATCACCCGGGAGAACTCCATGCGTGCGGCGCGGCCGTTCTGCAAGGTGTCGAGGGCGCCGTCCTCGGCATTCCACACCAGGGTTTCGGGGCGGTAATCGATTTGTTCGCGCAGTGCGTCAATCGTCTGATGCAGCGCATTGGCTTTGCGTGCTTCAAAGCCGTACAGCTTGACCGGCGATCGTTTGAAGTTGGCCGGTTGACGCCGATAAATCTGCCCGCCGCCGCGTGCGCCTTCGTCCAGCAGCACCGGACACACGCCATGGGCAACCAGCGTTTGCGCCGCACGAATGCCCGCCGGACCGGCACCGACGATGACCACAGACTTCATACTCTTACCCCCACAAGGGATCCGGTTTCTGCAGATGGAATGTTTATTCATAACGATCGCCCCGGTTCGCGGCAGACCTGTTGCCCGGCTTCGAGCAGCGTCGAGCAGGCGCGCACCCGGCGACCATCGCCCAGGCGCACCCAGCAATCCTGACAGGCCCCCATCAGGCAGAAGCCGGCGCGGGGTTCGGCGCTGAAGTCGCTGCCGCGCAGGTGTTCGCTGCAAGTCAGCACGGCGGTCAGCACGGTATCGCCGAGCAAACCGCTGGCGGGATGGCCGTCGAGGGTAAAGTCCAGGGCCGGGCGGTCAGCTTCGGCCAGTCTTCTCAGCAGAGCCATGGCGCCCTCATTGTTTACCCACCAGCACCCGATCCAGGCCGTAGACCCGATCAAGCAGAATCATCGTCAGCGCGGTCAGCGCAATCACCAGTGCCGACACCGCCGCCATCATCGGATCGATGGACTCAGTGGCGTACACGTACATGCGCACCGGCAGGGTTTGTGTGGCCGGCGAGGTGACGAAAATCGACAGCGTGACTTCGTCGAAACTGTTGATGAACGCCAGCAACCAGCCACCGGCCACCCCCGGCAGAATCATCGGCAGGGTGATCTGGCGGAACAGTGTGAAGCGCCCGGCGCCCAAGGATTGCGCGGCGTGTTCGGCGCTGCGATCCAGGCCAATGGCCGAGGCCAGCACCAGACGCAGCACATACGGTGTAATCACCAGTACGTGGGCGAAGATCAGCCAGACGAAGCTGCCATTGACACCCAGCAACGCAAACAGGCGCAGCAACGCCACACCGAGCACCAGGTGCGGAATGATGATCGGCGACAGAAACAGGCCGTTGAGAAAGTCTCGACCGGGAAACTCGAATCGGGTGATCGCCAGCGCGGCGGGCACCGCGATCAGCGTCGCCAGGGTGGCGGCACTGAACGCCAGGATCAGGCTGTTGTAGAACGCATCGACAAAATCGGCACGCTCGAACACCGCGCGAAACCAGCGTAGAGAGAACTCCGTGGTCGGCAGGCTCAGGGTATTTTCCGGGGTGAAGGCCACGAGGCAAACCACCACCAGCGGCGCCATCATGAACAGCACCACCAGGGTATGAAACAGCAGGGCGAAAGGACCGTTCCTGGACATGACGAATTATCCCAATGACTTCTTGTAGCGGCCTTCGATCATGCGATTCCACGACAGCATGATCAGCAGGTTGATGAGCAGCAGAGCCACGGCAATAGTCGCGCCCATGGGCCAATTGAGCTCCGACAGGTACTGGTCGTAGATCAGCGTGGCAACCATCTTCAGCCGACGACCGCCGAGCAGGCCGGGGATCGCGAAAGAGCTGGCGGCCAGGCCAAACACGATCAATGTGCCGGACAACACACCGGGCATGACCTGTGGCAGCACGACCTGGCGAATCACCGTGAAGTGACTGGCGCCCAGCGACTGCGCGGCTTGTTCGGCGGCGGGATCGAGTTTCTGCAGCGAGGTCCAGACCGGAATGATCATGAACGGCAGCATCACGTGGACCAGCGCAATCACCACCGCGAACGGCGTATAGAGCAGCTTCATCGGCGAGCCGCCGAGGGCTTGCAGGGTCTGGTTGACCAGGCCGTCGGCGCCGAGCAACAGGCTCCAGCCGAAGGCGCGCACCACCACCGAAATCAGCAGCGGAGTGAGGATCAGAATCAGGAAAATCGAGCGCCAGGGTGTGCCCATGCGGCTGAGGATATAGGCCTCGGGCACGCCGATCAGCACGCAGAGCAAAGTGGTCAGGGCGCTGATCCACAAGGTGCGCAGAAAGATCTCGTAGAAATACGGATCGCCCAGCAGGTTGCTGTAGTGCTCGACGGTGTAGGCGTCGCCATTGATCCCCGAGCTGTAGTCGAAGACGTTGAACGACAGCACCAGGGGCAATCCCAGCGGGATGATCAGCAAGCCGAGGTACAAGGCCAGGGCCGGTGCAGACAGCCAATACCCCTGGCGTCCCTGGCGGGTGGCGGTGAGCGTACTCATGCTGGTACCTCGTCGACACTCAGCACTCGCAGCAGCGTCGCGTCCCAGTCCAGACCGACTGCAGTACCTTCGTTCAACGGCGCCGAGCCATCGTTGCGGCGCACCACGCAGAGTTCACCCAGGCTCGTCCCGACGCCGTACAGCCATTGGCTGCCGAGGAAAAACCGACTGACGATCTTGCCTTGCAAGCGACCGTGGCCGGCATCGCGCAGATCGATTTTTTCCGGCCGCAGGCTCAGGGTCAGATCGCCTTTGCCAACACTGCACACCTGAACCGCACCGGCACCATTGCGCTCGCCGGGCAGCAGATTGGCCTTGCCGACGAATCCGGAAATGAACTCGGTGCGCGGGTGTTCGTAGAGGGTGTAGGGCGCGTCGATCTGGGTGATGCGCCCGGCCTGCATCACCACGACACGGTCGCTGATGGACAGCGCTTCCGACTGGTCGTGGGTGACCATCAGCGTAGTGATTGCAACTTCGCGCTGGATGCGGCGGATCTCGAATTGCATCTCTTCGCGCAGATTGGCGTCGAGGTTGGACAGTGGTTCATCCAGCAAAAGCACCGGCGGCTGAATCACCAGGGCGCGGGCCAGGGCGACGCGCTGGCGCTGGCCACCGGAAAGCTCCCGCGGGTAACGCTCGGCGTGCTGATTCAGGCGCACCAGTTTGAGTACCCGGTCGACTCGCTGCTGGATATCGGCGTTCGGCACTTTGCGCATGCGCAGGCCGAAGGCGACGTTGTCCTTGACGGTCATGTGCGGGAACAGCGCGTAGCTCTGGAACACCACCCCCAAGCCGCGGCTGGCGGGTTTGGCGTGGGTGATGTCGCGGCCATCGAGCACGATGCGCCCGCTGGTGACTTCGACGAAGCCGGCAATCATTTGCAGAGTGGTGGTCTTGCCGCACCCCGAGGGGCCGAGCAAGGACACGAATTCACCTTTCTCGACCGAGAGGTCGGTGGCGACGACAGCGTCGATTTCGCCGTAGCGTTTGCAGAGTTTTTCAAGTTGCACAAAAGCCATGACTGCGCTCCACCTGAGATTGTTATGCGTCACCCAAAGGCGCGCTTTTTTGTATGGGCAGATACGAAAAGATGTTGCCGGGGTGCGTGGCGCTCGACTTGAGTCGGCTGCCGCTGTTGTTCGAATCGCCCCTGTCTGGACGCAGAGTAGGACGAAGACTAGGATGGGCTCAATGGCCTATTTCACTGAGGCGATGACTATTTTAAGTTTTATTCGATCAGTAAATTAATAATCGGAAAACAAGATGCACGATTCCATTGAGCGGAATGAAAACAAAAATGAAGTCGGTGTCGGCGCCGTCTCAAGACTGTTTGCGGTACTGCGAACACTGGGGGATACCGTCGAGGGCGGCGAGCGGGTGACGCAACTGGCGCAGCGCATCGGTTTATCGCAACCGACGACCCATCGGTTACTGCGCAGCCTGATGGACGAGGGCATGGTCGAGCAGGATGCGCGCAGTAAACGCTATCGCCTGAGCCTGGATTTTTTCGCGCTGGCGGCTCGTGCGGGCAACACCGGAAACTTGCGCGAACTGGCACGGCCGGCGCTACTGAGACTCTCGGCGTCGCTGGGTGATTCGCTGTTTTTGCTGGCGCGCTGCGGCTTTGATGCGATCTGTCTGGACCGCAGCGAAGGGCCGTTCCCGATCCGCACCTTTACCGGGGATATCGGCGGGCGTGTGGCGCTTGGCGTGGGTCAGGGCAGCCTGGCGATTCTGGCGTTTCTGCCGGAGGAGGAGCGCGACACCGTCATCCATTACAACTTGCCGCGCCTGAAAGACTTCCACCTGTATGACGAGGTGTTCCTGCGCTCGGAAGTCGACAACGTGCGCGCCCTGGGTTACGCCGGGCGCAATACCGGCGTGCTGCAGGGCATGGCCGGGGTGGCCGTGCCGATTCTCGATCGTGAAGGTCGTGCGGTGGCGGCGTTGAGTGTGGCGACCGTGAGTGACCGATTGGGCCCGGATCGACTGCCGACGGTGGTGGACATGCTCAAGCGCGAAGCGGCGCTGATCGGGCCGCGGATCAATCCGTTCGACCCGCTGCTGCGCCGGCCTTCGCAGGTGTTCGGGCAAGGATGAAAAGATCGCAGCCTGCGATCTTTTGATCTGTCAGAACTGGGTGGTCTGTTTGAGCATCCGCGCCGCCGCCGTGTCCGCCGGGCTGACCATCGCATAGTTGTAGCCGCCACCGGACCAGTACTCGGCCTGCAACTCACCATCACTGCGGCTGCCCCTGGGCAGCAGGAAGTTTTTCGGCCCTGGCGGGCGCACATAGAAACTGACTTTCTGCCCGCCCTGATTCTCGTAGACCACCATCGCCGCCGGGCCTTGCTCGGTGCTCAGCAGGCGCCCGCTGACCGGTTTGAAGCCGGCATCCGAAAGGTCGGGCAGGCGATTGGCCTGAGTGAAATAACGGTCGAGCCAGCCTTGCATATCGCCGTCCGCGCCGACCTTGTAATCGGCCGGCAGGAGGCCTTGCTGGGCAATCAGGCGATAGGCCTGCAGTGCGTCGGCCATCGGTGCCGGGGCGCTGACCAGGGTCATTTCCCGTGCTTGCCAACCGCTGAATCCGCCGACACTGACCGCGATCAACAGCACCGCCGCGCTGGCCAGATGCCGACGGGACTGGCGTTTCAGGTGTTGGCGAATCACGGCTGGATCGAGGTTCGGGTTGACCGGTTGCTGCAAGGCGCCACCGAGGGCCGCGCGCAGTTGCTGGGCGTCCAGTTGCCAGGCGCGCACTTGCGCGGAGATTTGCGGATTGCTCGCCAGAAAAGTCTCCACCCGGCGTCGGTCGGCGTCGCTCAGTTGGTGGTCGACGTAGGCGTGCAGGTCGTGCTCGCTGGGGGGCATGCTGATCATTTGAGTCTCCGCAGGGAAGGGCGGTTGATTTCGCCATCGCTGAGTTGGCGCAGGGCCTGGCGAGCCCGGGACAGGCGGGACATCACGGTGCCGGTGGGTACGTCGAGAATCCCGGCGACCTCTTTGTAGCTCAGGCCTTCCACCGACACCCAGAGCAGCAGCGCACGTTGCTCGGTGGGCAGTCGGTCGAAAGCGCTGAGGGTCGATTGAGCGATAACGGTGCGCTCCACCGAGGGCTGGGCATCGTCACGCCCGGTGAAGAATTCGAGCATGCGCGCATAGCGCCGGGAGCGGCGGTGCGCATCGAGAAACTGCCGATAGACAATCGAGAACAGCCAGGCGCGCAAGTCGCCCTCGACGCGTTTGCCGCTCCAACTCGACAATGCCCGCTCCAGGCTTGCCTGCACCAGGTCGTCAGCGCTGCTGGCGTTGCGCGTCAACGACAGGGCAAACCGTCGCAATCGGGGAATGATTTCCCTCAGTTGTTCGTCGATATCGTTCATGAAGTTCTGACTAGTCGCTACGCTTGGGACTAGGAAGACGTCCGAACCTGGAGGTTATTCCACGTCAGAAAAAATAAACACCGCATGTGGGAATAAACCTGCGTGCGGTTCGTCTGCTTGATTCTTCTCACTTGTGGCCGATGGCCCTGGAGTCTTTCATGGTAGATCGATCATCACCGCCACCCCGGCCACCCTTGAGTGCGGCGAGCCTGACATTGCGTCTGGCGGGCATTGCCGTGGTCGTTGCCGCAGTGGCTGCGGCATTTGCCTACGTCAACGGCACCCTGGACCCACAGCGCCTGACCCCGAAAAAACTGATCAACGTGCTGGAAGCCAACAACGGCGTGCATCCGGGTTTGCGTCGCAACCATTCCAAAGGCGTGTGCGTGATCGGGCATTTCGAGAGCAGCCTTGAGGCGCGCAGCTATTCCACCGCTCAAGTGTTCAACGAAGCACGGACACCAGTGGTGGGGCGTTTCGCCTTGGGGTCCGGTAACCCAAACGCGCCAGACAGTGCCGTGCCGATCCGCAGCATGGCCTTGCGCTTCACTCAGGCCAACGGCCAGCAGTGGCGCACCGGGATGAACAGCATGCCGGTGTTCCCGGTGGACACGCCAGAGGCGTTCTATCAACTGCAAAAAGCCCAGACGCCAGACCCGGCCACCGGCAAACCGGACCCCAAGGCGGTATCGGCGTTTTTTGCTTCGCACCCGCAAGCCGCACCGTTCCTGGCCTGGATCAAGACTGCCAAGCCGTCGGCCAGTTACGTGACCGAAAACTACAACAGCGTCAATGCGTTCTACCTGGTCAACGCGGCCGGCCAACGCCAGGCCGTGCGCTGGAACATGGTGCCACTGGCCCAGGACGCACCGGGGGGCACAGCACCGGAGGGCAATGATTTCCTGGAGAAAGACCTGGTTCAGCGAATTGCCGCCGGCCCGTTGCGCTGGCAGTTGAACATCACCCTGGCCAACCCCGGCGATCCGGTCAACGACGCCAGCAAGGCCTGGCCCGAAGGGCGCAAGGTGTTGAACGCTGGCACCCTGGTGCTTGAAAAGACTCAACCGCAACTCAACGGTGAATGCCGTGACATCAACTACGATCCGCTGGTGTTGCCTGCCGGGATCGAAGGTTCCGACGACCCGTTGCTCGCCACCCGTTCAGCCGGTTACGCCAATTCCTACCTGCGTCGCACCAGCGAAGTCAGCCAGTTGCCCGCCGCCAAACAGGAGGCCCAGCAATGAGCAACCAACCGAACCACTTTGCCCCGCTGGCGCGCCTGCTGCACTGGCTGATGGCGCTGATGATCATCTCGATGCTGTTTATCGGCGCCGGCATGGTCGCCTCGGTGTCCGAGCGTCATGAATGGCTGATTCATCTGCACAAACCCTTGGGCATCGCGATTTTGCTGTTGGTGATCGTGCGCCTGGTGGTGCGTTTCTCCACCACGCAGCCACCTCTGCCGGCGGACATGCCGGGTGTGCAAGTAGTCGCGGCCAAGGCGTCGCATGTGTTGCTGTACGCGTTGATGCTGGTTCTGCCGCTGCTGGGCTGGGCGATGATTTCGGCGTCGGGCGAGCCGGTCATGCTCAGCAGTTCATTGCAACTACCGTCGATTGTGCCGGCGAATGCGCAGGTGTTTGCGTTTTTGCGCAAGGCGCACGGGTATCTGGCGTATCTGTTGTTTCTGACGGTGTTGCTGCATTTGGCGGCAGCGTTGTTTCACGGTTGGGTGCGTCGCGATGAGGTGCTGGACAGCATGTTGCGGGGTAAGGATCGCGGATAATAGCCGGGCAAAAAAAGATCGCAGCCTGCGGCAGCGCCTACATTGGAATACGTTTCCCTGTAGGCGCTGCCGCAGGCTGCGATCTTTTGATCTTAAAGGGCAATCAACGCAGGCTATCGACCATCTCGGCCACGGTGGTCAACACATCCTTCCCCAACTGCTTCGACCGCTTGCCCGACCAGCCCGTCAACGGGTTTGGATGATCGTCGTGATCCTTGAACGGCATTTCCAGGGTCAACGACAGGCAGTCGTACTTCTGCCCGACGCTGTTGCAGGCCAGCGTCATGTTGGCCCGGCCCGGCTCGTCGCGGGTGTAGCCGTACTTGGTCTGGAAGTCTTTGGTGGTGTGCTTCAGATGGCTGCGGAAGTGCTCCTCGAGCTTTTCGATCCGCGGCGTGTAACCGGGGTTGCCTTCGCAACCGGCGGTGAATACGTGAGGGATTTCTTCGTCACCATGGGCGTCGAGGAACATGTCGACGCCGTACTTTTCCATTTGTTGCTGAACGAACAGGACTTCCGGGCTGATTTCCTGACTGGCGCTCTGCCAGGCGCGGTTGAGGTCCTGGCCCATGGCGTTGGTACGCAGGTTGCCGTGGAAAGCACCATCCGGGTTCATGTTCGGTACCAGGTACAGGTCGGCGCTGGCCAATAGTTTATTCAGCACAGGGTCGTCGTGTTTTTCCAGGCGTTCGATCACGCCTTCCATGAACCACTCGGCCATGTGTTCGCCCGGATGTTGCTGGGCAATCATCCATACCTTGCGTCGGCCCTCGGCCCCGGTGCCTTTGCGCAACAACTGGATGTCGCGACCTTCGACACTTTTGCCGGTGGCCAACAGTTCGGTGCCGGCCTTGGTCAGCGCCTGCTCGATCAGCCAGTCGTGGCGGCCGCGGCTGTAGGGTTCGAAGTAAGCGAACCAGGCGTGGGTCTGCTCGGCTTCGAGGCTGAAACGCAGGCAGTCGCCTTCGAAAATGGTCGGTACGCGGAACCAGTTGACGTGATCGTAGGACGCCACCGCCTGATAACCGGTCCAGGCTTTGTTATAGGAGGATTGGCTGGCATTGTTCAGGCGAAACCAGTGTTCCTGGCCAACATGCAGGCCGCTGGCCTTGAAGTGGAACCATTGGAAATGGTTGCTTTTGGTATCGGAGCGGATCGCCAGCAGGGGCTTGAGCGGGTCGCTGACATCGATTACCTGGATGTTGCCGCTGTCGAAATTGGCACTGATGTCGAGGGAGGATTTAGCCACGGTCGGGTTCCTGATCAAGATTTTTATGGCGGCCACTTTACACGCAAGTGCAGGGCCTTAGGAGCGCAGAAAAACCGTCTCACCACCAAGACGCCTGTTCACTTTGCGACTCAAGGTTTGCCACGAAGTCCTCCAACCAAGCGTAGCGATCATCCGTGTTACCACCAGCACCGTTTTGAGGCCTTCAGGTGACAGGATGGGGCATTTCAACTCGTTCCGGATCAATACTTTCGGGTGTAACCAGTCGTCGTAATGGCTGATACATCAATGCAATCAAATACCTGCAATAGATGCGCTGAATCTGGCACGCAATGTGCTGTTTTGGATTTATGGATAATTGGATACAAAAATACAAAAGGTGCACTGATGAAATTCGCCCCTGCCTATACCGAGCGCCAACCTGTTACTGCTGAGGAGGAGGCTTACAACTTTCTTCTGGAGGCCATTTGCAAAGGACGTTACCGCACCGGTGAACGGCTGATCGCCGAGGACATCGCCGGTGAAATCGGCATGAGCCGCATGCCGGTGCGCGAAGCGTTCCGCCGTCTGGATGCCGACGGCCTGGTGACGTTGCGGCCCAATCGCGGCGCCATCGTACGGGGCCTGAACATCGACGAAATGCGTGAAGTGTTCGAGATGCGCAGTGCCCTTGAGGGGCTCGCCATCCGGGTGGCTGTCAGCAAAATGACCGAGCGCCATTTCAGCCATCTGGAGCGTCTGCTCGACGAGATGGACGACTACCGCGAGGACGGTGCCGAGTGGGTCAGCCGTCATCGCGCCTTCCATGAATACCTGTGCAGCCTGAGTGAACGCCCGCGCCTGATGCGGCAAATTTCGGCGCTGTATTCGGTGATCGAGCCGCACATGCGCCTGTGGCTGCAACACGCCGACAAGCCCCGCAGTGCCCGGGACGAACATGCCTCGATCGTGACCGCGTTGCGTTCCGGCGATCCGGATGAAGCGGCGGCGGTGGTGTGCGAGCACATCGAAGGAACGATTCCGCGCCTGATTCAGTTTCTTGAGGCTCATCAATAGAAGAACAAACACATTTCCCGTAGGAGCTGCCGCAGGCTGCGATCTTTTGATCTTTTCAGAAGCAACATCAAAAGATCGCAGCCTGCGGCGGCTCCTCCCGGACATTCGTTGCAGCCACCTGGAGTATTGCCATGTACAAGCCTTGCGCGTTAGCTGCTGTCCTTTCCTTAAGCCTCTACTCGCAATGGGCGCTGGCGGCGCCTGAACTTCCCGAGCGATTAAGCAAGAGCGAGAAGATCGTCTATTGCTCCGGCATGGATTCGCCACCGCTGGTGTCGTTTGACCTCAAGCAAAAACCGGTCGGACTTCAGGTGGATATGGGCGAGGCGATTGCCCAGCGCCTGGGTGACAAAAAAGTCGAATGGCGGATCTCTCCATTCGCCGGGCTGATCCCGGCGCTGCTGGCGCAACAGTGCGACATGATCGTCGATCAACTGTTCGACAAACCCGAACGCCGTGAGGTGATCGACATCGTCAACTTCATGTATTCCAGCCAGTCCATCGTGGTGCCCAAAGGCAATCCGAAATCGGTGAACACGCTGGAAGATTTGTCGGGGCTCAAGGTCGCAGTCAGTAATGGTTCAACCATCCGCGTGCTGCTGGGCAAAGAGAACGAAAAACTCGAAGCGGCCGGCAAGGCACCGATGAAACTGGTGGTCTACAACGTCGACGCCGATGCATTTCAGGCCTTGCGCATCAACCAGGTGGACGCTTTCGGCACCACGGTCGAGTCTGCCGGCCACTACCAGCAACTGGCCCCTGACTTGTTTCAATCGGCGGTGCCTGCTTTCAACCGCATCCTGACCGGTTTCGGTGTGCGCAAAAGTGATCCGCAATTGACCGTCGCGCTGACCGAAGTCTTGCAAGGCATGCGCGCCGACGGAAGTTACGAAGCACTCCTCAGTAAATGGCATGTCGGCAGCGACAAACTGGACTGAGGACGAACCTGATGAACTTCAATTGGGATGTGTTCTGGCAATACCTGTTACAGCCCAGTGATGTCTACCTGACGGGGTTGTGGCTGACGTGCCTGATCAGTGTGTCGGCGATGTTGCTCGGCTGTGTGCTGGGGTTGATCGCGGCGTTGATGAAACTGTCGAGTAACCCGCTGTTGCGATACCCGGTGCGCTTTTATGTCTGGCTGATGCGCGGCACGCCGCTGCTGGTGCAGATCGTGTTTTTGTACACGGCGTTGGCGGCCGGTGGAATTTTCCGCTTCGAAGATCTGGACCTCGGCTGGTTCATCGTGCCGGGCAACATTCAGGCCGCGATCATCGCCCTGGGCCTCAACGAAGGCGCGTACATGGCCGAGATCATTCGGGCCGGCATCGGTGCGGTGGACAAGGGCCAGTACGAAGCCGGGCGGTCCCTGGGCATGACGTTTCCCAAGTTGATGCGCCGTATCGTGTTGCCCCAGGCGTTTCGGGTGATCGTGCCGCCGCTGGGCAACGAGTTCAACGTGATGCTGAAAAACACCACGCTGGTCAGCGTGATCGGGGTGCAGGAGTTGTTGCTCAGCACGCAAATGGTGACCTCGGCGACCTTCCGGGTGTTCGAGTTGTATCTGGTGGTTGCCATTTACTTCCTGGCCTTGACCACGCTCTGGGGCTTTTTCCAGCGCTGGCTCGAGGCGCGTTTCGGCCAATCCGATCGCCCGGCTCAGGCCGCCAGCCGAATGTTCGGTCGCAACACCATGAAACTGTTGAGAGGGCGTTGAGATGGCGCACATGAGTGAAGAGCTGGTCATCGAAGCG
Source organism: Pseudomonas sp. GL-R-19 (assembly GCF_019956375.1). NCBI lineage: Bacteria > Pseudomonadati > Pseudomonadota > Gammaproteobacteria > Pseudomonadales > Pseudomonadaceae > Pseudomonas > Pseudomonas sp. GL-R-19. The sequence goes on along the minus strand of NZ_JAHBDJ010000055.1, from coordinate 27,472 downwards.
CTGGATATTCACAAGTCGTTTGGTGACCTGGAAATTCTCAAGGGCATTTCGCTGCAAGTGAAACGGGGTGAAGTGGTGGTGTTGATCGGCGCATCCGGTTCAGGCAAAACCACCTTTATTCGCTGCATCAATCTGCTTGAGGACATTCAGTCCGGGCAAATCCGTGTCAGCGGCCAGCCCATGGGTTACCGCACCCGCGCCGATGGCAGCCTGGTCCGGGACTCGGAGCGCAACATTGCAAGTCAGCGCCGGGACATCGGCATGGTGTTTCAGCGCTTCAATCTGTTCCCGCACATGACCGCCCTGGAAAACATCATCGAGGCGCCCATCCATGTGCTCGGCGTGCCTCGCGCGGCAGCGGTGGAGCAGGCGCGGGGGTTACTCAAGCGGGTCGGGCTGGCCGAGAAGGCGGATCACTACCCTTCGATGCTTTCCGGCGGGCAGCAGCAGCGGGTGGCCATCGCCCGGGCGTTGGCCATGAAACCCCAGGCGATGTTGTTCGACGAGCCCACCAGCGCCCTTGACCCGGAGACGGTGGGTGAAGTGCTGCAAGTCATGAAGGAGTTGGCCGAGGAGGGAATGACCATGGTCGTGGTCACCCACGAAATGGGCTTTGCCCGCGAAGTGGCCGATCGGGTGGTGGTCCTCGATCAAGGCGAGCTGATCGAGCAGGGTCCACCCGAACAGATCTTCAGCCAGCCGAAGCACGCCCGTACCCGCGCCTTTCTCAGTCGCGTGTTGTAGGAGCGAGCCGGCTCCTACAGGTTTTTATGAACATTACTTTTGTGTGAGTCCTGCCATGTTCAAATTTTCTGCCCACGAGTATCCCTACACCTCACAACGTCAAAGCGTTTTTTCCAAGCGCGGCATGGTCGCCGCCTCTCAGCCACTGGCCGCCGAAGCCGGGATAGAAGTGATGCGTCGCGGCGGCAATGCCATCGATGCGGCCATCGCCACGGCAGCCGCATTGACGGTGGTCGAGCCCACCGGTTGTGGTATCGGTGGTGACGCTTTTGCCTTGGTCTGGACCCAAGACAAACTGCATGGCCTGGCTGCCAACGGCGCCGCCCCGCAAGCCCTGGGCATTGAGGCAGTGAAAGCGGCCGGTCATGAAAGAATGCCGCTGCATGGCTGGACGCCTGTCACTGTTCCTGGCTGCCCGTCGGCCTGGGCGCAATTGTCCCGGCGTTTCGGTCGTCTGCCCTTTGCGGACTTGCTGCAACCGGCGATCAGTCTGGCGCGGGACGGATTTCCCGTTTCGCCAGTGGTGGCCTTGCAGTGGCAAGCCGCGCTGGAGGATTTCACTCCGGACCGTAGCGACGTGCTCGAGAGCTGGTTCGAGACCTTCCTGATCGAAGGCCGTGCCCCCCGCGCCGGCGAGCTGTTCCGTAACCCGGCCCAGGCACGGACCTTGAGCGAATTGGCCGCCACCGAGTGTGAAAGTATTTATCGTGGCGCGCTGGCGCAGAGGCTGGATGCGCATTCGCGGGCCACGGGCGGCTATCTGCGCGCCAGTGATTTGCAGGACTACAGCGCCCAGTGGGTTGAGCCGATCAAGGTCAACTATCGTGGTGTCGACGTCTGGGAGATTCCTCCGAGCGGTCAGGGACTCGTGGCGTTGATGGCGTTGAAGATTCTCGAGGGCTTTGACTTCGATCATCGCGACAGCCAGCAGACCTGGCATCGTCAACTCGAGGCCATGAAACTCGCCTACAGCGATGGTTTGCACTACATCACCGATCCGGTGCACATGCGGGTGGCGGTGGAAGATCTTCTCAGCGATCACTATTGCGCTCATCGCCGGGCGCAGATTGGTGAACAGGCCGTGGCGCCCTTGCCGGGTGATCCCCACGCCAGTGGCACCGTCTATCTGGCCACCGCCGATGCGGAGGGCAACATGGTTTCGTTCATCCAGAGCAACTACCACGGCTTTGGTTCCGGCGTGGTGTTGCCTGACAGCGGTATCGCCCTGCAAAACCGCGGTGAAGAGTTCAGCCTTGATCCCGTGCACGCCAATTGCCTGGCGCCTGGCAAAAAGACCTTCCACACCATCATTCCAGGGTTCCTTACAAAAGACGGTGAAGCGATGGGCCCCTTTGGTGTCATGGGCGGCTACATGCAACCGCAAGGGCATGTGCAGATGGTCATGAATCTGGTGGATTTCGGACTCAACCCTCAAGCCGCGCTGGACGCACCGCGTTGGCAATGGTTGGGGGGCATGAAGGTGGGCATTGAGCAGGACGCTTCGCGAGATATGGCGGCGGCACTGACGCGTCGCGGGCACGAGGTTCAGGTGGCATGCGATCTCACCAGTTATGGGCGTGGGCAAATTATCTTGCGCGATCCTGAAACCGGTGTGTTATGCGGTGGGACAGAGCCACGAACGGATTCACATATAGCGGTGTATTGAAGAGTAGGAGAGAGGGCCAGGAGTTGGCGGCGTCCTCCTTGACGCCGCCGCAGCTTAGAGACTGTGCGATTGGTTCTCACGTGCTATTTGTCGCTGGTTTTGACCAATGAAGCCGGGCTTCTCTTGCCAACTGGAATTCTTTTGATATCGTCCGCGCCATCGAATTTTCGGCACCCAAAGACTTCATTAGCCTGAAGCCAAAGCCAGAAAAACCGGCAAAAAAAGACCCGGCAAAAAGCCGGGTCAAAAACCGTGATTAGCCTGATGAGGAGATAGTCCAGGAGACCGACCTAAGGTCATCTGGTCCATCGACTGATCTCGCGATCAGTCGATGTAATAATAATCATTATCGTTTGCAGGTCAATCATTTTTACCTGCTCGACAGGAAAATTCTTTCCTGTCTTCTCGATTTGCGTTCTCACCTCAACCGTTTTCATACTTCTCCAGCGATCGATCGACCATCGCCTTGGCCATGTCGATCATGTGCACCGTCGAAAATGCCAGGTCGCGGTTTGCGCCTTGCAGGTGATTGGCTGATTCGGACGCGGTGGCGGCAGCACAGCGCAACAGGTCCAAAGCATGGACCAGCGCCTCTTCGCCGCTGATGTTGCGGTTCACATCAAAAAAACGCGGTTCGGTCACTTCCTCCGAAATAGCTGGTTTCAAGTAATAGTCCAGCGCGCGTTGTGCCGCCGCTGAGCCCTGAGGAGAGGTGAGGGTGGTGTCGATTTGCATGTCCGACAGGTCATTGGTGGGTGGGTTCATGACGATGGCAAGCTCCGTGTTAGATTCAGATCCGTGAATCGATCCTAATACGTAATGTATTTGTGACGATAATTTAAATACTACAATTTGTGTTTTGATGGCCGGAGTCGTCCACGTATCGTGCCGCACATGGATAAATGGATTGAATTGGTCAAGGCCAAGATGAGTGAACTCAAAATCACTCAAGAGATACTCGCCGAGCGCCTCGGGATGTCCCAGGGCGGCATTGGCCACTGGCTCAACAAACGTCGTGAACCCGGCATCGAAGACATGAACCGTGTCCTGCGGGCGCTGGGCCTTGAGTTTCTCGAAGTGGCGCTGGTAATCCGGGAACCGCAGGCGTCAACGGACGACGAAATCCCTCTGACACAGAAGTACAATCCGTACTTCCGCTACCCGGTCAGTGACTGGCGCGAACCTGCCGAAGTGCGCGATGGCGAGGTTGCGGTGTATGGGAAAGGGCACTTTGAATTGTCCGATTATCACGCGCAGGGACCGGCATTCTGGTTGAGAGTGTCAGGTGATGCGATGACCGCACCCACTGGCATCAGTATTGCGGAAGGCATGCTGATCCTGGTGGACCCGGCGGTGGAAGCGGTGCCCGGCAAACTGGTCATTGCCCAGTGGCCGGACAGCGCCGAAGCCACGTTCCGCAAGCTCATCGAAGAGGGCGGGCAGCGTTATCTGGTGCCGCTCAATCCGACGTATCCGAAAGCCTTGTACGCCGAAGATTGTCGAATCATCGGCGTAGTGGTTCAGGCAACTGCCAGGTTCTGATCAGATCGGTCCTCGCGATGCGCAGGACCGATCTTCATTTCACGCTTCTTCCAGTTCGACCAGTGCACTGCCTTCGCTGACCATCTCGCCTTCCTGGCAATACAGCGCCTTGATCACCCCGGCATGGGGCGCGCGAATGCTGTGCTCCATCTTCATCGCTTCCAGTACCACCAATTGCGCCCCGGCTTCGACCGATTGCCCGGCCTCAACCAGCACGCGGACGATGCTGCCGTTCATTGGTGCGGTCAGCCCGCCATGATGGCTGTGGCTGGCCTCGACAGCGCTGATCGGGTCGTAAGCCTCGATGCGGCGCAACTCGCCATCCCATTGCAAATACACCTGTTCGCCACGGCGTATTGCGCGGTGTTGACGGCGCACACCAGCCTGCTCGGTCAGCAGCTGCTCGCCCTTGAGCCGAGCGCTGTGGGCATTGATGTCGCCCAGCGTGAGCGCCCGGTCCTGGCCTTCACAACTCAGGTGCAGGGTGATTGCTCTCGGCAAACCGGCACGCAGGCCATTACGCGCCGCCCATGGCGAACTCGGATCATCGGCGCGGGTTGCAGGCGGTTGGCTCTGGGCAAACGCCTGGGCGGCGGCCTGCCAGAAATCATCGCTGAGTTCCGCAGGCGTCGGCAGCAACTGTTCCTGATAGCGCGGAATGAAGCCGGTATCGAGTTCGGCAGCGGCAAATGCCGGGTGACCGATGATGCGCCGCAGGAAATTGATGTTGGTCTTCAATCCGCCGATGGCGAATTCGTCGAGCATGCTCAACAGGCGCAATCGCGCCTGTTCACGATCTTCGCCCCAGGCAATCAGCTTGCCGAGCATCGGGTCGTAGAAAGGCGAAATTTCATCGCCTTCTTCAACACCGCTGTCCACTCGACGCCCCGGCCCCTGGGCGGATTCGCGATACAGCTCCAGGCGACCGGTCGCCGGCAGGAAGTCATTGCCCGGATCTTCGGCATACAGCCGCACCTCGATCGCGTGCCCCACCAGCGGCACCTGGTCTTGCGTCATCGGCAACGCTTCGCCGCGTACCACGCGAATCTGCCAGGCCACCAGGTCGAGGCCGGTGATGGCTTCGGTAACCGGGTGTTCCACTTGCAGGCGGGTGTTCATCTCCATGAAGAAGAACTCGCCCCGCGCATCCAGCAAAAACTCAACGGTGCCGGCACCGATATAACCGATGGCCTGCGCTGAACGCACAGCGGCTTCGCCCATGGCGCGTCGCAGCTCTGGGCTCAGGCTGGGTGCTGGCGCTTCTTCGACGACTTTCTGGTGACGGCGCTGAATCGAGCAGTCGCGTTCGTTGAGGTACAGGCAGTTGCCGTGCTGGTCGGCGAACACCTGGATTTCCACGTGACGTGGCTTGAGCAGGTATTTCTCCACCAGCATCCGCGAGTCGCCGAACGACGATTGCGCCTCGCGCTGGGCCGAGGCCAGGGCTTCGGCCAGTTGGCTGACGTCCTCGACCACTTTCATGCCTTTGCCGCCGCCACCCGCGGTGGCCTTGAGCAGCACCGGGTAGCCGATGCGTTCGCAGGCGATGCGGAAGGTTTCCAGGTCCTGGGCTTCGCCGTGATAACCGGGCACCAGCGGCACGCCAGCGGTTTCCATCAAGGCTTTGGCCGCGGACTTGCTGCCCATGGCGTCGATGGCCGAGGCCGGCGGGCCGAGGAAAATCAGGCCGGCGTTTTCGATGGCACGGGCGAAGCCGGCGTTCTCCGACAAAAAGCCATAGCCGGGGTGAATCGCCTGGGCGCCGCTGGCCTTGGCGGCGGCAATCAGTTTGTCGATCTGCAGGTAGCTGTCGGCGGCTTTGCTGCCACCCAGGTCGACACGAATGTCGGCTTCGCGGCTGTGCCGGGCGTCACGGTCGGTGGCGCTGTGTACGGCCACGGTGGTCAGGCCCAGCGCCTTGGCGGTGCGCATCACCCGGCAAGCGATTTCGCCACGGTTGGCCACCAGCAGGGTGGTGAGGACAGGAGCGCTCATCAGCGGGGCTCCTTGGTGGATTCGGCTTGCCAGCTCGGCGGACGTTTTTGCAGGAAGGCACGCAAGCCTTCCTGGCCTTCTGGGCTGACGCGAATGCGGGCGATGGCGTTTTCGGTGTAGCGACGCAATGCCGGGGTCAGTGAGCCGTCGCCGACTTCGCGCAGCAGATCCTTGCTGGCGCGCATGGCCGCCGGGCTGTTGAGCAGCAGGTTGTCGATCCACTGTTCGACTTTCTGTTCCAGCTCGGCACTTGCATAACTCTCCGACAACAAACCGATTTCCCGAGCCCGTTGCCCGCCGAAACGCTCAGCGGTCAAGGCATAGCGACGGGTAGCGCGCTCGCCAATGGCTTGCACCACGAACGGGCTGATCACTGCCGGCGCCAGGCCGATGCGTACTTCCGAGAGGCAGAACTGCGCATCATCGGCACCGATGGCCATGTCACAGCAACTGATCAGGCCCAGTGCGCCACCAAAGGCTGCGCCTTGCACCACCGCCAGGGTCGGGACTTTCAGTTTGGCCAGGTTGTACATCAACTCTGCCAGTTCCCGGGCGTCATCGAGGTTGGTGGCGTAATCGAGTTCGGCCGATTGCTGCATCCAGGCAAGGTCAGCGCCGGCGCTGAAATGCTTGCCGCGGCCGCGCACGATCAGAAATCGCAGGCTGGCATCGCTCGCGACTTTGTCGAGGGCGAGGATCAGTTCGCGGATCATTTCGGCGTTGAAGGCGTTGTTCTTTTCTTCGCGGCTGAGCCACAGCGTGGCAAAACCACGGGGGTCGCTCAGCAGTTCGAGGGTGTTGAAGTCGCTCATATTCGTCCGTCTCCACGGTCCTTGCGGGGGCGGGCTGGTTCGCGAAACGATTTTACGATTGCTCTGCAATCGAACGGGAGCAAGCTCCCTCGCCACACAAGCCCGCGCCCACAGAAAATCACATCCGGAACACGCCGAAGCGGCTCGGTTCGATTGGCGCGTTCAACGACGCGGACAAGGCCAGGGCCAGTACGTCGCGGGTCTGGGCCGGGTCGATGACACCGTCGTCCCACAGGCGCGCGCTGGAATAGTAGGGGTGACCCTGTTCTTCGTACTGGTCGAGGATCGGCTGCTTGATTTCGGCTTCCTGCTCGGCGCTGAAACCATGGCCACTGCGTTCGGCCTGCTCACGCTTGACCTGCACCAGTACGCCGGCCGCCTGCTCGGCGCCCATCACGCCAATACGCGCATTCGGCCACATCCACAAAAAGCGCGGATCGTAGGCGCGACCGCACATGCCGTAGTTACCGGCACCGAAACTGCCGCCGATGATCACGGTGAACTTCGGCACCTTGGCGCAGGCCACGGCGGTCACCAGTTTCGCGCCGTGCTTGGCGATGCCGCCAGCTTCGTATTTCTGGCCGACCATGAAGCCGGTGATGTTTTGCAGGAACAGCAGCGGGATGCCGCGCTGGCACGCCAGTTCGATGAAGTGCGCGCCTTTCTGCGCCGCTTCAGCGAACAGGATGCCGTTGTTGGCGAGGATCGCGATCGGGTAACCGTGCAGGTAAGCAAAACCGCAGACCAGCGTTGTCCCGAACAGCGCCTTGAACTCGTCGAACACCGAACCATCCACCAGCCGCGCAATCACTTCGCGCACGTCGAACGGTTGCTTGGCGTCGGCCGGAACCACGCCGTACAACTCGTCGCTGCTGTAGAGCGGGGCGATTGGTGTGCGTTGCTGAACCTCACCTTGCTTGCGCCAGTTGAGGTTGGCGATGCTGCGGCGTGCCAGTGCCAGGGCGTGTTCATCGCTCTCGGCGTAATGGTCGGCCACACCGGAAATCTTGCAGTGCACATCGGCCCCGCCAAGGTCTTCGGCGCTGACCACTTCACCGGTCGCGGCTTTCACCAGCGGCGGGCCGGCGAGGAAGATCGTTGCTTGTTCGCGGACCATGATCGCTTCGTCGGCCATCGCCGGTACATAGGCGCCACCAGCGGTGCAGGAACCCATGACCACGGCAATCTGCGGTATGCCCATGGCGCTCATGTTGGCCTGATTGAAGAAGATCCGCCCGAAGTGCTCGCGGTCCGGAAAGACCTCATCCTGACGCGGCAGGTTGGCACCACCCGAATCCACGAGGTAGATACACGGCAGGCGGTTCTGCTGGGCGATGGTCTGCGCGCGCAGGTGTTTTTTCACCGTCAGCGGGTAGTACGAGCCGCCTTTCACGGTGGCATCGTTGGCGACGATCATGCATTCGACGCCCTCCACACGGCCGATCCCGGCAATCACGCCAGCGGCGGGGACGTCTTCGCCATACACCGCGTAGGCCGCCAGTTGACTGATTTCCAGAAACGGTGAGCCCGGATCCAGCAAGCGGTTGATGCGCTCGCGAGGCAGCAATTTGCCCCGCGAGGTGTGGCGTTCCTGAGCCTTCGGGCCGCCACCTTGCGCCACTTGGGCGAGCAGGGTGTGCAACGCGTCGACCTGCTTGAGCATCGCCGCACTGTTGGCGGCGAACTCCGCTGAACGGGGGTTGAGCTGGGTATGCAGGGTAGCCATGTGCAGCTCCGTTTAGCGGGTTTCGTTGAACAGTTCGCGACCGATCAGCATGCGACGGATCTCACTGGTGCCCGCGCCGATTTCGTACAGCTTGGCGTCACGCAACAGACGGCCGGCCGGGAATTCATTGATGTAGCCGTTGCCACCGAGAATCTGGATCGCGTCGAGGGCCATTTGCGTGGCGCGTTCGGCGCTGTAGAGGATCACGCCGGCGGCGTCCTTGCGCGTGGTTTCGCCGCGCTCGCAGGCCTGGGCCACGGCGTACAGGTAGGCGCGGCTGGCGTTGAGTTGGGTGTACATGTCAGCGACCTTGCCCTGGATCAGCTGGAATTCGCCGATGCTTTGGCCGAACTGCTTGCGGTCGTGGATGTACGGTACGATCAGATCCATGCACGCCTGCATGATCCCGGTCGGGCCGCCCGAGAGCACCACTCGCTCATAGTCGAGGCCACTCATCAGCACTTTCACGCCGCCGTTGAGCACACCGAGGATGTTTTCTTCCGGCACTTCGACGTCATCGAAAAACAGCTCGCAGGTGTTCGAACCGCGCATGCCGAGCTTGTCGAACTTGTTGCTGCGGCTGAAGCCTTTCCAGTCGCGCTCGACGATGAAGGCGGTGATGCCGTGGGGGCCCTTTTCCAGGTCGGTCTTGGCGTAGATCACATAGGTGTTGGCGTCCGGACCGTTGGTGATCCAGGTCTTGCTGCCGTTGAGCACGTAATGATCGCCGCGCTTGTCGGCGCGCAGCTTCATCGAGACCACGTCGGAGCCGGCGTTCGGTTCGCTCATGGCCAATGCGCCGATGTGCTCGCCGCTGATCAGCTTGGGCAGGTATTTGGTTTTCTGTTCGTGATTGCCATTGCGGTTGATCTGGTTGACGCAGAGGTTGGAGTGGGCGCCGTAGGACAACGCCACCGAGGCCGAGCCACGGCTGATTTCTTCCATTGCGACAACGTGGGCCAGGTAACCCAGGCCAGCACCGCCGTACTCTTCCGGCACGGTGATGCCCAACAGACCCATGTCGCCGAATTTGCGCCACAGGTCAGCGGGGAACAGGTTGTCGATGTCGATCTGAGCGGCGCGCGGGGCGATCTCCTTGGCGACGAAGGACTGGACCTGATCGCGCAGCATGTCGATGGTTTCACCGAGGGCAAAGTTCAGGGATGGATAGCTCATGGGTCACCTTTTGGCTTTTTTGTCGGTTGGTGAGACTGTCAATGGGTTCTCACCTTTACGTTAACGTAAGCCTGTGACGAATGGCTGTCAATCACCCTTTACGTTAACGTCAACTTAGGTGATTCTGTAGGAGCGAGCTTGCTCGCGATGGACGTTAACGATAACGCGTGTTGTCTGGATGATCGCGGTGCCCTGACGTTCTTCGCGAGCGAGCTCGCTCCTACAGAATAAAGACAATAGGGGTCGTCATGGATCAACCCAGTGCAAGCCCGCAACGCAGTTATACCCGCGGTTCCCAGGACAAAGCCTTGCTGGCGATGACCATTGGCCAGGCGTTCGACAACACGGTTGCGCAGTACCCGGACGGGGAGGCGCTGGTGGTACGCCATCAACAGCTGCGTTACACCTGGCGGCAATTGGCCGAGGCCGCGGACCTGCACGCCAGAGCACTGCTGGCGTTGGGTCTGCAGACGGGTGACCGTCTCGGCATCTGGGCGCCCAATTGCGCGCAATGGTGCATCAGCCAGATTGCCACCGCAAAAATCGGCGTGATCCTGGTCAACATCAACCCCGCCTATCGCAGTTCCGAACTCGAATACGTGTTGAAGCAATCCGGTTGCCAATGGCTGGTGTGTGCCGGGGCCTTCAAGTCCTCGAACTATCACGCGATGCTGCAAGGCCTGGTGCCGGAGCTGGCCGAGCAATCCATCGGCAAGTTGCACAGCGAGCGGTTGCCGGAGTTGCGTGGCGTCATCAGCCTGGATGCGCAGCCGCCGAGCGGTTTCCTGCCGTGGTCGCAATTGGCCGGTCTGGCGGGCAGCGTGACGATCGAGCAGTTGCATGAGCGCCAGGACAACCTGCATTTCGATCAGCCGGTGAATATCCAGTACACCTCCGGTACGACCGGTTTCCCCAAGGGCGCGACCCTCAGTCACTACAACATTCTCAACAACGGTTACATGGTCGGCGAAAGCCTGGGCCTGACGGCGGCCGATCGGCTGGTGATCCCGGTGCCGCTGTATCACTGCTTCGGCATGGTCATGGGCAACCTCGGCTGCATCACCCATGGCAGCACGATGATTTACCCGAACGACGCGTTCGATCCGTTGCTGACCCTCAGCACAGTGGCCGACGAAAAAGCCACGGCGTTGTACGGTGTGCCGACCATGTTCATCGCCATGCTCGATCAGCCCCAACGTGCCGAATTCGACCTGTCGAGCCTGCGCACCGGGATCATGGCGGGCGCGACCTGTCCTATCGAGGTGATGCGTCGGGTCATCAGCGAAATGCACATGAGCGAAGTACAGATTGCCTACGGCATGACGGAAACCAGTCCGGTGTCGTTGCAGACCGGCCCTGCAGACGACCTGGAGCTGCGCGTGACCACCGTCGGCCGCACCCAGCCGCAGCTCGAAAGCAAGATCATCGATGAAGCGGGCAACCTGGTGCCACGGGGCACCATCGGTGAGCTGTGCACCCGTGGTTACAGCGTGATGCTGGGTTACTGGAACAACCCCGAAGGCACGGCGCAAGCTATCGACCAGGCCGGCTGGATGCACACCGGCGACCTGGCGTGCATGAATGACGAGGGTTACGTGTGCATTGCCGGGCGCAACAAGGACATGATCATTCGCGGCGGTGAGAACATTTACCCGCGGGAGCTGGAGGAGTTTTTCTTCACTCACCCGGCCATTGCGGACGTTCAGGTGATAGGCATTCCTTGCTCGCGCTACGGCGAAGAGATCGTCGCCTGGATCAAGTTCCACCCCGGCCACAGCGCCACCGAGCAAGAACTGCAAGCCTGGTGCAAGGAGCGCATCGCGCACTTCAAGACGCCGCGTTACTTCAAGTTCGTCGAGGAGTTTCCGATGACCGTGACCGGCAAGATCCAGAAATTCCGGATGCGCGAGATCAGCGTCGAGGAGTTGCGTAGCAAGCAGGTCTGACGAAGGCCGACTGTAGGAGCGAGCTTGCTCGCGAAGAACGTCAACGATAACGCGTGCAGTCTGGAAATACGCGGTGCCCTTGTGTTCTTCGCGAGCAAGCTCGCTCCTACAAAGGGCTGCGGAGATCTCAAACGCCAGACAGCACAAAGGGGAGCCGAAGCTCCCCTTTAATTTCGTTGCACGTGCTCTTTTTTTATTATTGAGGGTCGGTCTGTTGTTGTTTTTGGCAACCGTTGCCCTTTACCGCTGTTTTTAGCGATCCCCATCCGGGATCAAGAGCAAACGTATTTTTTTGAGCGCTGATCTACTTTCTCGCTGAGCGATCCAACCGAATCGGGAGCTACCTGAAGGTAGTTTTATTTTTCTCTGCCCGGTTGCGGGTAACTCCGAAAAGCACCCTGAAAAGCACATCTTCTCCAAAAAAATCTGTTAGCTGCGTCTCTGCCGTGTTGTTTTTGTTATGTCAGAGTCGTTACGTCTTGTTTTTATTAGGTTTGCCGCAATTTTTTTATTCTTGTTGTGCGATAGATATAGCAGGAGCCATGCCAACTTTTTAAAAGTCTTTAAAATCAATGGTTTGTAGATTTGTAAGGTTTTGCGCTCCAGGCAAAGCCCTACATTTTGTTTCCGTGTTACTCGCTTGCGCCCACGTTTGAGTCCGTGCGGTAACACCCGGACACGCGCAGCGCACTCACTGTGCGCTGCGGGCCTTGGCCACGCGGGAACCGGTAGGGCGACCCAGTACGGTACAAATCTGTTGGCCAGCAACGATCAAGGCGTCGAGGTCGATTCCGGTGTCGATGCCCAGGCCGTTGAGCAGGTAAACCACGTCTTCGGTCGCGACGTTACCGCTGGCGCCCTTGGCATAAGGGCAGCCGCCCAGGCCGGCGATGGAGCTGTCGAACACCGAGATGCCTTCCAGCAGGCTGGCATAGATGTTGGCCACGGCCTGACCGTAGGTGTCGTGGAAGTGCCCGGCGAGTTTTTCCCGGGGCACATCCTTTGCTACCGTTTCAAACATCTTGCGGGTTGCGCCAGCGGTGCCGGTGCCGATGGTGTCCCCCAGCGAGACCTCATAGCAGCCCATGGCATACAGTTCACGTGCGACTACGGCGACTTGTTCCGGGGCGACGTTACCTTCATAGGGGCAGCCCAGCACACAGGACACATACCCGCGCACGGTAATTCCGTGTTGTCTGGCGGCGTCCATGATCGGCGCGAAACGCTCCAGGCTTTCGCTGATCGAGCAATTGATGTTGCGTTGGGAAAACGCCTCTGAAGCCGCCGCGAACACGGCCACTTCCTTGACCCCGGCGGCGAGGGCATCTTCAAAACCGCGCAGGTTGGGAGCGAGCGCGCCGTAGACCACGCCCGGTTTGCGCTGGATCTGCGCGAAGACCTCAGCCGAGCCGGCCATCTGCGGCACCCACTTGGGCGACACGAAACTGCCGACTTCTATATAGCTGAGCCCTGCTGCGGTCAGTGCATCGACCAGTTGTACCTTGTCGGTAACACTGATGGGCCGGGCTTCGTTTTGCAGGCCGTCGCGTGGGCCGACTTCGACAATGCGTACGTGGGTGGGGAGGGACATGGGGTTCGACCTGTGCTGGTTGTCTGAATGTGCAAAAAACCTGTAGGAGCGAGCTTGCTCCGGGCGGCGATCCGACGATGGACTCCCAGGCACCGCGTTTATCCAGCAGACACTCGTTATCGTTAACGACCATCGCGAGCAAGCTCGCTCCTACAAGGGGGCGGGTTTTATTGAATGACTTCCTGGCTTTTGAGCGTCTGCTCCAGCGCCTGCACGCAGCGCTCCTCGGCAGTGTCCAGTTCCAGCTTCATCTGTTCGATGTCCAGCAACTGCTGTTCAAGCTGCTCACGGCGCTCGCTGATTTTCGCCAGCATGCTGTGCAACTGCTTGGTGTTACCGCTGGACGGGTCGTAGAGCTCGATCAGTTCGCGGCATTCAGCCAGCGAGAAACCGATGCGCTTGCCCCGCAGGATCAGCTTCAGGCTGACCTTGTCGCGGGGTGAGTAAATGCGTTCCTGGCCACGGCGCTCAGGGCTGAGCAGGCCTTGCTCTTCATAAAAGCGAATGGCCCGGGTGGTGATGTCGAGCTCGCGGGCGAGGTCGGAAATGCTGTAGGTCTGGCTGCTCATGGAAGCGCTCGCAAAAGGTCATGGCGCTAAGCTAATGGCAGGTTGACGTTTACGTCAAGGGGCGAAAAAGGATCGCAGCCTGCGTCAGCTCCTGCAGGAAAATGCATATCCATGTAGGAGCTGCCGCAGGCTGCGATCTTTTGAACGGCTTTACGCCGTTTTAGTGTCGAGCTTTTTCTCCTGCGCCGTCACCTGCTGGCACAACTCGATCATCTGCTCGCGCATCCAGCGGTTCGCCGGGTCCTGGTCAGTGCTTTCGTGCCAGTAAAGATGGGTTTCCACTGGCGGCACATCGTTGACTGGCAGATAAAAGGCGTGCAGGTCGTTACGTCGGGCGAAGCGTTCCGGCACGGTCATGACCATGTCCGTCTGTTGTAGCACTTGCGAGGCCATCAGGTAATGCTGGGAGCGCAGGGCGATCTTGCGCTGGATGCCCATCTTGCCCAGCGCCAGGTCGACATAGCCGAGGCCGCTGCGGCGGCTGGAAATATGGATGTGGGTCAGGCCCAGGTAATCATCCAGGGTGAATTTCTCTTTGCCCGCCAGCGGGTGCCCCTTGCGCATGGCGCACACGTAGCGGTCTTCCATCAACTTGACGTGACGTACCTGCGGGTCGGTGTTGAGCGGCGCATCGACCGCGAAGTCGAGGCGACCGGCCGCAAGTTCCTTGGTGGTTTCGCGGCGTTTGGACAGGAAGCTTTCGATGATCACCGTCGGCGCCAGGCGGCGCAGGCGCTGGAACAGCGGCGGCAGGATCACCGCTTCGGTGAGGTCGGTCATGCTGATGCGGTAGGTCTTGACCGCTTGCTGCGGGTTGAAAATGCGGCTTTCCTGCACCGATACGCGCAACAGCGAGAGGGCGTTGCGCACCGGGCCGATGATGTTCTGCGCCATCGGCGTGGGCACCATACCCTGGGCGGTGCGCACGAACAGCGGGTCATTGAAGGTCTCGCGCAGACGCGCCAGTGCGTTCGACACCGCCGGCTGGGTGATGCCGACGATTTGCCCGGCGCGGGTCAGGTTGGCTTCGGTGTAGATCGCGTCGAAGACGATGAAAAGGTTGAGATCGACCTTGCTCAGATTCATTACGCGGCTCTCTTATTGTGTGGGCGGACTGACCGTGACGATCAGCCGATCATATATCGGTGATGAATGTTTATACACGCCGAGAATAGGCTAGGTAAATTATCAACGCTGTTCTAGCATCGATCGCATGACCTAAACAACCTCCCCCAAGAAGGTATCTCGCTCATGGATTTCGCTTATTCGCCCAAGGTTCAGGAACTGCGTGAGCGCGTAACAGCGTTCATGGACACCTACGTTTATCCCGCCGAAGCCGTGTTCGAGCGCCAGGTTGCTGAAGGCGATCGCTGGCAGCCGACCGCGATCATGGAAGAACTCAAACTCAAGGCCAAGGCCGAGGGCCTATGGAATTTGTTTCTGCCTGAGTCCGAACTGGGTGCCGGGCTGACCAACCTCGAATACGCGCCGCTGGCGGAAATCATGGGCCGCTCGTTGCTGGGGCCAGAGCCGTTCAACTGCTCGGCACCGGACACTGGCAACATGGAAGTGCTGGTGCGTTACGCCAACGAAGAGCAGAAACAACGCTGGCTCGAACCATTGCTGCGCGGCGAGATCCGCTCGGCCTTCGCCATGACTGAACCGGATGTCGCGTCCTCCGACGCCACCAACATGGCTGCCCGTGCGGTGCGCGATGGCGACGAGTGGGTGATCAACGGTAAGAAATGGTGGACCTCGGGTGCTTGCGACCCCCGCTGCAAAATCCTGATTTTCATGGGGCTGAGCGATCCTGACGCGCCACGCCACGCGCAGCACTCGATGATTCTGGTGCCGGTGGATGCTCCCGGCGTGAAGATCGTGCGCCCGCTGCCGGTGTTCGGTTACGACGACGCTCCCCACGGTCACGCCGAAGTGCTGTTCGAAAACGTCCGGGTGCCGTACGAAAACGTCCTGTTGGGGGAAGGCCGCGGCTTCGAAATTGCTCAAGGTCGCCTTGGCCCGGGCCGGATTCACCACTGCATGCGTTCGATCGGCATGGCCGAGCGCGCACTGGAACTGATGTGCAAGCGCTCGGTGAGCCGCACCGCATTCGGCAAACCCCTGGCGCGGCTGGGCGGTAACGTCGACAAGATCGCCAACTCGCGGATGGAAATAGACATGGCACGCCTGCTGACGTTGAAAGCGGCGTACATGATGGACACCGTCGGCAACAAAGTGGCGAAAAGCGAGATCGCGCAGATCAAGGTCGTCGCGCCGAACGTGGCGCTGCGGGTGATCGACCGGGCGATCCAGATCCATGGTGGAGCGGGGGTTTCCAACGATTTCCCGCTGGCCTACATGTACGCGATGCAGCGTACTCTGCGCCTGGCCGACGGCCCGGACGAAGTGCACCGAGCGGCGATCGGCAAGTTCGAAATCGGCAAGTATGTGCCGAAGGAGATGATGCGTAGCGGGCATTAAGACCGCGTTATCGTTCATCGCGAGCAGGCTCACTCCCACAGGTTCACTGCGATCCCTGTAGGAGTGAGCCTGCTCGCGATGGCGTCAGTAAATTCACCCTCTCAACCTCAACCTCAATATACCCAAACCTCAACCCGCCGATTCTTGATCCTTCCCTCATCGGCGCTATTGGCCGCCACTGGCATTTCGGCACCGAATCCGCGTATCTCGCGAAACACCACGCCGCTCTTCACCAATTCCCGCCGTACTGCCATGGCCCGCAGTTTCGACAGCAGATCGGCGCGCGCCGGGTCGCTCTTGGCATCGCCAAACCCCACCAGCGTCACTTGCCCGGACATTTTGTCTTGCTGCTTTATATAGTCGAGCACTCGCGTCAGGTCTTGCCGCGCCTTGTTGTCCAGGCTGGCACTGCCTTCCTCGAAACGGAAATTCACCGACAGCCGTTGGGCATGCCGACTCAGCGCCTGATACCCCTCGGGCATCAACGCATTGGGGGTGACGGCCATGGCCTGGACGGTCTGGGCAACAAACCCGTTGGCGGCGACAATCGCCTGCCCTTTGCTGCTTTGGGCGTAGGCCACCAGCGCTTGGGCCCAGGGATTTTTCCCGTTGGGTGGCAGATAGAAGAACAACCGGCGGGACAGCGGATAATCTTCCGTGGCAATCAGGCTGTTGAGCGGCAGCATGGCTTGGGATTGCCCGTCGACAATGGCCACGGCTTTGGCCTGGCGCACGTAGGGCAAACCGATAAAACCGATGCCTTGCGGGTCGGCGCTGACCGCATCGGACAGTTGCTCGCTGGATTCGAAGCGCTTCGCCGCGCCGCTCAGGTTTTTCCCGCGGCCACTGAGGACCAGTTCCTTGAAGGTGTCGAAGGTCCCGGACTGATCATCCCGCGCATACAGGTGAATCGGTCCGCCGCGACCACCGATGTCTTCCCAGGTTTTCACCTCGCCACTGAAGATGCGCGCCAGTTGCACGGTGTCGAGTTGGTTCAGCGGGTTGTCCGGATGAAGGATGATCGCCAGGCCATCGATGGCGATGACCTGTTCGGCGCTCGGGCTTTTCAGGTCACCGAGGGATTCGAGGTTAGCCAGTTCGCTGTCCTTGATCGGGCGCGATGAGGCGGCCAGGTCGGCGCTGGCTGCGTTGAGCGCAGTGAAACCGGTGCTGGAACCATGGGCCGCCACCTCCACCACGACCCGCCGACCCTGAACTGTTTCGCCGACGATGCGCAGTTCATTGACGGTGTCCGGGGATTCGCGGTGGATCTTGCGCAGGCCTTGTTCATTCATCAGGCCCTCGACCAGCGCCGGTCCCAATGCCGCACCGATGGTGTTGGAACCCTGAATGCGCAGCACCGGGCCGTGCTCGGGTGTCGGCAAGTCGCCGGCCGGGGCCGCCTGCGGCAAGCCCATGCACAGCATCAACAGGAACAGCACGCGCAGCATCATGCCGGCACCCTACATAGCCAAAGGAGGTGTCGGGAGATTAAGTCAGTAAGGTTTCCGAAAAATGACAGCTAAAAGATCGCAGCCTGCGGCAGCTCCTACAGGTATAGGTAGGAGCTGCCGCAGGCTGCGATCTTGGGCTTTTTAGCTCAATTCAAGCCAGATCGGCGCATGGTCCGAAGGTTTTTCCATGCCACGCAGTTCGTAGTCCACCCCTGCGGCTTTCACCCGTGGCAGCAAGCCCTGGGAGGCGAGGATCAGGTCGATGCGCAGGCCACGCTTGGGTTCGTCTTCGAAGCCACGGCTGCGGTAGTCGAACCAGCTGAAGGTGTCGGTCACGTCCGGGTTCAGGTGACGGAAACTGTCCACCAGGCCCCAGTTCTTCAAGCGGGCCATCCACTCGCGCTCTTCCGGCAGGAAGCTGCATTTGCCGGTTTTCAGCCAGCGCTTCATGTTGTCCGGGCCGATGCCGATATCGCAGTCTTCCGGGGAAATGTTCACATCGCCCATCACCACCAGTGGCTGGTGGTTCTCGAACTGGCTTTCCAGCAGTTGCTGCAAATCGCTGTAGAAGCGTTCCTTGGCCGGGAATTTGGTCGGGTGGTCGCGGTTTTCGCCCTGTGGGAAATAACCGTTCATGATGGTCACCGGCACACCATTGGCGTCGGCGAAGGTGCCCCAGATGAAGCGTCGTTGGGCGTCTTCTTCGTCGGTGGCGAAACCCTTGTGCAGGGCCAGCGGTTCCTGACGCGAGAGCAGGGCGACGCCGTAATGCCCCTTTTGTCCGTGGAAATACACGTGGTAGCCCAGTGCTCTGACTTCATCGAGGGGAAACTGGTCGTCGTGGACCTTGGTTTCCTGCAAGCCGATCACATCGGGCTGGTGTTTTTCGATCAGCGCCGCCAGCTGATGGGGACGGGCGCGCAGCCCGTTGATGTTGAAGGAGACGATCTTCATGGCCGGCAGTCCTGGCAAAAGGGCGATGCTAGCTGACATGTGGGAATCGGGCCAGTGTGGGGTGAGGGGATTTACTGTGTTCTGCCAGCTTTGTGTCGGCAGCAATGGCCTCATCGCGAGCAGGCTCGCTCCCACAGGGAACGGATGTGGTCTGTACCTTTGTGGGAGCGAGCCTGCTCGCGAAGGCGATTTCATTGCCTACACTGATTTCGGATCTGTAAGGAACTGTGTCAGCGTCGATCAGTTCGTAACAACAAGAGTGCAGCCACCCGAGCTGTGCCGGGGAGATCAACCGTCATGCCCGAAACCTCGACCGCCATTGCCGATATTCACATGCTTGACAGCGGCTACGCCCGCGAAGCGCGTTCGCTGCTGTACCAGGCTTATCGACACGAGCCGACTTTCGGCTATTTGTTCGAAGCCGAACGCCCCGGTTACGAACAGCGGGTTCGCGCCACCGTGCGCGAACTGGTGACCCAGCATTTTCTCCAGGACCTGCCGGCCATCGGCCTGCTGGTCAACGACCGCCTGATCGGCATCGCCCTGATCGCGCCGCCGCAACGTCGTCTTGGTGTCACCGAAAGTTGGGCCTGGCGCCTGCGCATGGTGCTCAGCACTGGATTTCGCTGCACCCGTCGCTACCTCGAATATCACGCTGCCGTGGAGGCCTGTGTGCCGAACGACTCGGTGCACGTCCTGCCGTTGCTGGGGGTGCATCCGCAATTCCAGGGCAAACATTTCGGCGAGCAGTTGTTGCAGGCCGTGCACAACTGGTGCGCGGTGGATGAAAACTCACAGGGCGTGATTCTCGACACCGGGAATCCTCGCTATCTGGAGTTCTATAAGCGTCAAGGCTACGAGGAAATTGGTGAGGTCGCCGTAGGACCGATCCGCGAACACGTGTTTTTTCACCCCAATCCCCAGGTGTTACATACTGCAACGGCTTGAGCGGCGAACTTTCCGGGTCTGTCAGGCTCTATCACGCTCTCAAGCTCGTGATAGCATCCGCGCCTATGAAGTTTCCAGGAAGAATTACCAGCGGTGTGCTGATGCTGATGACCAGCTGCACGGCGCTGGCTCAAAGTGAATTGGATGTACGGATCAAACCGTCCAATGATGAGCTGAAGGCCAATATAGAGGGCTATATCGGCAGCCTCGGCGATCGCGACGAGCAGGCATTGCTGCGCTTCAGCCGCGGCGCCGAAGAACAGGCGCACAAGGCCGCCCAGGCCTTGGGCTACTACCAGCCGCACATCGACAGCGAGGTGAAGGGTGGCGACACGCCGCGCCTGGTGCTGACGGTCGACCCCGGCGAGCCGGTGCACTTGCGTAACGTCACGGTGCGTGTCGACGGTCCGGCAGCCTCCCTCAAGTCCTTTCGAGTCCCCAAAAGCGACGCACTCAAGCCCGGCGCAGTGCTCAATCATGGTCATTACGAGGATGCCAAGCGCCTGATCCAGAATCAGGCTTCGCGTTATGGCTTTTTCAGCGGCCGCTTCACCCGTTCAAAACTGTCGGTCGACCCGCGTGCCGGCGTCGCCGATATCGAACTGATCTATGAAAGTGGCCCGCGCTATACCTTGGGCAAGGTCAATTTCGAGGGTGATACGCCGTTCGATGACGAGCTGTTGCAACGCATGGTGCCATTCAAGGCCGGCGAGCCGTATGACTCGGAATTGATCGCCGAACTCAATCAGAACTTGCAATCGAGCGGCTACTTCGAAGGCGTGCGCGTGGACGCGGCACCCAAGGCGTCCAGGGACGATGCGATCCCGGTGGACGTCAAGCTCGAAACCCGCAAGCCGCGAACCATGGGCCTGGGCCTGGGTTTCTCCACCGACGTCGGCCCACGTGCCAAGGCCAACTGGACCCGACACTGGGTCAACGCCCAAGGGCACAGTTATGGCTGGGAAACCGAAGTCTCGGCGCCGCGGCAAAACGTCGGGCTGTTCTACGACATTCCACTGGACCCGCCACTGACCGACAAACTGCGTTTTGCCGGCGGTTATCAGAATGAGGACATCGCGGGTACCGACACCCACAGTAAGCTGCTGACCCTCGGCCCCGAGTGGCACAGCAAATTGCCCAGCGGCTGGCAACGGGTGGTGTCGCTGAAGTGGCAGCGCGAGGATTACCAACTTGGCGATGACTCCGGGCTCAGTAACCTGCTGATGCCCGGTGTGAATTATTCGTACCTGAAAAGCGACAACCGCATCGACCCGCATAACGGCTATCGGCTGCAATTCGAATCCAGAGTGGCCAAGGAAGGTTTGGGTTCCGACAGCAACCTGCTCTACGGCACGGCGCTGGTCAAAGGCTTGACCACGGTGTTCGATAATCACCGCTTCCTCGGGCGGGTGCAGGTCGGCGGCAGTGCCACCAACGGCTTCAAATCGGTGCCGCCATCGCTGCGCTTCTTCGCCGGTGGCGATCAGAGCGTGCGCGGTTACGACTATCAGAGCCTGTCCCCGGAAAACTCCGACGGCGACCGCATCGGTGGTCGCTACATGGTGGCCGCCAGCGCGGAATATCAGTATTCCGTCGCCGAAAAATGGCGGATCGCGACCTTTGTCGATCAGGGCAACGCCTTCAATACACTCGAACTGCCGAACCTCAAGACCGGGGTCGGTATCGGCGTGCGCTGGGTATCGCCGGTGGGGCCGATCCGCCTCGACCTGGCCCACGCGCTGGACGACGATGGCGGCATTCGACTGCACTTTTCCATGGGGCCTGAGCTGTGAAGCGTGGTTTGAAAGTAACGCTGCTGGCGATAGTGGCGCTGTTGATGCTGGTTGTCCTGACGCTGGCCACGGTGCTGGGGACGGCGACGGGCAGCCGCTGGGCGTTGGGCTTCGTGCCGGGTTTGACCCTGGACAACTTCCAGGGCCGGCTGGGCGGGCAGTGGAGTGCCGACCGGGTGTTGTGGCAACAGGCCAATAATCGGGTTGAGCTGAACAAGGTGATTTTTGCCTGGTCGCCGTTGTGCCTGTCCCGCAGGGCCTTGTGCATCGAGCAATTGCAGGCCGATCAGGTCAGCCTGACGTTCCCGCCGGGTGCCGAAGAGCCAGACAGCGGCCCGATCACGCTCCCGGAGCTCAAGTTACCGTTGGCCCTGGAACTGGGGGGGATCAAGGTCGGCAGCCTGTTGTTCAACGGCAGCGAAGCGCTCAAGAGCTTGCAACTGGCGGCGCACTGGACGGCGGCCGGTTTGAGGATCGATTCGGTGGCGTTGCAGCGCGATGACCTGAGCCTGAACCTGTCCGGCCTGCTGCAACCCTCCGGTAACTGGCCCCTCAGTGCCGAAGGCAAGCTGACCCTGTTGTCGACGCCTGAGCCCTTGGCGCTGGCGCTGAAAGTCGACGGTGACCTGCTCAAGACTCTGAACCTGAAAGCCGACAGCAGCGGTTACCTCAACGGGCAACTGACCGGCGAACTGCAACCGCTGGTGGAAAACCTGCCGGCCAAGGTGCGGATCACCGCCGATGGCTTCAAGCCCGGTGCCGATCTGCCGGACACCCTG
Source organism: Pseudomonas sp. GL-R-19 (assembly GCF_019956375.1). Lineage (NCBI taxonomy): Bacteria > Pseudomonadati > Pseudomonadota > Gammaproteobacteria > Pseudomonadales > Pseudomonadaceae > Pseudomonas > Pseudomonas sp. GL-R-19. The sequence goes on along the minus strand of NZ_JAHBDJ010000055.1, from coordinate 5,296 downwards.
CAACTCAATCAGCTTGAGCTCACGGGGGCTGGCGACTTGAAGAACGGCTACGCGCTGCTCGGCAAAGCCACGCTGCCCGCCGAGCAAGGGCCAGTCGCCCTGGCGCTGCAAGGCAAGGTCGACGCCAGGGGCGCGCAGATCGCCGCGCTGGACCTGACCGCCAACGACAAGCAAAGCCTCAAGCTCACAGGGCAGCTGGATTGGAGCGAGGGCTTGAGCGCTGAAGCGAAGATCGACTGGCTGGACTTTCCGTGGCACAGGCTTTATCCGCTCATCGACGAACCGCAAGTAGCGCTTCGCACGTTCACCGGCGAAATCTCCTACACAGACGGCAAGTACCTTGGTCACTTCGCCGCGGCGGCGGATGGTCCGGCCGGCGCCTTCACCCTGGCCAGCCCTTTCGCCGGCGACCTGACGAAAATCTACCTGCAACAGATTCAACTTCAGGCCGGGCAGGGCAAGGCTGAAGGGCACCTGAACCTGCAATTCGCCGACGGCATTGCCTGGGACACCGCGCTGGACCTGTCGGCGATCAACCCCGCGTACTGGGTCGCGGAGCTGCCGGGTACGCTGGCCGGGCCGTTGCGCAGCCAGGGCGAGATGAAGAACGAAGTGCTCAGCCTCAATGCCGACCTGGACCTCAAGGGCAAACTGCGCGGTCAACCGGCGGTGATCCAGGCCAAGGCCGATGGCCGTGGCGAGCAATGGAACCTCAATGCCCTGCAAGTTCGTCTCGGCGACAACAGCATCAGTGGCAAGGGCAGCCTGCAACAGAAACTCGCCGGCCAGATCGATCTCAAGCTGCCGCGCCTGGCCCAGCTCTGGCCAGAGCTGCGCGGCCAGCTCAATGGCCGCGTGGATGTCGCCGGCACGCTCAACGCGCCCCAAGGCAAGCTTGACCTGCAAGGCTCGCAACTGGCTTTCCAGGACCATCGCCTGCAAAGCCTGAACCTGGACGCCACGCTGGACAGTGCGCAACGGGCGAAAATCGACCTCAAGGGCAGTGGCATCCGGGCCGGTGACACATCGCTGGGAACGCTGACCGCCAGCGGTCAGGGTGACATCAAAAACCAGAAGCTGAGCCTCGATCTGCAAGGGCCGAAGCTGAAACTGGCGCTGGGTCTGGACGGTGCACTGGACAAGGGCAATTGGCGCGGACGCCTGGCCAGCGGTGATATCCAGGCCGGTGGCCAGGACTGGAAGCTGCAAGGGCCGGCGAAACTCGAACGCCTGGCGGACGGCAAAATCAATTTTGGCGCCCATTGCTGGGCATCCGGCCAGGCCAGCCTGTGTGGAGAAGACTCGCGCCTGATGCCCGAGCCGAAACTGCGTTATCACCTCAAGCAGTTCCCGATCGACAGCCTTGCGCAATGGTTGCCGAAGGATTTCGCCTGGCAGGGCCGCCTCAACGCCGACCTGCAACTGGACCTGCCGGCCAGTGGCCCGAACGGCCAGATCAGCGTCGATGCCGGCGGGGGCACGTTGCGCATCAAGGATAAGGACCAGTGGCTGGACTTCCCGTACCAGACTCTGAAACTCACCAGCAAACTCACGCCCAAACGCATCGACACCGAGCTCAATTTCGTCGGTGGCAAGCTCGGTGAGCTGATGGTGCAGGCGCAACTCAATCCGTTGCCGAAGAACAAACCGTTGAGCGGCTCGTTCCGCTTGAGCGGGCTGGATCTGTCGGTGGCGCGGCCGTTTGTGCCAATGGTCGAAAAGCTGGCCGGGCACCTCAATGGCAGTGGCACGATTTCCGGTGGGCTGTTGGCGCCACAGATCAATGGCAGCCTGCAACTCAGCGACGGCGTGATTGCCGGACCTGAACTGCCGATGGAGCTGCAAAACCTGCACGTTCAAGCGCTGATCGCCGGCGAAAACGTATCGGTCAATGGTGGCTGGAACAGCGGCAAGGTTGGGCAAGGCAGCCTGAACGGCAACATCGCCTGGGGGCAAGCGCTGATGGTGGACCTGGCGCTCAGGGGCTCGCAGTTGCCGGTCACCGTCGAGCCTTACGCCAAGCTTGAGGTCGCACCGGATCTGAAAATCTCGATGAAGGATGGCGAGTTGGCCATCGCCGGTAAAGTGCTGGTGCCCAAGGGCGAAATCACCATTCGCGATTTGCCGCCGTCGACGGTCAAGGTCTCCGATGACACGGTGATCGTCGGTCAGCAAACCGATGAGGGCAAGCCGCCGCTGGCGATGAAGATGGACATCGAGGTGCTGGTCGGCGAGGACAAGTTGAGCTTCGCCGGGTTTGGCTTGACCGCGAATGTGCAGGGGCATGTGCACATCGGTGACAACATGGACACCCGTGGCGAGCTGTGGCTGAACGATGGCCGATACCGCGCCTACGGCCAGCGGCTTTCGGTGCGCCGGGCACGCTTGCTGTTTGCCGGGCCCATCGATCAGCCGTACCTGGACATCGAGGCCATTCGCAAGACCGACGACATCATCGCCGGCATTCGCCTGAGTGGCAGCGCCGAGCAGCCGACCACACAGATCTTCTCCGAACCGGCCATGAGCCAGGAGCAGGCCCTGTCCTATCTGGTGCTCGGGCGTCCGCTGAGCAGCAATGGCGAAGACAACAACATGCTCGCCCAGGCGGCCCTCGGTCTGGGCTTGATGGGCAGTTCCGGAGTGACCAGTGGCCTGGCCAAGAACCTGGGCATCCAGGACTTCCAGCTCGACACCCAGGGCAGCGGTACTGCCACCAGTGTGGTGGCCAGCGGCAATATTTCCGAGAAGCTCAGCCTGCGCTATGGCGTCGGTGTGTTCGAACCGGCCAACACCATTGCCTTGCGCTATAAGCTGAGCAAGAAGGTCTACCTCGAAGCCGCGGGTGGCGTGGCCAGTTCGCTGGACATCTTCTACAAGCGGGATTTCTAGACCCGCTTAAAGCAAAAGATCGCAGCCTTCGGCAGCTCCTACAGGGTTTTATGTACACCCGTAGGAGGGGCCGCCTCGTCTTCGACGCCGCGCTGTCGCGCAGCAAACTGAGGGAGCTAGAGTTGAAGAGCGTGCGCGGGGCAGAGACCGTCATTAGCACTGGTGTGACAGCACCCGAGTAGGAGAGTGGTCCGCACGGTATCGGCGTGGAGTCGTTGAAGGCACGGCATGCCGTGACCTCGTATAAGAGAGTGAACCCTTTCGCCACCGTGTACCCCGCGCACGCTTTTCCATCCTGCGAGGAATTGGCATGGCGCGCAAGAACCAAAAACGCTTCGAGATTATCCACCACGACTGCGCTGGTATCGATGTTGGCAGTCGTGAGCATTGGGTCGCGGTCAATCCCGGGCGCGGCGATAACCCGGTTCGCAAGTTTTCGACCTTCACCGATGACCTGATCGCGTTAGCCGACTGGCTCGCGTCATTGAAGATCAAGGTCGTGGCCATGGAGGCCACCGGCGTCTACTGGATCCCCCTTTTCGAAGTGCTGGACGCGCGGGGATTTGAGGTTTATCTGGTCAACTCCCGTGCAACCCGGCAGACCTCTGGCCGCAAATCCGATGTCCTCGATTGCCAATGGATCTGGCAACTCATGACGCACGGCCTGTTGAGCGGGGCTTTTCGCCCTTCGGATGAGATTTGCTCGATGCGTTCCCTGGTGCGCCAACGGGCCAATAAAGTCTGCGATCAGGCCAAGTCCATCAATCGGATGCAAAAAGCCCTGAGGGGCCGCCTCGTCTTCGACGCCGCGCTGTCGCGCAGCAAACTGAGGGAGCTAGAGTTGAAGAGCGTGCGCGGGGCAGAGACCGTCATTAGCACTGGTGTGACAGCACCCGAGTAGGAGAGTGGTCCGCACGGTATCGGCGTGGAGTCGTTGAAGGCACGGCATGCCGTGACCTCGTATAAGAGAGTGAACCCTTTCGCCACCGTGTACCCCGCGCACGCTTTTCCATCCTGCGAGGAATTGGCATGGCGCGCAAGAACCAAAAACGCTTCGAGATTATCCACCACGACTGCGCTGGTATCGATGTTGGCAGTCGTGAGCATTGGGTCGCGGTCAATCCCGGGCGCGGCGATAACCCGGTTCGCAAGTTTTCGACCTTCACCGATGACCTGATCGCGTTAGCCGACTGGCTCGCGTCATTGAAGATCAAGGTCGTGGCCATGGAGGCCACCGGCGTCTACTGGATCCCCCTTTTCGAAGTGCTGGACGCGCGGGGATTTGAGGTTTATCTGGTCAACTCCCGTGCAACCCGGCAGACCTCTGGCCGCAAATCCGATGTCCTCGATTGCCAATGGATCTGGCAACTCATGACGCACGGCCTGTTGAGCGGGGCTTTTCGCCCTTCGGATGAGATTTGCTCGATGCGTTCCCTGGTGCGCCAACGGGCCAATAAAGTCTGCGATCAGGCCAAGTCCATCAATCGGATGCAAAAAGCCCTGAGCCAGATGAACATTCATTTGGCCAACGTCATCAGTGACATTACCGGTGTGACCGGCATGAAAATTCTTAACGCGATCAACCAGGGCGAGCGCGACCCGCTGGTTCTCGCCGCGTTGCGAGATCGGCGCATCAAGGCGGACCAGGCCACCATCGCTCGCAGTCTGCATGGTAATTGGCGTGCCGAACACCTCCACGCGCTGAGCCAGGAGTTAGCCTGCCATGACTTCCTGGTAACGCGGATCGCCGACTGCGACAAGGCCATCGCGCAAGTGCTTGAACGGCTACCCAGGCTCCAGGAAGCGGTGCCGGTTGCCGGCAAAGTGCTGCGAAGTCCTCATCTTTCGGCTGCGCAGCAGAGCGCCTTGCATCAAGCCTTGGGCCAAGTGATGGGCGTGGACTTGACCGCCATCCCGACGATCGGCGTGGATACGGCACTGGTTCTGGCCAGCGAATTGGGGCCTGATTTGTCGCGTTTCCCGACCTCTCAACACTTTTGTTCCTGGCTCGGTGTGGCGCCGCCGACCCGCATATCGGGAGGAAAAGCGCTTCCCGGCAAACCCCCCAAGGTAATCAATCGGGCGTCCCAGGCTCTTAAGCAATCAGCCTCCAATGCCCGCAACGACAAAAGCTTTATCGGTGCCAGCCACCGGGCCCGTTTAACCCGGATGGACACCGGCTGCGCGATCAAGGCGACCGCGCACCAACTGGCGCGACTGATCTACGCCATGCTGACCAAGGGCCAGCCCTATGTAGAAAAGGGTATCGAAGCTTTTGAAGCGAAAAGCCGCAGCCGACAGTTACGCGCCTTGGAACACAAGGCGCGCAAGCTGGGCATGCAGTTGGTGATGGCTGGATAATTTTTAGAGCAAAAACAATGGGTTATTTTTTGTTTGATAAGAGCTG
>NZ_JAHBDJ010000043.1:0-40453 GCF_019956375.1 Pseudomonas sp. GL-R-19 | reverse complement strand
ACTCTTCAGTTCAAACATCTTTGGGTTTTGAGAAAACCCTAAACTTGGCTCAGCAATCGTTGGTTACATCTTTGATTTCTCGCGGAGTAACTTGTGATGCTGATAATCTGTTGACTAGCAGTCTGACTCCACAAGCACCCACACGAATTGCTTGATTCAGTTGTTAAAGAGCGGCTGGTTAAGATCTTTCATCTCAACCGAGGTGCGCATCTTACAGCGCATCTTTTCAAATTGCAACCTTAAAAGTTTCTGATTTTTCAACAAAATCAACTACTTAAACCAAGAGCAACATCAAGCTGCTCGTTAGCGGGAGGCGAATAGTACAGTATTAAAATACGTGGTCAACCCCCCACCTGAAAATTCTTTCCCCTGCCAAAGCGCCCGGGCAGCCACCATGAAAACCCCCAGCATCTACATAAAGCATCGAGGCAGCCTATGCGCGGGGAGACCTTTTCGAGAAGCGTCGGGTCATGATGGAGCATTGGGGCAGGTATTTGAGTGAAAAATCAGAATGAGCTTAAGCCCATGCTCGCAGCGCAGACGTGGGTATTCTGCTGCGCCGATCATCATGCAGCTACTATTCGAGCTGCTTCCCAAGCAAAGTGCTCTCCCCCACAACACACGCCTAGCCACCGGAAACCATGGGTGTGATGGAGTACTCTTTCTCCACCTGCCCAACCGCCGCCGCTGCCCCAGCATTAACCATCGCCGGCCGTACCCACACAGTCCGCTCCTCCAACCGTCGAACGTGCCCACGCCGCAGATGCGCGCGCGGCGAAGCATGCTGTCCACCGCCACTTGAAGTGCCGGTTGCACGTGGAGCGCTGATCTGAAGTACGCGATAGCTGAAGAACGGCGGCTTTCCTTTTCCCTGGCGCTTGCGATTGATCAACTTCGGTGCGGCGATCTCTGCTGTGGTGACATTGGCGCAGTTGAGCACCACGCCTGTCTGCAACAGCATTGATACTTCATCACGGGTATCGGACAGGACTCTCGCGGCCACTTCTGCTCCGCAAGAGTGTTCCAGCGCTTGTGCTGCAATCTCCGGCAGCAGCAGGAACGGCGATACGCGAAACTGGCGCAGTTTGCTTAGCGGCAACCCGGCGGCGATGTAGGGTTCGGTCAATAGCTGATTGGTCAGGCCGGCCTCGCCAGGGGAGTAGTCACTGACTTCGTTGTCATGGGGCACAAAGGCGCCGCCCATGGGCAGCTTCCAAAGCCCGGTACGATCCTCCCAGTACAGCGGGATAACGATCACCCCGCCGTGCTCTTCCTGTAGGAAGCCCCGGGTATCCGGCAGCCAATTGGCGACTTCCGGGGACATGGTCAAGCACAGGGCGATACGCTTGGATGAGCGGATGCCACCGTGTTTGTCACCACCGGCTCCGTCCGGCCAGACCCAGGGGGCTTCAAGGGCTACCACTGGATACGGCAGGCGAGCCATATCGACATGCGCCTGGCGCAGCTCGCTCATGTCGACCAACTCGGCACAGTTGGGTAGCAGGAACTTCACGCTGTCATGCAGTTGCTTCGCTACAAACGTGTGGGCCATACGAATACCGGGAAGGTTCTGGCTCAGCAAAGGCAGGCACACTTCCAGTTGCTCCAGGGCCTGAGTCGAATAGTTCAAGCTGCGGACTCGATCGGTCTTATCCATCATGCGGAACTCCTTACCGTTGCGTGACGCTGTCAGTAGCTTTTTTTCTGCCGCGCTCTTCCAGCAACGTCCTCGGCAACACAAACCCCTCAAAACTGCGTTGGGTGATCGGGTTGTTAGCCTTCTCCGCCCCAATCCGATAACGCATCAGCCCATCGGCAACGGCAAAGGTCAGGTCCACGCTGGTGTCGGTTCTTCCATTGAGGTGCCCGCGGCTAAGCAGCCGGAACAACGACCACGGCCCGCGATAGCTCAGGCTGGCGGTATTGCCGGTGCTGTGCACCAGGGTCAGTTGGCTGCCATTGGTGTTGCCCAGGCTGTTGGGCCACACCAGTCCCGTGCGTTGCGGCGCGCCATGCTGGTAGGGGATCAGTTGGCCGTCGACGCTGAGCATGCTGCTCAGGCGGGTGGCGCTCAGGGCCAGGGGTTCGATGGTGAGTTGCACGGCCAAGTGGCCGCGATGGTTGAAGAAGGTGTCGCGGATGCGCTCGACATTTTTCAGCTGTTCCAGCACGTCGCTGCGCACCAGGTAGCCGCCGAGGCTGTCGGAGTACAGCACATCGAGGTTGTCCTTGAGGAATACGTTCAGGTATTGATCGTGAAACTGCTGCAGGCGCCCTTGTGGGCCAAAGAACGCTTCAAAGTCCTCCAGCGAGGCGTCCTCGCCGCTGGCCTTGAACGGGTAACGGCCCGCCAGGCGGTCGCGGTAGAAGCTATAGATCTCACTGTCCCAGCGTTTCTCCAGCTCGCGCAGGGCGGCAATCACCAGCACCTGCGAGGTCTGGTCGGCGAGCTTTTTGACCTGTTGGTTCAGCGGTTCGGGCAGACCCACGGCGACGCGTTGCAGGTTGGCGATCGGGTCGGCACCGCCCAGGGAGAAGCGGTTGAGCACGGTTTTAAGGGCGGCTTTACCGGGGTCGGGATTGTCGTGCACGGCCTTGGCATAGTCGTAGACGGCGCTGACTGAGCGCAGGGTTTCTTCGTAATAGGACGGCTGTTCGCCTTGCGCGGTGATCAGTTCGGCCAGGCTGGAGAACGCGCGCCGAATACCAGCGGCCTGCTGTTGGCCGTCCGATACCTTGTCCAGCGCCAGCGGTGCTTGTCCTTCGGCCAAAGGCACGGCCGGGTAAATCACGCTGTTGTCGCGCAAGGTTTCCAGTAGGCGCCGCAGCGGTGCGGCCGGGCCGGTGACTTGTTCCAACACGGCCACACCGTGGCTGAGGTCGTCGAAATCGGTGACCGCGAACTGATTCAGTGCCCGCCGCCAGCTGTCCACATAGTCGGCGCTGTACAGGGCGCGAATGCGCTGGGTCAGAATTTTGCGGTCTTCATCGGAGTAGTCCAGGCGCTGCCGTTCGCCGAGCACCCATTGGTCGATCATGGCCAGTTCGATGATGCCGTCGGTGCCGGGCTCGAAGTAGTCCTTGAAGCCCTTGGCGGTAAGCAACGGTGGCAACTGCAGGCCGCTGCCCTCTTGATCGGTGTTCAGCGGGCGGTAGACGATATCGAACGCTGGGCCGACCTCATTGCGCAGGTCCAGCGGGCGATGCAAACGCTCCAGAGCGTCCTGTTTCAGGCTCATGTAGACCCGTTCGGCCATGGGCAACTGGCGCAATTGCTGTTGCACCTGGGCAATGCGTTCACGGTAGTGCGGCAGGTCGGCGTCGGCGTATTTCAGCGCGTAGCCCAGGTGGCCCATCAGATCGGCCTGCAACTGGCCCTGGCCTGGATAGGCGCGCTGCCACTGCTTGGCGACCCACTCTTCGACGATGGCCGGGCGGCGGTTTTGCCGCACTTCAAGCATGCGGTAGACGCGCAAGGCCGCCAGTTGCTGATTGCTGCCCGCAGGCGCGGTGTTGATCGCATCCAGCACACCGCTGGCAATCGCCGGCAGGAAGCGCTTGGACAGCAGATTCAGGTACGCCTTATCCACGGTGGGGCCGATCGCCCTCCCCTGATACAACCCCATATCCGACAACAACGGCCACGCTTGGCGATAGTCGCCGTAGACCAGCACTGCATCGCGAATCTGGTCCAGCGGCACCAGCAAGTTGCGGCCGGTGGCGTCGACCTTGGCGTCGATGTCCCGCTCACTGAACTCCTGGCTCTTGGCCAATACGGTGGCCGCTTTGTCGCGGTTGATGTTGAAGTAAAACTGCCAGGTACCGATGGTCACTAAACACCCGAGGGACGCGACGCTGAACCCTGCGATCAGCAGCCGTCGTTTGCTGCGGGCCACCTTGATGTTGTCGCCCGCCAGCCCCGCTTCGGGGTAAATCACTCGCTGGAACAGTTGGTGGGCAAAGTAAATCGCCGTGCCTCCGTCCGGTTTGACCTCGAGTGGCGGTGGCGGCAGTTGATAGGCTTGCCCCGCTTCTTTGACGAAAGCGTTGCTCAGGGTGCCCTTCTGAAGCACCGAGGAGAAATACAGCCCGCGCACCAGCGCCGGGGTGGTGAAGCGATCGCTGCCAAGCATTTCGCTCAAGAAGCCAAACAGCGCCGGGCGCAGGCCCGCCACCTGGTGCGCCAGCGCCTGCAAGCGATCGCGCTCAATCAATGTGCGCGACTCCCTGGCGCCGTCGAAAACTTGCTCGCTCAGGCAGACGACAAAGGCCTGGTATTGGCGTGTCAGTTCCGCCAGCCAAGCATCGAAATCATCCACCGCGTCCAGGCTGAAGGTGAAGCCCAACAGGTCTTCGCGCCCACTGCGCGACAAGTGGGCGAAGAACTCTTCGAAGCCTTCCAACAGGTCGAACTTGCTCAACGTCACGTACACCGGCAGGCGCGTGCCCAACTGCCGCGTCAGCTCAAACAGCCGGGTGCGCAGCAGGTTGGCGTGGGCCTTGCGCTGCTCGGGACGTTGCGCCAACAAGGCCTGCACATCGATCACCAGCACCACGCCGTTCAAGGCCCGACGGCTGCGATTGCGCGTCAGCCAGTCGAGCAGGTGCGACCAGAGGCGCGCATGGGCGCCAGTGGGCAGTACCGGTTTGAGCTTGCCCTCCGCGCCCGACTGCTCCTCATCACTGGCCGCCGACTCCGGGTGGCTGAGAAATTCCCCCGGAGGATCGATCAACACCGCCTCGTCACCGATCCACCAATCCACCGGATAGGCCAGTTGCTCCTCCTGATGAGCCCTGACCCCGGCCTTGGTCACATGGGACAAGGCAAAGCTCTGGTTGGAGCGGGTGATCAGGCTGGTCTTGCCGGCGTTCTCCTCGCCCAGCACCAGGTACCACGGCAGTTGATAGAGCGAACGGCGGCGCTCCATATTGTTCAGCAGGTTGCCCAGGCTGCGATCCAATGCCCGCTCCTGCGCTTCGACATAAGGCAGGCAGGGGTCGGCTTCTAGGGCAACCTCATGTTGGCGTTCGACCTGCAAACGCTGGTAACGCTCCCGCACACGCCACGCCCAGACCAGCAGCGGCGCTACGATCACCACCACACTGACCGAGACCCGCATCGCCAAGTCGGCCAGCGGCTGGTGCTCACGCCAGGTCCACTGTGGCCCCAGCCACCAGATGGCGATCAGCAAGAACACCACGCCCAGCAGCACCAGCACCGGTAGCGCCTGATTGAACTGGCGCAGTAGCGGCAGGCCCCAGCGTTTGAGGTAACTCCAGACCGTTTTCATGAATCGCTCCTAGCGTATTTATAGAATTCGTTGCCTACAGACGGCATGAACGCGTTCCTTTTTGCTCCCGCTAACGCCACGCCCATGGTCATGGCTTGCGCTTTTCAAAGCTGGCGATGAACTCATCGAGGATGCGTTTGTTTTCGGCCGCCTCCTCGGCCGTTGGGCCACGGTCGTTCGCCCAAGGGTCCGGCTTGGGCGCGACTGAACTGGGGCGCATGCGCACGGACTTGAGGATCGCGTCCCACACGGCCATGGCTTCGTAATCGGTGAGGGAGGGGTTGACGGGGTCTGGTGAAGCGGGTTGTTGCCAGAGCGGCAGGTCGTAGCCATTGTTGGCGAATTCGGGCAGGGTCCAGCGAACTAAGTCCTTGGGTTTGTCAGGATTGATTGGAGTTCTTTTTATCCCACCCGCCGACATACGAAAATTCATGCTTGGACGATTCAGGGCGGGATTTTCACGATAGATTTCGGCCCCGAAGAGGATTTGACGGTGAGTGTCGTCACTGAAGCCGATCAGGGATTCTTCCGCCGGCATTCCCGCGAGGGTGATCTTCTTCGTGCGCAGGTTTTCATAATCACCCGCGAGGAAAACCCTCGCGCCCTCCTCGGTCCGGGTCTTTATGCTTTTCGTTTGGCTAGGCGATAACGCATTGACATAAACCTCGAGCGAGACATCCGAAGCAGGAGGCCGAAAATTGAATGTCGCAATCTCCTGATCGTGATGACTGCGGATCACAATCGGCCCAAGCGCAAACCCCGCGCCGGCATTTTCGGGGCTGACTTTGAAGATTTCCTTCGACAGCTTTAATAGACGGGTTTCAACGGGCACCGTATCGCCGTTGTAGGACTCCGCTCTGAGCATGACGTAGACGTCATCGATCAGCAGATGAGACTCATGAACGAATGTTTGGCGGCGTGTTGCTTGCTTGTAGTACTGCAGCAACTTTTCCCTGGGTGAGGCCATTTTCGCCGACACCAGCATCGACACATCTGAATTCTTATAGTTCTTAACCGCCGAAATCCGACGCGCCCGCTCATTCAAGGCCGCATCAAATCGCTCCTGCGTCACACCGTCCCCCAGCACCCGAACCTCAACGGTTGAGTGATCGGCACCCAGTCCATAGTAGAGCATCACATCCCCGCCCCCCGTCCAGTTGGCCGGCAGATCGATCAGGCCTCGGCCCAGCGCCCAGGTGCGCATGTTGCTGGTCAGTTCGTGCACGGTTTGTTTCTCCTGTTCGCTGGGCTGTTTGAAGGCGGTGCACCCGGTGACCGCCCCCAACAGCAGGCCTGTAAAAAAAGCGGTCAACCGGCGCATAGAGGCCTCTTGGCTTTCGCCGCGATCTTGATGAGGGAATAGAGGGTGAATTGCTGGGTTAACGGATTGGCATACGACGCCTCATGGTCGAAGCCGGGTGCCTGAACTTGCTGGCGGATCGAATCCTTGCGTGCCTGCCTGACCGGCGCACGGCCAGAACTCACCGGAACGGTGCCGTCGCCCGCGCCGTCCTGCATGCGGCAGTGCAGCTCCCAATAGCTGGTCTGCACGGTTCTGACCGGCGCGTCGGGATCACCACGCAGGGGTGGCACGGCCTCGGCTTGCCCGCCGACGTACAACGGGCTGCGTCCGTCGTCACGCACTTCATGCATCTGCAGGCTGGACACCGTGAAGGCATCGGGGCTTGAGGCATGGGGACCATTGAGACGAGACCCGCGTCGCATTTCCCAGGTGATGGATTCGAAGCTGGGGTGTTTGTCGTCGTTGCCGTAGTAGACGTAGGTTTGCGGGTGGTATGACCCAGCGATATCCTGGTGAAACTCCTTTGCGCTCCGGATGTTGTCCGCGAATATTTCCCAAGTGATTGCCTTGCCATCCTTCGGCGCCAACCACTCTTCGCGCAGCAATCCCCACCAACGGTCACGTCGCAGATAAATCTCTTCGTAGGGGTCTTTTTCCGGCTGGCGCGGCATGGCCGGCCCGCCTCGCTCGTCGATCAGCCGCAGCCAACCCGGGGCGTAATCCTGGGTGGGCAGCAATTGCAAGGCGCCCGGTGCCTGCGCAAACACGGCGGTCACTTCCTGGCCGGTCGGGCCAATCACCGCACCGGCAATGGGATCTTCGTCGCTCATGCCGACTTTGCAGCGGCGGTAAGCGACCGGCGCGCCGATGGCAGGCATCACCCCATGGACCACACCGGCGATTTTGTCGGCCATGCCCGGCAATTGCGCGCATCGCCTCGCCACCAGCCCACCCATGGAGTGCGTCACCAGAATGACCTGCTGGCAATTGCGACCGTACTGGTGCATCAGCTCGTCGATGCGCTTGGCCAGCCTGGACGCGGCCTGTTCGTTGGAGTCCAGCCAATTGTAACCACAGGCATGCACCGGCATGCGGTAGCCGCCACGCGCCACCAGCTCGTCCGAAAGTATCGACGGCAACTGGCTGGCAAGGTTGGCGCCCAATCCCGGCATGGCGATGGGGATTTCAGGTTTTAACCGGGTGATGTGCGTAGGCCCAGGCTCGACGGCGACAGTGTGCAAATGCTCCGGCCGGATGTCGAATTGTGGCCATTGGTGGGGCAGGAATTGGCTGTTCAGGGTGTCTTCCAGCCAGAGAAGAAAAGCGTGATAACTGGTTTCGCTGACTTCGCCCCAGCCACGTTCTCGATAGCGTTTGGACAAGGCCAAGGCTGCCTTTTTCTTGTCTGGCTCTGGCTGGGTAATGACCGTACCTACGGCGCGTTTAGGCACCGCTCCTTCTCTATCAACTTCCGCACGAACCGGATGCAGAATTTTTTGACGTTCACCTGGCGTTTTAAATATCCAGTTTTTCGCCAACCACATGTTCTTTCCCATGAACCCCGCATCCAACCGCCAGATGGGTACCCCCTCTTCTCCCTGCTCTTCGCTCTCCTGCTCAGCAGGCTTACTCTTCAAATTCGACCCCATGATCCCCGGCACAAAAATCACCGGCAGCACCCCATCCGGCGGCAATATGCAGTGCACCGGGTCGGTGAGATGGCTGGGCGTCAGGGTCCAGGTATGCACCGGGTTACCGCGCGCGTTGTAGGTCATGGGCGCAATACGCGGCGCCGTCGGGTTGTTGGTCATGCGGGGGCTCCGTGTTCAAGCCATTCCAGTACAAGCCCTTCCAGCGTCATGCCCTGTTGCAGGGTGACGAAACCTTCGCCATCGCTGCGCCCTTCGAACCGTGCGCCGTCTCTGCGGACCAAGGCGTAGGCGCGGTTACGGATGGGTTGGTGATGAACGCGGCTACAAGAAGATCGGCAGGCGCTGATCATTGATCTTTATCCCCGGGTGACGGCTTGCGCTTTTCAAAGCTGGCGATGAACTCATCGAGGATGCGTTTGTTTTCGGCCGCCTCCTCGGCCGTTGGGCCACGGTCGTTCGCCCAAGGGTCCGGCTTGGGCGCGACTGAACTGGGGCGCATGCGGACGGACTTGAGGATCGCGTCCCACACGGCCATGGCTTCGTAGTCGGTGAGGGAGGGGTTGACGGGCTCCCGGCGTGCGGGGCGTTGCCAGAGCGGTAGGTCGTAGCCTTTGTTGGCGAAGTTGGGCAGGGTCCAGCGAACGAGGTCTTTTGGTTTATTCGGGTCAATGGCGGAGCGTTTTTTTCCGCCTGCCGACAAACGCAAACTCATGGCTGGGCGACTCAGTGAAGGAGTGTCGCGATAGTTCTCGCTCACGAAGAGTATTTGACGGTGAGTGTCATCGCTGAAGCCGATCAGGGACTCTTCGGCTTGCATGTCGGCCAATGTAACTTTCCCAGCTCGCAGGTTTTCATAATCACCGGCGAGAAATATTTGCGTGTCTTTTTGGGTGCGGATGTGCAAGCGCTCGTCGTCATCCGGTGAGAGCGCGTTGATGTAGACATTCAGCGCCACATCCGAAGCCGGGGGACGAAAGTAGAAACTGGCGATCTCCTGATCATGATGGCTTCTGATCACGATAGGCCCCAAGGCAAAGCCTGCACCTGCACTCTGCGGTGCAACCTTGAATATTTCCTTGGAGAGTTTTAGCAGGCGGTTTTCGACGGGCTGGGTCTTTCCATTGAATGAGTCGGCGCGGAGCATGACGTAGACATCATCAATCAACAGGTGAGCCTCATGAACGAACCAGTCCGGAAGCTCAGTGCTCTCGTAGTACTGTAGTAATTTACTCTGCCCATCTGCTTTTTTTACCGACACTAACATCGGGGCATTTCCCTGCTTATAATTTTTGACCGCTGCAATTCGACGGGTCCGCTCATTCAAAGCGGCATCAAAGCGCTCCTGCGTCACGCCTTCGCCCAATACACGCACCTCGACGGAGGAATGATCGGCACCCAGACCGTAATAGAGCTTTACATCCCCGCCTCCATTCCAATTCGCAGGCAAATCAATCAAGCCTCGGCCCAACGCCCAGGTGCGCATGTTGCTGGTCAGTTCGTGCACGGTTTGTTTCTCCTGTTCACTGGGCTGTTTGAAGGCGGTGCACCCCGTGAGCAACGCAAGCGTCAAGCATGTGAAAAACAGGCGCCGCCTGCGCAGATGAGGCTGGGGGGTGCTGATCATTGATCTTTGTCCCCTGGAAACGGTTTGCGCTTTTCAAAGCTGGCGATGAACTCATCGAGGATGCGTTTGTTTTCGGCCGCCTCCTCGGCCGTTGGGCCACGGTCGTTCGCCCAAGGGTCCGGCTTGGGCGCGACTGAGCCGTAGCGGATGCGTACGGACTTGAGGATGGCGTCCCACACGGCCATGGCTTCGTAATCGGTGAGGGAGGGGTTGACGGGGTCTGGTGAAGCAGGTTGTTGCCAGAGCGGCAGGTCGTAGCCTTTGTTGGCGAACTGGGGCAGGGTCCAGCGGACGAGGTCTTCGGGCTCATCGGGATCATCTGGCTCTCCTTTCATGCCGCCTGCCGACAAGCGGATGCTCATACCAGGCCGAGCCAGCGAGGGATTGTCCCGGTAGTTTTCGCTCACGAAGAGTATTTGACGGTGAGTGTCATCGCTGAAGCCGATCAGGGACTCTTCGGCTTGCATGCCGGCCAACATGATTTTTCCAGTGCGCAGATTTTCGTAATCACCTGCGAGAAAAATTTGCCCGTCTTTTGGAGTGCGAACATGCAAACGCTCTTCATCATCAGGTGATAATGCGTTGATGTAGATGCTCAGTGAGACATCCGAGGCAGGAGGACTGAACTCGAAGCTGGCTATCTCCTGATCGTGATGACTGCGGATCACAATCGGCCCAAGCGCAAACCCCGCGCCGGCATTTTCGGGGGTGACTTTGAAGATTTCCTTCGACAGCTTTAATAGTTGGGCTTGAACGGGATCCGTATCGCCGTCGTAGGATTGAGCTCTGAGCATGACGTAGACGTCATCGATCAGCAGATGAGACTCATGAACGAATGTTTGGCGGCGTGTTGCTTGCTTGTAGTACTGCAGCAACTTTTCCCTGGGTGAGGCCATTTTCGCCGACACCAGCATCGACACATCTGAATTCTTATAGTTCTTAACCGCCGAGATCCGACGCGCCCGCTCCTGCAAGGCCGCATCAAATCGCTCCTGCGTCACGCCCTCCCCCAAGATCAAGACCTCAACGCTTGAGTGATCAGCTCCCAATCCGTAGTACAGCTTCACATCCCCGCCACCACTCCAGTTGGCGGGCAGATCGATCAGGCCTCGGCCCAGCGCCCAGGTGCGCATGTTGCTGGTCAATTCGTGCACGGTTTGTTTCTCCTGTTCGGTGGGCTGTTTGAAGGCGGTGCACCCGGCGACCGCCCCCAACAGCAGGCCTGTAAAAAAAGCGGTCAACCGGCGCATAGCGGCCTCTTGGCTTTCGCTGCGATTTTGATGAGGGAGTAAAGAGTGAATTGCTGGGTTAACGGATTGGCGTACGACGCTTCATGATCGAAGCCGGGCGCCTGGACTTGCTGGCGGATCGAATCCTTGCGTGCCTGCCTGACCGGCGCACGACCAGAACTCACCGGAACGGTGCCGTCGCCCGCGCCGTCCTGCATGCGGCAGTGCAGCTCCCAATAGCTGGTCTGCACGGTTCTGACCGGCGCGTCGGGATCACCGCGCAGGGGTGGCACGGCCTCGGCTTGCCCGCCGACGTACAACGGGCTGCGTCCGTCGTCGCGCACTTCATGCATCTGCAGGCTGGACACCGTGAAGGCATCGGGGCTTGAGGCATGGGGGCCATTGAGACGAGACCCGCGTCGCATTTCCCAGGTGATGGATTCGAAGCTGGGGTGCTTGTCGTCGTTGCCGTAGTAGACGTAGGTTTGCGGGTGGTATGACCCAGCGATGTCCTGGTGAAACTCCTTTGCGCTCCGGATGTTATCCGCGAAATCTTTCCACGTGATCGGATCCCCATCCTTCGGCGCCAACCACTCTTCGCGCAGCAATCCCCACCAACGGTCACGTCGCAGATAAATCTCTTCGTAGGGGTCTTTTTCCGGCTGGCGCGGCATGGCCGGCCCGCCTCGCTCGTCGATCAGCCGCAGCCACCCCGGGGCATAATCCTGGGTGGGCAGCAATTGCAAGGCTCCGGGCGCCTGCGCAAACACAGCGGTGACCTCCTGGCCGGTCGGGCCAATCACCGCACCGGCAATGGGGTCCTCGTCGCTCATGCCGACTTTGCAGCGGCGGTAAGCGACCGGCGCGCCGATGGCAGGCATCACCCCATGGACCACACCGGCGATCTTGTCGGCCATGCCCGGCAGTTGCGCGCATCGCCTCGCCACCAGCCCACCCATGGAATGCGTCACCAGAATCACCTGCTGGCAATTGCGACCGTACTGGTGCATCAGCTCGTCGATGCGCTTGACCAGCCTGGACGCGGCCTGTTCGTTGGAGTCCAGCCAGTTGTAACCACAGGCATGCACCGGCATGCGGTAGCCGCCACGCGCCACCAACTCGTCCGAAAGTATCGACGGCAACTGGCTGGCGAGGTTGGCGCCCAATCCCGGCATGGCGATGGGGATTTCAGGTTTTAACCGGGTGATGTGCGTAGGCCCAGGCTCGACGGCCACGGTGTGCAAGTGCTCCGGCCGGATGTCGAATTGTGGCCATTGGTGGGGCAGGAATTGGCTGTTCAGGGCGTCTTCCAGCCAAAGCAGAAAAGCGTGGTAGCTGGTTTCGCTGACTTCGCCCCAGCCACGTTCTTCGTAGCGTTTGGTCAGGGCCAAGATTGTTTTTTTCTTGTCCCTCTCTGGCGGCACTAAAACCGTGCCGGCAGCACGTTTCGGCACAGCACCTTTGTTGTCGACCTCCACCCTGGCCGGATGCAACAGTTGCTGTCGTATGCCAGCCTTTTTGTTCATCCAGTTCAGGGCCAACCACATATTCTTACCCATGAACCCCGCATCCAACCGCCAGACGGGACCCGCCTTCTTATTTTTCTTCCCTTTCTCCGGCTTACTCTCCAAATTCGACCCCATGATCCCCGGCACGAAAATCACCGGCAGCACCCCATCCGGCGGCAATATGCAGTGCACCGGGTCGGTGATATGGCTGGGCGTCAGGGTCCAGGTATGCACCGGGTTACCGCGCGCGTTGTAGGTCATGGGCGCAATACGCGGCGCTGTCGGGTTATCGGTCATGCGGGATCTCCGTGTTCAAGCCATTCCAGTACAAGCCCTTCCAGCGTCATGCCCTGTTGCAGGGTGACGAAGCCTTCGCCATCGCTGCGCCCGTCGAACCGTGCGCCGTCTTTGCGGACCAAGGCGTAGGCGCGGTTACGGATGGGTTGGTGATGAATGCGGCTACAAGAAGATCGGCAGGCGCTGATCATTGATCTTTATCCCCGGGTGACGGTTTGCGCTTTTCAAAGCTGGCGATGAACTCATCGAGGATGCGTTTGTTTTCGGCCGCCTCCTCGGCCGTTGGGCCACGGTCGTTCGCCCAAGGGTCCGGCTTGGGCGCGACTGAGTTGGGGCGCATCCGCACGGACTTGAGGATCGCGTCCCACACGGCCATGGCTTCGTAATCGGAGAGGGAGGGGTTGACGGGGTCTGGTGAAGCAGGTTGCTGCCAGAGCGGCAGTTCGTAACCTTTGTTGGCGAATTCGGGCAGGGTCCAACGAACGAGGTCGACTTCAACATCAGGATTCTTTGGCCTGCTTTTAATACCGCCTGCTGTCAGACTGAAACTCATGAAGGGACTACTCAGTGAGCGCGCTTTACGGTAGTTCTCCGCAAGGAAAAGGAGTTGACGATGGGTATCATCACTGAAGCCAATTAAAAGCTCCTCGGCTCGCATACTCGCAATGCTTGTCGCACCGCCTCGCAAGTTGTCGTAATCGTCAGCTAGAAAAACTCTGGTTGTTTCTTTGGTGCGGATTAGCAAGGGCTCACTTTCGCCTGGCGAAAGCGCGTTGACATAGACCTCCAGCGACACATCCGAAGCCGGAGGCCGAAAATTGAATGTCGCGATCTCCTGATCGTGGTGGCTGCGGATCACAATCGGCCCAAGCGCAAACCCCGCGCCGGCATTTTCGGGGGTGACTTTGAAGATTTCCTTCGACAGCTTTAACAGATGGGTTTCAACGGGCACCGTATCGCCGTTGTAGGACTCCGCTCTGAGCATGACGTAGACGCCATCGATCAGCAGATGAGACTCATGAACGAATGTTTGGCGGCGTGTTGCTTGCTTGTAGTACTGCAGCAACTTTTCCCTGGGTGAGGCCATTTTCGCCGACACCAGCATCGACACATCTGAATTCTTATAGTTCTTAACCGCCGAGATCCGACGCGCCCGCTCCTGCAAGGCCGCATCAAATCGCTCCTGCGTCACGCCGTCCCCCAGCACCCGAACCTCAACGGTTGAGTGATCGGCCCCCAGTCCGTAGTAGAGCATCACATCCCCGCCACCCGTCCAGTTGGCCGGCAGATCGATCAGCCCACGGCCCAACGCCCAGGTGCGCATGTTGTTGGTCAGTTCGTGCACGGTTTGTTTCTCCTGTTTGCTGGGTTGTTTGAAGGCGGTGCACCCGGCGAGCAACGCAAGCGTCAAGCATGTGAAAAACAGGCGCCGCCTGCGCAGATGAGACTGGGGGGTGCTCATCATTGATCTTTGTCCCCTGGAAACGGTTTGCGCTTTTCAAAGCTGGCGATGAACTCATCGAGGATGCGTTTGTTTTCGGCCGCCTCCTCGGCCGTTGGGCCACGGTCGTTCGCCCAAGGGTCCGGTTTGGGCGCGACTGAGCCGTAGCGAATGCGCACGGACTTTAGGATTGCATCCCACACGGCCATGGCTTCGTAGTCGGTGAGGGACGGATTGACGGGGTCTGGTGAAGCAGGTTGCTGCCAGAGCGGCAGTTCGTAACCTTTGTTGGCGAATTGGGGCAGGGTCCAGCGCACGAGATCTTCGGGCTCGTTGGGATCATCTGGCTCTCCTTTCATGCCACCTGCCGATAAACGGATACTCATGCCAGGCCGAGCCAGCGAGGGATTGTCCCGGTAGTTTTCGCTCACGAAGAGTATTTGACGGTGAGTATCGTCACTGAAACCGATCAGGGACTCTTCAGCTTGCATGCCGGCCAACATGATTTTTCCAGCGCGCAGATTTTCGTAATCGCCGGCGAGAAATATTTGCGTGTCTTTTGGGGTGCGGACGTGCAAGCGTTCTTTGTCATCAGGTGAGAGCGCGTTGATGTAGATGTTCAGCGATACGTCAGAAGCAGGCGGGCTAAAATCGAAGCTGGCGATTTCCTGATCGTGATGACTTCTGATTACGATAGGCCCCAACGCAAAGCCTGCACCTGCACTCTCCGGTGCAACCTTGAGTATTTCCTTGGAGAGTTTTAGCAGGCGGTTTTCGACGGGCTGGGTCTTTCCATTGAATGAGTCGGCGCGGAGCATGACGTAGACATCATCAATCAACAGGTGAGCCTCATGAACGAACCAGTCCGGAAGCTCAGTGCTCTCGTAGTACTGTAGTAATTTACTCTGCCCATCTGCTTTTTTTACCGACACTAACATCGGGGCATTTCCCTGCTTATAATTTTTGACCGCTGCAATTCGACGGGTCCGCTCATTCAAAGCGGCATCAAAGCGCTCCTGCGTCACGCCTTCGCCCAATACACGCACCTCGACGGAGGAATGATCGGCGCCCAGACCGTAATAGAGCTTTACATCCCCGCCTCCATTCCAATTCGCAGGCAAATCAATCAAGCCTCGGCCCAGCGACCAGGTGCGCATGTCGGTAGTCATTTCGCTCACGTTGTGTTTCTCCTGTTCGCTGGGCTGTTTGAAGGCGGTGCACCCCGTGAGCAACGCAAGCGTCAAGCATGTGAAAAACAGGCGCCGCCTGCGCAGATGAGGTTGGGGGGTGCTGATCATTGATCTTTGTCCCCTGGAAACGGTTTGCGCTTTTCAAAACTGGCAATGAACTCATCGAGGATGCGTTTGTTTTCGGCCGCATCCTCGGCCGTTGGGCCACGGTCGTTCGCCCAAGGGTCCGGCTTGGGCGCGACTGAGCCGTAGCGAATGCGCACGGACTTTAGGATTGCATCCCACACGGCCATGGCTTCGTAGTCGGTGAGGGACGGATTGACGGGGTCTGGTGAAGCAGGTTGCTGCCAGAGCGGCAGTTCGTAACCTTTGTTGGCGAATTCGGGCAGGGTCCAACGAACGAGGTCGACTTCAACATCAGGATTCTTTGGCCTGCTTTTAATACCGCCTGCTGTCAAACTGAAACTCATGAAGGGACTACTCAGCGAGCGCGCTTTACGGTAGTTCTCTGCAAGGAAAAGGAGTTGACGATGGGTATCATCACTGAAGCCAATTAAAAGCTCCTCGGCTCGCATACTCGCAATGCTTGTCGCACCGCCTCGCAAGTTGTCGTAATCGTCAGCTAGAAAAATTCTGGATGTTTCTTTGGTGCGGATTAGCAAGGGCTCACTTTCGCCTGGCGAAAGCGCGTTGACATAGACCTCCAGCGACACATCCGAAGCAGGAGGCCGAAAATTGAATGTCGCGATTTCCTGATCGTGATGACTGCGAATCACAATCGGCCCAAGCGCAAACCCCGCGCCGGCATTTTCGGGGGTGACTTTGAAGATTTCCTTTGACAGCTTTAAAAGGCGTCCTTCAACAGGGGCGGTATTGCCTTTGAAGGATTCTGCTCGGAGCATGATGTAGGCATCATCGACCAACAGATGGAGTTCATGAACGAAAGTCTGGCGCCGTGTTTGACGCATGTAGTATTGGAACATGACACTTTGCCGTGTCTCCCCTCTGGCCGACACCAGCATCGATACATCATCCATTTCATAGTTCTTGACCGCTGCAATCCTTCTGGCACGCTCCTGCAAGGCTGCGTTAAAACGTTGCTGCGTCACACCCTCCCCCAAGATCAAGACCTCAACGCTTGAATGATCAGCGCCCAATCCGTAGTACAGTTTCACATCCCCGCCCCCCGTCCAGTTGGCCGGCAGATCGATCAGGCCTCGGCCCAGCGCCCAGGTGCGCATGTTGCTGGTCAGTTCGTGCACGGTTTGTTTCTCCTGTTCGGTGGGTTGTTTGAAGGCGGTGCACCCGGCGACCGCCCCCAACAGCAGGCCTATAAAAAAAGCGGTCAACCGGCGCATAGCGGCCTCTTGGCTTTCGCCGCGATCTTGATGAGGGAGTAAAGGGTGAATTGCTGGGTTAACGGATTGGCATACGACGCCTCATGGTCGAAGCCGGGCGCCTGGACTTGCTGACGGATCGAATCCTTGCGCGCCTGCCTGATCGGCGCACGGCCAGAGCTCACCGGAACGGTGCCATCGCCCGCGCCGTCCTGCATGCGGCAGTGCAGCTCCCAATAGCTGGTCTGCACGGTTCTGACTGGTGAATCGGGGTCACCGCGCAGTGGTGGCACGGCCTCGGCTTGCCCGCCGACGTAAAACGGGCTACGTCCGTCGTCACGCACCTCATGCATCTGCAGGCTGGACACCGTGAAGGCATCGGGGCTTGAGGCATGGGGGCCGTTGAGGCGAGATCCGCGTCGCATTTCCCAGGTGATGGATTCGAAGCTGGGGTGTTTGTCGTCGTTGCCGTAGTAGACGTAGGATTGCGGATGATAGACGCCCGCGATTTTCTGATGGAATTGTTTCGCTTCCGATATGTTCTCCTCAAAAGTTTCCCAGGTAATCGGATCCCCATCCTTCGGCGCCAACCACTCTTCACGCAGCAATCCCCACCAACGGTCGCGGCGCAGATAAATCTCTTCGTATGGGTCTTTTTCCGGCTGGCGCGGCATGGCCGGCCCGCCTCGCTCGTCGATCAGCCGCAGCCAACCCGGGGCATAATCCTGGGTGGGCAGCAATTGCAAGGCGCCCGGTGCCTGCGCAAACACAGCGGTGACCTCCTGGCCGGTCGGGCCAATCACCGCACCGGCAATGGGATCTTCGTCGCTCATGCCGACTTTGCAGCGGCGGTAAGCGACCGGTGCGCCGATGGCAGGCATCACCCCATGCACGACGCCAGCAATTTTGGCGGCCATGCCCGGCAGTTGCGCGCATCGCCTCGCCACCAGCCCACCCATGGAATGCGTCACCAGAATCACCTGCTGGCAATTGCGACCGTACTGGTGCATCAGCTCATCGATGCGCTTGGCCAGCCTGGACGCGGCCTGTTCGTTGGAGTCCAGCCAGTTGTAACCACAGGCATGCACCGGCATGCGGTAGCCGCCACGCGCTATCAGCTCGTCCGAAAGTATCGACGGCAACTGGCTGGCAAGGTTGGCGCCCAATCCCGGCATGGCGATGGGGATTTCAGGTTTTAACCGGGTGATGTGCGTAGGCCCAGGCTCGACGGCGACGGTGTGCAAATGCTCCGGCCGGATGTCGAATTGCGGCCATTGGTGGGGCAGGAATTGGCTGTTCAGGGTGTCTTCCAGCCAAAGCAGAAAAGCGTGATAACTGGTTTCGCTGACTTCGCCCCAGCCACGTTCTTCGTAGCGTTTGGTCAGGGCCGAGAGGGTCTTTTTTCTGTCCAATCCTGGCAGAGCGATCACCGAGCCGGCGGGGCGTTTAGGTACCGCGCCTTTGTTATCAACAGCAGTCCTTAGCGGGTGCAGCTTTTTTTGTCTAACACCCGCTGACTTTCTAATCCAGTTTGTAGCCAGCCACATATTCTTACCGAGAAATCCAGCATCCAACCTCCAGACAGGGACGCCCTCAACCTCCAGATTTTCAGTCTTACTCTTCAAATTCGACCCCATGATCCCCGGCACGAAAATCACCGGCAGCACCCCATCCGGCGGCAATATGCAGTGCACCGGGTCGCTGATATGGCTGGGCGTCAGGGTCCAGGTATGCACAGGGTTACCCCGGGCGTTGTAGGTCATCGGGGCGACGCGCGGTGTCGACGGGTTATCAGTCATCAAAGGTCTCCTTGCTCGAGCCATTCCAGTACAAGCCCTTCAAGCGTCATGCCCTGTTGCAGGGTGACGAAGCCATCACCATCGGTACGGCCTTCGAAACGTGCGCCGTCTTTGCGCACCAGAGCGTAGGCACGGTTGCGGATGGGTTGACCGTCCGGGAAAAAGGTTTGAAAGCGTTCGTTGAACGATGTGCTGGGCCAGCTATTGAGTTCCGTTGCGGCATTGCTTGGGTCAATGAAGTACTTGTTCGCAGCCTTCACCGTGAAATTGCCTGGCATTCCCAACTCGATATTGCCGCCCTGCATCTTGATATAAGCCCCACCGCACAACAGGGTGATGTGCTTGTCTGCCGCCACCAGCACGTGTTGCTGGCTGGCGCTGATTTCCACGCTTTGATCCGCTTGCACATGGATGCTGTTGTGCTGGGCCTGCAACAGCAGCTGGCCGTTATGGGCGATATGGCGCATGTCGCCACCCTGGGCAAACAGTCCGAGCTCATCGCCTGCATTGATCACCACTTTCCTGCCGGCGGTGAGTTGCTGATTTTGTTGCGCCACGCTATCGATGTGCTCGCCTGCACCCATGGCAATACTGCGGGACGTCGCGGCAGCGATGCCGGCAGGCCCACTTAACGCGATGATGGGTTGCGTGCCATTGCCGGAACCATTGGCCTGATCATTGGCACCATGGCCCAACGCATTCACGGCATCAGTCAGGGACTGTTGCGGCTGCGAATCCTGGGCAATTCCTTGGGCATTTTCGGCAGATGCTCCCAGCTGTTTGGCCAATGTCAGGGCGGCTTGCAACACCTCGATCACCTGCTGGCGTTCCAGTTGACCCGCACCGGCCTTCAGTTGAGCTTCAGCGGTCAGCAATAAACCTTTTGCTGCGCGCAATGCGCCGTGACCATCCGTACGCAACTCAAAACCTTCCCCTCTAGGTTTACCGCCGCCATAGTGGCGTGGATGAGTGAGGTAACCCAGATGCAGCGCGCTATGTTCGTGATCACTCATTAGCGCCGCGCTGATTTGCGCAGTGGTGTCGTCAATGCGCAACTCGTTGGCTCGTGTACCCTTGAACTCGCGACTTTTGGTCGTCGCTACGGCGTTGAGCTTAGGCAGTTCATAGGGCGGCAGATTGGTCTCGCGGTAGGCGCGGCCCGTGGCGATAGGCTGATCCGGATCGCCATCCAGGAAGCTGATGATCAGTTCCTGATTGACCCGAGGCACGGCCATGGCGCCCCAAGTCGCACCCGCCCAGCCTTGGGCCACACGGATCCAGCACGAACTCTGATCGTTGTTTTTGTCCGCGCGATCCCACGGGAACTGCACCTTGACCCGGCCCCATTCGTCGCAATAAATCTCTTCCCCTGGCGGGCCGACCACCGTGGCGATCTGCGGACCGTCGATGCACGGTTTGTCGCACAGCGGCGCTTTCCAGTCGGAGGTCCAGCGGATGGCGCTGGCCTTCATCTCATAGGACGTGCCGCGGTCACTGCCGAAGGCTTCTTCCTGCAAACTGGTGTGCTGTTTGCCTTCGTGCTGGATGGCGATGGTGCGCCAGCGGTCATTGAAGTCCTCACGCGGGTGCTCGTTGAGGTCGAACGCCAACCCCGGTTGCAGGCGCGCATCGTCGCCTGCCAGATGGGCCAGCTTGGCGTCGTTGCGCAGGGCGGCCAGGCGGGTTTTGGTAAAGGGCTTGCCGGCGATGTCGCGTTTGTAGCGGCCGGGATAGTCGTAACGTTCGTAGTCCTGGTGCTGGTTGTTCAGGTCCTGGTCGCCGGTGGCGGTGTGCTGCTGGTTGTAGTACGGGTGGGTGAAGGTGTAGTCGCGCTGCACCTGGCGCGCAGTACGGATTTGCTCGGTGTAGTGGAAGCGGGTCAACGCCGGTTCCATGGAGTCGCCGCCACCCATGGGCTGGTAGAGCACCGGACAATCGGTGTGGGTGCCAATGGTGCCCAGTCCGCCGACGCGGTCGGTGAGGACCAGGGTGTGGCCGTCGGCACGGTGTTCGAAGCTGTAGAGCAGGCCTTCTTCGGCGGCGAGGCGGGCGATGAAATCGAGGTCGGTTTCGCCGGCCTGTACGCAGTACTCGCGGGGTTGGTGTTCGAAGCAGATTTCAGTGCGGATGTCGGTGAGCTGTTGCTCGGTGAGCACGCTGGTGATGATGTCGGGCACGGTCTGGCCCTGGAAGATGCGCCAGTTGGAACGCAGGTCGAAACGCGCCAAGGTCGGTTCGACCACGGCCGTGTAGCGGGTGCGGCGAAAGCCGGTGTCGCCCTGGGTGAACAGGCTCACCAGGCCATGGACGTAACGCACCGGCGTCTCGCCACGCCAGAGGGTGAACAGCCCCGCCAGGTCGAGCACCCGATTGAAGTCGATGGCGGCGTTGTGGCTGGCCAATTGCAGTTCAAGTGTGAACGGCTGGGACAGGCCCTCTTCAAGCGTGAATGAAACCACGTCGAAGGCGTCGCCCTTCAAAGGCTCGAAGGTGAAACGCAAGTCAATTTGGCGGGGCATCGTAGCTAGTCCTTACTGTCACTGATAACGGTTGCAACCTTCCGGTACAACTCCGGCTCCCACCCCTGCGCCGTGGTCTCGCGCATCAACCGCGCAACGCTCGCGTACAGGTCATCCGCCAGCCACGACAGGCCACGCGAGGCCAGCAAGTCGGCGGCAATCACCGTGGCATAGCTGCGCTGGCGTGGGGCGTCATGGGTGGCGTGCAGTTCTTGCAGACGCAGCAACACCACTTCCACGCCTTCGGTATTGAGCTGCGCGGCCAGTTCGTCGCGCAGGCCGGCGTATTCCTGCACCGGGCTGCCGGTGGTTTGCGCCTGGTCGGCACCGCTGATCCAGGCCTGGGTTTGCGCATCCACGAACGGCGTGCCATCGCTGAAACACAACTCCAGTAGCGCCGGCAAACGGCAGACAAAACGCTCACAGGTCTGACGAATGGCTGCGGCCACTTCCTCCATCGCCAGGCGCGAGGCGACGTGGGCGGCCAAGTAACTGCCGCGCAGCCAATACGGCGAGGCGCAGACGCTTTTTTCGATACGCAGCAGCAGGTTCGGGTCAATGGCGTTGTGGTTCAGCGCGTCCTGGTAGCCGTCGACGATGTCCTTGGGCACGGCGGTCAATTCGGTGCGACGGTCGCGGGTGATGGGCGGCGCGGTGCGCAAATGCGACCACAGGCCGAAGCGTCGCAATTGGTAGCCGGTAGGGTCGTAAGGGTCTTGCTGGTTGATCTGCTCGGCCATGTTCAACACGGCGCGGCGTTGTTCGCGCTCATTGCTGGGCGCTTGCGGTTTGGGGCTGGAAAAAAAGGCTGAATCCAGAACGCTGCCGGAGGTGGCCGCACGAGTGGGCTCAATGGCGACGACTGGCTCGCTGTATTTGTCCAACTGGCGTTGCAACGCATCCAGTGGCGCGGGGTCGAGCTTGGCGCTTTCGGCACAGCGTTGCAGATTTGCCAGGGCCAGTTCCGCCGCGGCTTGATAGGCCGGTTCAAAACTGCTGCGCTCCAGGGTCGGCAACACCTGCACCATGTCGCTCAACAGACGCTGTACCTGCTTGCGTTTGTTCAGGTAGCCGGTGGGGCCGGGCTTGGGGTAGGCACTGTCCCAATACAGTTCCACCATGCCGGCCAACAAGCCCAAGGCATCGGCCCAACGTGCCCATTGCCGGGTGCGCAGCCAGACCACATGCAGATGGGCGACGATGCGCCAGTGCTTGCACTGGATCGCCAGGTATTGACGGGAGGCTTCGTCGATATACGGCCAGTCGATATCGCTCTCGCGCAAGCCGCCGAGCTTGACCATTTCCTGGTCGATGGCCTGGTAGGTTTCGTCCTCCACATCGAAATGGCCGGCGGGTTGCTCGGGCTCGATGGGTGTCAGCAACAGCTTGACGGTGTCCGCCGGCACGTCGATTACCAGCGACATACTTGACGCTCCTGCTCGATCAGTTCGCCCAGGCCTTCGGCGTCAAACACTAGGCCGTGCAGCCTGGGATAGTCGCTCTCGAGTCGAAGGCGCTGGCCGCCGCCCATGTTGCGCAATAGGGAAATAGCCTGTAGCCCGCGTCCGGCGTCGACCACCAGGCCGGCGTCGTCCAGCACCTGCCATTGATAGGCGTCGGAGACCGGGCGCTCATCCTTGAACAGCTGGATGCGAATTCTGTTGGGCTTGGCTGGCTCATCCAGCACCAGTTGCAAGCGGGAGATTTTCGATTCGCAACTGATGGCCAGGTAAGGCCGAGGCGGCAACGCGCCCAACGCCGGGGCTGAGATCACCATGCGTTGTTGCTGGTCGTTGTCCGGCTCTGGGAACGACGACAGCAGGAAACGCTGATCCTCGGGTGGACGCTTGGCTTCATTGCGTTGGACCAGATCGACAATCGGCAGTGCCCGGTCAAGCGCGCGTGGTGCCGCTGGTGCGTGATGGATGGGCGTACCAGCGGCCAAATCAAAACACTCCAGGCGCTTCAAGGGGGAGACGATGGAAGGGCAGTCTTGTGTCGCCGCCTGCGCGTCCATTACGGCCATAGCCGTCAGGCAGAGCCCCCATTTCCATCCTCGCCATCCGTTGCGCATCAACGCCTCCTGATATGCCTCGCCGAAATCAAAACCGGACAATCTTCTTAAGTTTTCGAACTAACGCTTTTTAACCTGCGAGTTCAACGATTAACTCTAAGAGCATTGCCTGAGTTCGACGGATAGGCAAGTAAAAGACGAATAACACACCACTAAAACCGAATAGGAAGATGCATCTATCAGATATTTCCACAGAGCCTGTAGGAATAGTGGAAGCAAGTACAGCTTCCTACACCCATAACCTACGAATCGCGTCCACGTCGTCCTACATGACAAATCTTGCAATAGCCGGTTCTAATACGCCGACCTTACGAAAAGGATTATTCCCATGTCGAAAACTCAGGGTTCTGTCGCCCCCAAAGAACGCGTCAACATCAAGTACGTCCCGGCCACGGGCGACCAACAGGCTGAAGTTGAGCTACCTCTGAAGTTGTTAATCACCGGCGACTTCAAAGGCCACGGCGAACTAACCGCCCTGGAAGACCGGCAATCCGTTCGAATAGATAAAGACACGTTCAATGAAGTACTGACCAAAGCCGAAGTTTCTCTGGTCATGGCGGTTCCGTCTGTTCTCAACAACGACCAAGACACCGACTTGAACGTGCAACTCCAATTCAAAAACATCAATGACTTCGGCCCCGACGCGCTCGCCCGCCAAGTACCGGAGTTGAACAAGTTACTGGAACTGCGTGAAGCCTTAGTTGCGCTCAAAGGCCCTATGGGCAACGTCCCCGCCTTTCGCAAACACCTGCAGAACATGCTGACCGATGAAACCGCTCGCCAACGCCTGGCCAGCGAGTTGAACCTGGTGCTCGAAGCGCCAACAAATTGACTTGAACGCCCTTCTCAACGGAGTACTCCCCATGCCTATGGAAAGCGCCGTCGCCCAAGTATTGGTGGCTGACGAACCAACGTCGTTGCTCGACCAACTGCTGGCCAATACCACCATTCGCCCCTCCCAGGAAGGCTACGCAGTCGCCCGCCAAGGCGTGGCTGTGTTCATCAGCGAAATCCTGCAATGCGGCGACCATCAGCAGCCGGTCAACAAGCACCGGGTTGACCAGATGATTGCCGAAATCGACCGTGCCTTGAGCAAGCAGATGGACGTGATTCTGCATCAGCCGCAGTTCCAGCGACTTGAATCCGCATGGCGCGGCCTGAAGCTGCTGGTGGATCGCACGGATTTTCGCGAGAACATCAAACTGGAAGTGCTGCATGTCACCAAAGAAGAGCTGCTTGACGACTTCGACAACGCCGGCGACATCACCCGCAGCGGCCTGTACAAGCACGCCTACACCTCCGGTTACGGCCAGTTCGGTGGCGAGCCGATCGCGACGATGATTGGCAACTACACCTTCGGCCCGTCGTCCCCGGACATGAAGCTGTTGAGCTACGTCGCTTCCGTGGGCGCCATGGCCCATGCCCCTTTCGTGATGGCGGCAGGTCCTGAGTTCTTCAACCTCAAGAGCTATCAGGACCTGCCGTCGGTCAAGGAAGTCAGCGACATTTTTGAAGGGCCCGGCCATACCAAATGGCGCAGCCTGCGTGAGATGGAAGACTCCAAATACATCGCCGCGACGCTGCCGCGCTTCCTGCTGCGCTCGCCCTACGACGGGCTGGAGAACCCGATTCGCAGCTTCTGCTACAACGAAACCGTCGACGGCAACCACGACAATTACTTGTGGGGCAACACCGCGTTCCTGATGGCCTCGCGCATCACCGACAGCTTCGCCCGCTACCGCTGGTGCCCGAACATCATCGGCCCGCAGTCCGGCGGCGCGGTGGACGATTTGCCGGTGCACCTGTACGAATCCCTCGGCCAATTGCAGGCGAAGATTCCTACCGAAGTGCTGATTTCCGATCGCAAGGAATTCGAGCTGGCCGAAGCCGGTTTTATTCCCCTGACCATGCGCAAGGACAGCGACAACGCCGCGTTCTTCTCCGCCAATTCAATACAGAAACCGAAAAACTTCCCCAAGACCCGCGAAGGCCAGGAAGCCCAGACCAACTACAAGCTCGGCACCCAGTTGCCCTACCTGTTTATCGTCAATCGCCTGGCCCACTACATCAAGGTGCTGCAACGCGAGCAGATCGG
The DNA here is from genome assembly GCF_019956375.1 of Pseudomonas sp. GL-R-19. Taxonomy (NCBI): domain Bacteria; kingdom Pseudomonadati; phylum Pseudomonadota; class Gammaproteobacteria; order Pseudomonadales; family Pseudomonadaceae; genus Pseudomonas; species Pseudomonas sp. GL-R-19. The sequence goes on along the minus strand of NZ_JAHBDJ010000043.1, from coordinate 15,094 downwards.
CAGTTGGAAGGAACGCCAGGACCTGGAACGTGAGTTGAACACTTGGCTCAAACAGTACATCGCCGATCAGGAAAACCCGTCGTCCGATGTGCGCAGCCGTCGCCCCTTGCGCGCCGCGCAAATCGTCGTGCAGGACGTGGCGGGCGATCCAGGCTGGTACCAGGTGTCGTTGGCGGTGCGCCCGCACTTCAAGTACATGGGCGCCAACTTCGAGATCTCCCTGGTCGGTCGGCTGGACACCCAATAGGTGCGCGGCACCAGCCTGTTCGAGCGCCTGGAAGCCGACGCACCGCGCTACCGCCCCGGCAGTGCGGATGAACAAGCGCGCCAGCGTGTCGAGGCGATCAAACGCCACCTGGAACAGGTGCTCAACTCACGCCAGGGCTGCTCGCAAAGCAGCCCTGAACTGGGCCTGCGCGATTTCAATGGGGTTACCCAGGCCAGCAGTGATTTGGTGGTGGCCATCAGCGCCGATATCCGGCGCTCGGTGGAGGCGTTTGAACCGCGCATCAAAGTCACGGGCGTGCGTTATCAGCCCGACCCGGATTTGCCGCTAGAGCTGAACTTTCGCCTGGATTGCCAGGTGCAGGTCAACCACAAGGAAGAACAGGTGCAGATCGAGGTGGCCATGCATGGCCGCGACGGCTACACCCGGGTGAAATGAGGATGCCATGGACTTGAAACAACGTTTTGCCGAGGAGTTGCGCTACCTGCGCGAGCTCGGTCGCGAGTTTGCCGAGGACAATCCACAGTTGGCGCAGTTTCTCGGCGACGAGGCCGGCGACCCGGACGTGGAGCGATTGCTGGAAGGCTTTGCCTTCCTCACCGCCAAGCTTGGCATGAAGATCGACGACGATCTGCCGGAGCTGACCCATCCGCTGCTGCAGATGCTCTGGCCCAACTACCTGCGGCCCTTGCCCAGCGCGACCATCATCCGCTTCGAGCCACGGCCCAATGCGATCAGTCATCGCAAGGTGATTCCCAAAGGGACGCGGTTGTTTGCCAAACCCGTGGACGGCATCTCCTGCGAGTTTCGCACGTGCACCGATGTCAATCTGTACCCGTTGGCGTTGCAGGCCGTCAGCGATGCCCACAGCCGCGAAGCCTCGACACTGCGCATCGACCTCAACGTGTTGACCCCACAACCGCTCGCCAGCCTCGAGTGCGATCAGTTGGATTTTCACCTCGGCGGCGACAATGCCACCGCACTGACCCTGTACCTGTGGCTGGCCCATTACCTCAAAAGCGTCACGCTGTACGTCAACAACACCCCTTATCGTCTGAACCCCAGCGAGTTGGGCTTCCCCGGTTTCACCGCCGAAGAAGCACTGCTGCCCTACCCGCGCAACGTGTTCGATGGCTACCGGATCCTGCAGGAATACTTTGTGTTCCCCCAGCGGTTCCACTTTTTCAGCCTGACCCGACTAGCCAAGGTCTGGCCGGCCGTCAGCACTAGACAGATTCGCTTCGAATTTCAGTTTTCCCGGCCGATGCCGGTCAATACGCATTTGCGCACATCAGACCTTCACCTGTTCTGTGCGCCGGCGGTCAATCTGTTCCGCCACGATGCCGAGCCCATCGCGCTGGACGGACGCAGCCAGGAACGGCGTATCAGCCCCAGTGGCAACCGCCACGATGCCTTTGAGATTTTCAGTGTCGACCAGGTGGCCGGCTGGGACGCCGCCGACAAGGAGCGCAAGGGCGATCCGTTACGGCGCTTTACTCCGTTCGAGTCGTTCCAGCATGAGATCGAACATGCCCGGGGCCGCACCGCGCTGTACTTCCGCACGCATATCGAGGAATCCCACGGACGTGAGGGATTGCGCCATCGCATCGCCTTCGTGCGTGGCGATGAAAGCCTGTACATCGGCGAGCATGAAGCGGCGTCCATCGAACTGACCTGCACCAACCGCGATCTGCCATTGGCCCTGGGGGTCGGCGATGTGTCGCTGTCCACCGAGGTCACGCCGTCGTTTGCCATCTATACCAATCTGATTGCGCCGACCCGGTCTTATCGGCCGGTGTTGGACGCGAGCCTGCACTGGACGCTGATTTCCAATCTGTCGCTGAACTACCTGTCGTTGCTGTCGGCCGAGCCGCTCAAGGCAGTGATCCGCGCCTATGACTTTGCCGCCCTGCACGACCTGCAACAGGCCCGCGCCACACGCAAGCGCCTCAACGGTATCCAGGATGCCGTGACCACTCCCATCGACTGGCTGATGAAAGGCCTGCCCGTGCGCGGCGTGCAGACCCGTTTGCAATTGGACCAGAACGCCTTCCTCTGCGAGGGCGAGCTGTACCTGTTCGCTAGCGTGCTTTCGCACTTCTTCGCCCTGTACGCCAGCATCAACTCCTTCCACCGTTTGGAAGTGATCAATACCACCAACAACGAGTGCTATGAATGGCCACTGTTGACCGGCAGACAACCCCTGATCTAGCCGACCGGCTGCTGGCTGACGCGCGAAACTATTCGTTTCACCGTTTGCTGGAGCATTTGCACGCCTTGCATGGCGATGACCTGGAAGCGCGGCCCCTGAGTGCGGCGGCGCGCCGTCGCGTGCGCCTGCAAAGCCATGCAGGGCTGGGCTTTCCGGCCTCCGACGTGGTGTTGGCTGGCCGCGTAGAGGATGGGGGCGACGAAGCGCGCTACCGCTTGCAGACCAGCTTCTTTGGCCTGCACGGTACCGACTCGCCTTTGCCCGGTTATTACCTGGACCGCCTGGCTTACGAACAATCTCAAGAGCGCGGCATTCGTCCGGCGTTCATGGACTTTTTCAACCATCGCTTGCTGACCCTGCTGCACACCAGTTGGCGCAAGTACCGCTACTACATTCGCTACCAGGCCGAGGCGAACGACCGTTTTTCGCGTTACGTATTCTCCATGGTCGGGCTGAACGACAACGACCTTCGCGGTACGACGCCGCTGCCGTGGGGCCGCCTGCTGAGCTTTGCCGGCTTGATCGCCAACCGCAGCCGCTCCCCCTCGGTGGTGTCCGGCATCGTCGAGCATTGCTTCGACCTGCACGGCATACATATCCGTGAGTTCGAGGCTCGCTCAGTGAGTTTTCCGCAACGCCAGCGCCTGGCGTTGGGCAAGGCCAACGGCACCCTGGGCAGTAACTTTGTGGTGGGTGATCGCAGCAAGACCCGCGCCAGCAAGTTCACCCTGGTGATTCCTAACTTGACTCAAGCGCGCTTTCGTCAGTTCTTGCCCAGCGACGATCAGTTCGGGCGATTGCGCCAGTTGATGCATTTTCTGCTGCGCGATGCCACCGCCTACGACCTGGAACTGGGGCTGCGCGAAGAAGACGTACCGCCGTTCAACCTGCAACGCGCCGGCGGCACCCACCTGGGCTGGACCAGTTTCATCGAGCATCAGCAACATCGTAATCCCGCCGTGGTGCGGATTCGGGGGCGCGCATGAAGCTGAGCCTGGTTGTCAGCAATCCTGCGCAGCTGTTGCACGGCTATCTGCCCGGTCACCAATTTGGCCCACAGGGCGGCAGCATCGGCAGTGCCGCGGTGGACTGGCGCCTGGAAGATCGCACCAACAGCGTGCGACCCAACCACTGCGACATCCGCATCATCGAAGGGCGGTTCTGCGTGATCGACCGCAGCGGTAGAACCTACGTCAACGGTCACGACCTGCCGCTTGAGCGTCATGTGGCGATAAGCCTCAACGACGGTGATCGGTTGCAGATTGGTGCGTATCAGGTCGCGGTGCAATTGGGCGAGCACGCCCCAGGGCAGCGTTCGCTGGATGAACTGCTCGGCGGCCACCCTGAAGGCATGCACGTGTGGCACCAGGAAGATGCGCCGAGTAGGCCACCGGCGGATAGGCGACCTGCCACTTGCCCGGAATTCGAGCGCCTTTGCCGGCCCTTGGATTTAGCCGAGCAAGGCGACCCGCTGCGAGCGATGAATGAAGCGCCGCCACCAAAGCCGCTGGCTGATATTTGCGCGACCGCACCCGAGCGCACCGTTTGCCTGTTCAGCAACCTGCGTCTGGCCACCTTGTTGCTCGCCTGCCTGACCCTGGGCGGCTGCACCATGCTCGGCAAGATCGGCCAAGTGATCTGGACTCCATCGATTTCGGTCGGCGGCCCCGACGATCAGCCCAGCCGCTACTCCCTGAGCCTGTACGCCAGCCACGACGTCAACCCGCGCCTGATCAGTACCGGCACGGCACCGGACGAGGACGCGAGCCGTTCGCCTTACACCCTCAATGTGCAGGCCACCAGCCCGCAGGCCCTGACGGACAAAGTACAAACGCTACTCAGCCACCTTTACGAAAGCGTGCCGGCCCAGTCGCCACTGAGTTTGGAGCCAGCGCCCGTCGTGCCGATGTCGCCCATCGAAGACGCGCTGCTGGGTGACTACGACGCTCAGGGGGTCAGCCTGACCACCCCGTGGGGCAACCCGGCCATGCAGCACGTCGCCACGCCGATCGCCTTCAAGGTGTTGCAACTGACCGACGACTCGCTGCTGATCAACGCCAGCCCTCAGGCCCTGGCCGACGACCTGAAAAAGACCCTGGGCAGCACCTATATCCGCGCCGACGACTACCTGCTCAACCCAGGCCAATTCAAATTCATCGATCTGCGCGCGCTTGATGAAGACACCCGTTTCATCGCGGTGATCGCCAACTACCACAGCAGCGATATCGGACAGTGGAAACAGCGCCTGCGCGTCGAGCCCAGGGGCCGGCAGTACGCGGTGCTGGTGCAGCTGGACGCCGCGCAGGTCAGCCTCAAAGGAGAAACCCGATGACGCCCTTTTCAGCCGCTTTTGCCCCGAGTAATTACCGATGAGTTCACGCAACCCCGTCATCTGGCATGAAGGTTTGTTCGTCAAGCCCCAGCACTTCCAGCAACAGGCCCGCGCCGCCGAGGCCGCCGTGCATCAGCGCCTGCACAGCCTCAACGACGCGCTCTATGGCTTCAGCGAGCTGACGCTGAACAGCGAATACCTGAGCTTCGGCAAGGTCGCCATTACCCAAGCGCGGGGGATCATGCCCGATGGCAGCGTCTTCGATATCCCCCACGACCTGGCGCCGCCCGCCCCGCTGGAAATCGCCGACAGCAGCGCAGTCAACCAGATCGTCTACCTGGCCCTGCCGCTGCGCTCCAACGGCGCTCTCGAAGTGCGCTGGCCCGACCAGTACGGCAACAGCCGCTACATCGCCCGCCGTGAAGAAATCCGCGATACCCACAGCGATGACGGCGATCAGGTCGGCATGGACCTGGCCGTGCCCAACCTGCAACTGATGCTCGAACGCAGCGACCGCAGTGCCTTCACCGGCATCGCCTTGGGCAGGATCAAAGACAAGCGCCCGGACGGCAGCCTGGTAATGGACGAGCATTTCTATCCCACCAGCCTGTCCCTGCAAGCGGTGCCGGCGCTGCACCGCTACCTCGGTGAGGTGGCCGGGCTGATGCGCGAGCGGGCCAAAAACCTGGCCCAGCGTATCGGTTCACCGGGACAGTCGGGGGTGGCAGATGTCACCGACTTCAACCTGCTGCAAACCCTCAACCGCTTGTTCCCGCTGTTCCAACACCTGGCTCGCCAGCGCCAAGTCCACCCGGAACGGCTGTACATCGCCCTGGCCCAGGCCTGCGGCGAACTGGTGACTTTTACCGATGAAGGCCACCTGCCCCAGGAATACCCGGCCTACCAGCACGACAACCTGCGCGAGTCGTTCCAGATTCTGGAGCACACCTTGCGCCGCGCCTTGGGCACGGTGCTGCAACCGCGTGCGGTGTCGTTGCCGATTGTCGAGCAGCGGTACGGCGTGCGCAGCGCCGCATTGAACGACAAACGCCTGCTGGACAACGCTGAATTCATCCTCGCCGTGCGCGCCGAACTGCCCGCGGAAACCCTGCGTCAGCAACTGCCCAAGCAGATCAAGATCACCTCCACCGAAGGGCTGGAGCAACTGGTCAGCCTGCAACTGCCGGGTATTCCACTGCGGCCGCTGCCGGTGGCGCCGCGACACCTGCCGTTCCATGCCGGTTTCAGCTACTTCGAACTCGACCGCCATCACCCCGCCTGGCAAAGCCTGAGCAGTGGCAGCGGGTTTGGTTTCCATATTGCCGGTGAATTCCCGAAGCTGGAATTGCAGTTCTGGGCGATCAGGAGTGAAAAAGATGATTAAAACGACACCCGACTCATGGCGTCACGAGGAGATCTCCGGCGCCATCGACTTTGACGGCGAAACGATCACTGCCAGCGGCCAAAAACACTTGGCCGACCCTGAATTCGACATGCGCGGCCTGGCCTGGAACCCGCTGTGCGATGCCGCCACGCCGCTGATCGGCCTGGTCATCCGCCTGCGGCGTCTGGACCAGCACGACGACGTACCTGCGCTGTACCTGAGCGTCAGCAACCAGATCACCACGATCATGGAAGAAGTCAGCCAGCTCGACTACGACGCAGGCATGCTCAAGGCCTACTCCTACAGCCTGTGTTTGTTGCTGGACGAAGTGGTCATGAGCACTTCCTGGGGCAAGTCTTCCACATGGAGCGCACGCTCGCTGCTAAGCAAGTTTCATCAAGAAACCTGGGGCGGCGAAAAATTCTTCACCGTGATGAACAACATGATCCCCGAAGCGGCCAGGTACCAGCATGTGTTGGAGTTCATGTACCAGTGCCTGATCTCCGGTCTCAAAGGCAAATACGGCGCCCATATCAAGGGCGATGACGAAATACAGAAGATCATCACCCAACTGCACGGCCTGTTGCGACCCTTGCGCGGCGAGACACCCAAGCGCCTGACCGACCCGCTGAAAAACGTCGCCCCGCGCAACTACCGGATCAAACGCGCCTGGCCGTTGTGGACGCCGTGGGCCATGGCCGCCGTCGTGCTGACGGTCGCCTACACGATCTACTCGATCCGCCTGAACGCCATCACCCAGCAAGTGCTGGAGTCCCTGGAGCGGGTGCTGCACCTGTAACCGATTTTCAGCGCGCTCATCCCGAGCGCCTGCAAAGCCATGGCCGTGTCGGCCATAACCTGCGGCCCCCAGGGGCCGTTCACTTGATCGCGACAAGGAGCTTGTCATGCCAACACCTGCGTACATCAGCATCCACGGCAAAACCCAGGGCCACATCACCAAGGGCGCGTTCACTGCTGAATCGGTGGGCAACGTTTATGTGGAAGGCCACGAAGACGAAATCCTCGTCCAGGAAATCGACCACGCAATCGGTACGCCCACCGACCCACAGAGTGGCCAACCGTCCGGGCAACGGGTGCACAAGCCGCTGATATTCACCAGCGCCTTGAACAAAGCCTCACCGATGCTCTATCAGGCCCTGGCCACCGGCGAAATGCTGCCGACCGTTGAAGTGAAGTGGTTCCGCACCTCGGGGGACGGCAAGCAAGAGCACTTCTTCACCACCAAACTGGAAGACGCCACGGTCGTCGACATTCACACCGTGCTGCCCCACGCACAAAACAGTAGCAACGAAAACTACACCCAACTGATCAAGACCAGCCTGGCGTATCGCAAGGTCAGCTGGACCCATGTAGTGGCCGGCACCGAAGCCTCGGACGACTGGCGCAAGCCGGCTTAATCGCCAACCGGCACGTTCCGCCGCTCAGGCGGCGGAATATTCACTGACTCGATAATTTTCAGGAGGCTCTATGCCAGCCGTCGTTCTGGTCGGACACGACCATGATTGCCCTTTGTGTGGCCCCACCACCGTCGACAGCGGTACACGCAACATGACCGTAAACGGCCGCGCCGTCGCCCGTGTCGGCGACACCCTTGGATGCGGCGCCGTCATCACCAGCGGCTCGCCCTCGATGACCGTCAATGGACAGCCAGTAGCCCGTGTCGGCGATACCACCGATCACGATGGAAAATTGGAAAACGGTGATAGCAGCTGGTTGATCGACTGACATTCACACTCTCGACAAGGAGGCCCCATGCCCCGCCAAAGCGACCTGTGTTTCACCTTCGAGCCCTTGAAAGGCGATCCCTTCGAGGTGGTCTCGTTCACCCTCGAAGAAGGCCTGTCCCAGCCGTTCAAACTCGAACTGGAACTGGCCAGCCACAATGCCGCTATCGACTTCAATCGGGTGCTCGATCTGGCGGGGCTGTTCACCCTCTGGCGTGGCGACACCCCTGTGCGCTACGTCCACGGTTTGGTCAGCCTGTTCTGTCAGGGTGACACCGGCTTTCGCCGCACCCGCTACACCGCCGTGGTCGAACCGACCCTGGCGCGTTTCGACCTGCGTTCCAACTGGCGGATTTTCCAGGGCCAGACCGTGCCCGACATCATCACCAGCGTGCTCACCGAGCAACAGCTCACTGACATCCGCACTGAAATCTGCTTCGAGCACCAAGCCCGCGAGTACTGCGTACAGGCCGGCGAAACCGACCTCGACTTCATCGCCCGCCTGGCCGCCGAAGAAGGCCTGCTCTACACCTTCGAACACCGCGCCGACGGCCACACCCTCGTCCTCACCGATCGCGTCGGTGGCCTCGGCACCATTGGCACCCACACCGATTGCCCGATGATCTACCAGCCCATGGGGGGTGGCGATTCCATGGAACCGGCATTGACCCGCTTCCACTACACCGAACAAGTGCGCACCGCACGCCAGGTGCAGCGCGACTACACCTTCACCCATCCGTACTACAACCAGCAGCACACCGCCACCGGCGATCAGGACCTGAACAACCAGCACAAGGACTACGAACGTTACGACTATCCCGGCCGCTACAAACGCGACATCGCCGGCAAGCCCTTTACCAAGACCCGCCTGGCCGCCCTGCGCAACGACGCCAAACTGGCCCATCTGGCAGGTGATGATGCGCGCCTGCAACCGGGGTTGGCCTTCGACCTGAACGACCATCCCCGCGAAGACTTCAACGACCGCTGGCGCACCATCGCTATCCAGCACGAAGGCAAACAGCACACCAGTTTGCAGGAAGAAGCCTTCGGCAGTGACAGCGGCACGTCTTACGAGATGCAGGCCACAGCCATTCGCTGGACCTCGGACTGGAAAGCTCCGCTGTGCGACAAACCCTGCATCGACGGCCCGCAGATCGCCACGGTGGTCGGCCCGCCAGGGGAAGAGATTTATTGCGACGAATGGGGCCGGGTCAAGGTGCAGTTCCCGTGGGATCGTTCGGACAAGAACAACAATCAAAGTTCGTGCTGGATCCGTGTGGCCCAAGGCTGGGCCGGTGCGACCTGGGGCGCCATGGCCGTGCCGCGGGTCAATCAGGAACTGATCATCAGCTTCCTGGATGGCGACCCTGACCAGCCCATTGCCACGGGCCGCACCTACCGCGAGACCAATCTGCCGCCCTACGAGCTGCCCAAGCACAAGACGCGAATGACCATCAAGAGCCGTACCCATAAGGGAGAGGGCTTCAACGAGCTGCGTTTTGAGGATGAGCTGGGGCAGGAAGAGGTGTACATCCACGCCGAAAAGGACAAGAACGAACACATCAAACACGACAACAGTATCTTCGTCGGCAATGACCGAAAAGAAGAAGTCGGTAACGACGAGCATGTATCGATCGACAACGACCAGTCCCACGAGATCGGGCGGGACCACACGCTCTCCACCGGACGTGACCATGAGACAACTATCGGCCGGGATCGCAGTGTGCGGGTCGGCAATAATCGCTACGACACCACCACGGCCAACCACCAAAGCGAAGTGGGCGGTCACTGCCAGCAAACGATCTCAGGGCAACATCGTCTAACTGCCGGCCAAGGCATGCACCACACCACCACGGTCTACCAACTGCAAGCCAGTGAGCGTGTGGTCTTTCAAAGCCCCGGCGGCAGCCTCACGCTGGACGCGCAAGGCATCCACCTCAATGGCGTAGCGATAACCCTACATGGCCCGGTAACCTCCACGACCCCAGGCGCCGGTCAAGCCCTGACCCTGCAGCTGCAACCCGAGGCAGGGCAGACCTGCGTGGAGAAAAACCGATGACCCCGGCTAGCGTCCAGGCGTTCGTCGCCGAACAGCATGCACCCGATGCTACGCTGTACTTGTTGCTCGACCTCTTGGCCGACTGCGCCGCAGATGACCCATTACACATTGAGGCGCTACGTCAAACGCTTGGCAATGACGCCGTCACGCCTCTGCATCGGCCCGATCTAATTCATACGCCATCGGCCTGCCCAGTGCTGGTGACCCTCGCTACGCCCGGCGTCTCGCCGTCGCAAGAACTACTAACGCTATCTGCCTTACGCGCGCATGAGGATCTGGATCGTCACAAACGTTATGTGTGCGGCTGGCTCAGCAGCAGCGCAGCAGCCCGGCATCTCAGTGCCCACATCGTTTCACTCGGACAATTTCCTCTGGAGCAGGGGCGAGTTTTTTTCCCGATCCATGAGCCCCTTCGCCTAGAGTTGCTCGCGGGCACCTTCCGCCGCAACGATGAGGGTCCTTGGTGGCCGATCCAACACTGGCTGCTGCCCACCAGCAGCGGTGTCGGCAGTGTGTTGGTGGGCGCCCCCGAACGTCGCACCGCTCTGGATATCCGCACGACCGCCGTACAGCGGGACGCCCTCATGGTGTCCGCCTTGCTGAGCAGTTGGCGACGCGCCCTTCGCTTGCCGCTGACGTATGCCCCCGCCCGCTGGAACGGCCCTACTGCACTCCCGCCTCAAGCGGCAGCACAGGCCTATATCCAGATCCAGCAAGCCCGCCAGCTCGGCCTTAGCCACCAGGACGACATCCTGACATTGGCCTTGCTCCGCCTGATGCTGCACCCGCGCCTGCATCAGCACACTGGCGTTCGCGCCCTGATCGAGCAAGCGGCCCAAGGGCAAGCGCCGCTCAGCCACTTGTTGACCCCCTACAACGACAACGCCTGGCAGCGGGCCGTGTCGGATCTGACTTCTGCCGGAGCACTTCAATGACCTTGGGCACACAACTGGGCATCGCCATAGCCGAAACCGCGGTTTCAACAGATCAATGCAAGGCCTGTCAACGTAAAGGGCTGCCCATCCTGCCATTGCGTCACGCGCTGGTGCCACGCTCACCCAATGAACCTGTGCGGCCGGATACCGTGCAGATCCATACACGCCTGGGCTTACGCACGTTGCGCGCGGGTTACCTGTATGTATTGCTGGATCGCAAGATCTGGCAGGCCTATCAGGTCAGCCCGGACGGTTATCTACGTCAATTCAACCCCTACGCACCTGCGCCTGCCAACGAGACTCCGCTGTCCGATGCTTGCGTCTCGGCCAATCACGACTGCCCGGCATCGTTCCTCAACATCGACACCGACAAACACACCCAAGCGTGGCTGGCCTTTGCCAATGACCCGTGGCCGGCCAGCGTGCTGGACGCCTACAAGGCCGGTCATGCTTCAGAGCGTTTCCACAAGCTCGACCTCGCCAGCGCACGCGACAACCCCGCCAGCGTTGGCCTGGCCATGACGGATGAAAACCTGCAGGTGGACAAGCAGGTTTACGAATACCAGCAGCACCAGACGACCCAATTGCCCATCACGACCGAACCCGACTGGCCCTTTTATGAGCATCCGCCGCAGGAGTCAACGCCAGGATTCGACAGCGTGCATGGCTTCCATAGCCGTGCCCATCGCCTGAACGCGCTGAAGGGTTTCCTGCGCAACGCCATCCCACAGCATCAGCTCCAACAAGGCGTCCTGGCGTTTGTACTGGATGACATCATCGGCCTGGTGCAGGAGCTCAACGACACCCGCAACCGCTGGATCCAGCAGCGACAGACCTGGATGAACGACCCGGACCGGGCTTATCAGTACCAGACCTCTCAGCTACTGCTGGCCATTCGCGAAATCCATCGCGAACGGGCAGAAGGCCAAACGCCCCTACCGACGTCTGTCGAGCCCATGACCGGCGATGGCCCGCCGGTATTTTCCAGCCCCGAGCAGCAGCGCGAGCGGATCGTCCAGAAGCGCACCCTTGCTGCCAACCAGAACCTGGAGGAACGCTACGATGAACAGAGCCGTGCCCTGTTTCATCAACTGTATGAGCAAGAATGGGCGAGCTATCAGCGTTACATCGACCAAAGCGCACACGCCTACGCGGCAGCGTGTCGCTCCCGACAGTTTGCCTGTGTCGAGCAAAATGACTACGACGGCGATGATCGCCCGTCAGGACGGGCCTACAGCCAGACCATGGCGCTGTGCCTGGAGGGTGGCATCAGTGAGGCGCCATCGAGACAAGAGGAACACCCGCAGGAAACAAACAACGTTGAAGACACAGGTCCTACTGCCTCCCTATGGAGCGACTGGCTGAACGACCCAAAGAGCCCGGTCTACCGCGCCCTTCTCTTGCGTGACAAACGCTTGCTGACCGACCTGTTGCCCAGTTTCAATGCGACAGGCGATACCGACTGGAACGACAGTGAAAAGCTCTATTCCGCCATTACCAAGCTCATCGACAACGACGACTTCAAGCACCATGTCCGCCCCCGTTTACAGCACGCCATGGCACAACTCCTCGGTGCCCTCAACGCCGCTGCCGTCCGCTTGCAACCGTCGCTCGGCCCTGGCGTGGGGCGAGTGGTTTCGTGTCTCAACAGTGCCAGTCAACTGCTCTACAACGGCATTCATCTGACCGAACTCAAGGTGAAGATGAAGCTGGGTGAATACTACGCCCTGCAATGCGAGCACCTGCGCAACCTGCAACGCAAGACCGCTGATGCCATCGACCGCACCTGGAAAGGCCTTAAGGACGAGCTGGGCAAAATCGACGATGAGGCCCGCAAGGCGCGGAAACAGGTGCGCCCGCTGATTCAGGGCGGCCTGCTCAGCCTGGCGGTGCTGGACCCCAAAATAGCCAACCTCAGCGTGACTATTAGTATCTGGGTCGAAAGCCAGGTCACCGAACTACAGGACGCCCTGATGCGCCAGGCCAACCTCGGCGTGGATCAGCTGGGCAAAGGTGCCCACGCTACGCTGGTCGAAATCGCCGTCGGGGTTGGCACGCTGGACCCGCAAGCGCGCAAGGTGCTGCAAGGCGTCAAGGTGTCCTCGTACCTGGCGGCGAAATGGGTGCGCAGCGGCTTTACCGGGCTGCGTGGCGCGGTCGGCAGTAGCGAGCTGTTGCTGGCGATGGGCGGGATGTACCTGCTAAGCGACTCACTGAACAAAAGTCTCAAGGATGTAGAACAGGCGATGGGAGAGAAGGCTGTTGAGGCGAGGTTGGCGTTGTATGGCAGTAGCTTGGGGGTGTTGGGTGGGGGGGTGGAAATCGTAGGCATCGCACTGGAGAAAGGGGCGGTGCAGGTGCAGAAGGTCAGCAGTTTGTCGACCCAGGCGATGACTGCTGCAACAGCGACTGCTCGCGTAGGCAACGTATTTGTACGGGTCGGGGGGAGTATTGGTGCTGTGGCGGGACTGTACGATGCGACGCGAGCGGGATTCGCTGCTAACCGTACCTCCAAAGCGGGTGATGCTTCTGCTGCAGGTTTATATACGCTTTCTACGGGATTTTCGGGCGCTGGAGCGATCTTTGGCATAGCTGCCGCAGCCTATGGAAGCACAGCTCTGCTTGGCCCACTCGGAATAGCCATATTTCTCGGATTAGCAGGATATGGTTTGTACAAGTGGGCCGAAAGCGAAGAATCGACACCTCTCGACCGCTGGGCTCGCCGTTGTTTTTTTGGTATGCACAACGAAGTCCCCCCCATTCACTGGAACAAACCAGAACACGCCCACATCGCCATTGCCGAGCTGAATGCCGCGACCCTGGGCGTTGAAGCTGGCATCAATTTTCGCTTACGAATCGTCAATAGCGGCTCGCAAGGCTGGGGTGGTCCCATGGGCAGCGTAGGCGCGCCGATCTATGAACAGCACCTCGAATATCACCTGGTTCTGCCGCTCTTCGACGCCAACCGGTCGGCCTATCGCTGGTCACTAACGGTTCATCGTCACGGCGATGGCTCGGCCAACCAGTACACCAGCGGCGAAGTGCTGGCCGAAGGCGAGTTGAATTCCCCCTCCCTGGCAACCGCAGCCAGCGAACGCCGAGCGGCGCTGGCCGTACCCAAACTCCCGAACAAGCCCGATTACCGAGCCGACAGCACCCTACCTAAGCAGGAAGTACGCACCGTCTCGTTGGCCGACGCCCGTACCTTACAAGTCAAGGACATCAAAGGCGCCATCGTGCTGTTGCCCGACACCCGCCGGCACAACATTGAAGCGGCGACCTTGTCGGTAACCTACTGGCCCGATCGCGACATTCACGATGCCTATGCACAGCTCATCTTGATGGACAGTTTGTAAGCCATGGGCGCCCGCGCAAATGGTCTGCTCATTTTTACTCAGGGCCGACCATCGCTGACGCTCATAAACAATGTCCTTGCCCGTTGGTTACCCTGCTCGCTTCGTCACAGGCCTGGGTAGCAAGCGGCTCTCCCAAAGAATCGGAACTGCTAATCATGCTATTTAAAACACCGTTACTCGATAAACCCGCTCCTGGCTGGAAGCGCGACCTGCCGGGGCCTAACGAGTCGCCCTCCACTGAACCGTACCCCCCCGTACTCTCGAATCCCCCCAACCATATTGACGATATATGCCTTGAACTGGCGCGTACCACAGTTAGGACTCGTGGGATTGGAGTCTGGATGGCTCCTTGTATGTTCCTGTTTGCTCTCATTCCTCCCGTCGCTTGGATCGTTATCCTTATAGCGACTGGAGATATACCCTCGTTTGTATTTCATTTCTTCGGTCTCATCGGATTTATCATCCCCCTATGGGGAAGCGTGTTCATCTGGCGGATGGACGTCGAAGCCCCCCGCGACGAACCCATTCGCTTCAACCGCGTCCGACGCAAAGTCTATGTCTATCGTTTCCACCACGACGGGCTCAGACCCTTCAGCCGCACCGCCTGGGGCGTACGGACCGAAGTCTATGACTGGGATGACCTGCGCGCCGAAGCCTGCAGCGTGTACGGCCCCATGGGCAGTGGCGGCCTCATCGAAACCGTCACCCTCGCCGTGGTGAAACCTGGCACCCACCACGTGATCGATCGTTTTCATTTCGCCCACGAAATTCAACAAGGCGAAATGTACTGGGCCATGGCCCAACTGTTCATGCAACAAGGCCCGCAAGCCCTGCCCACCTTCCCC
>NZ_JAHBDJ010000042.1:0-41772 GCF_019956375.1 Pseudomonas sp. GL-R-19 | reverse complement strand
CCTGAAACACCCTCCCTACCGCAAACCGCCCATTTCAGCGCCCATCACCGTTTGATCATCGGGTTTGTTAAGACATTGATACAACATCACTGAAACCCTTGTTCCAGAGCGGTCTATCCGCATTTACGGGCTGCCTGCGCGGGGTTTTGTCTCAGCCTTGAAACATCCTCGACAAAGGGTATCCGGACGACATCCATAAGCCATTGAATCAACACGAGATTCAAATACCGGCACAGCTTTCGCTCACTCCTTCACACAGCCGACCAGAGCCAGCCTACATGAGAAGGAAAGAGCGTCGTGGGGATACTCAATAAGAAAGCCTTGACGTGCCTGCTGCTGATCGCGAGCGCTGCAGGCACGCTTTTCAGTTTCGACGCTCAAGCCGAAGGCAACGGCGTCATCGTGCTTGATCGCACCATTCACCCAAGCCCTATCGGCCGCAGCGGCGGCAGAGATCCCAACCCCAACACTCTCAATGCCAACCCATCGGCCCGCGTCACCGGCGAACTCAGCGACGCCGACATTGCCGGGGTCACCACCGGAACGGCCCTTCGCCACAGCAACGGGCAAAGCCTGGGTGGCATGCAAGGCCTCAACGCCGTCACCAACCCCAACGGCATGCCCGGTATGTCCGTCGGCCACGGTGGTGGCAGTGGCAGCGCGATTTCCACAACCATCAATCGCGCCATGAGCAGCGGCCTCGGCTCACTGGGCAGAATGGCCGGAGGCCAATGAGATGAGTCGATCCCTGCTGTTATTTGCCCTGTTCGGCTGCACCAGCGTGATGGCCGATTCCGGCGTCAGTTCGGTGAACAACGCCACCCTCCAGGATTCCGGTACTCAATACCGCGGCAACTTCAACGTCAACCAGGCGACAGGCGATCAACAGCAGCAGGCCAACGTCCGCGCGATCGCCATGGGTACCCAAGCCGGTGCGACCACCAGTGTCAGGCAGAAAATCACCACGCCCGCCAATCCGTCGATGGATGCGACGGCCACTATCGGTGGCACCTCTTTCAGTAATGGCAATGGCGTACTGGGCGTCAATCAGGGTGCCGGGGCGAACAACCAGATGGCCAACGCCATGCGCATCAGCATCAGCGCTGCAACGCAAGCCATTGACGATAGCGCCCTTTCTCAACAGAACGTGGTGTTGTTACCGAACTCGGGAGCAACTGGCACCCAAAACGGCAGTCGCCAGGTCGTGACAAGCGACCAGGCCTTCACCGGCAGCCGGGGAGTGATCCAGGTGAACCAGAGTGCCGGGGTGGGGAACCGAATGGCTAATACCCTGAGCATCCGGGTCGCTGACTGACCCCGATGCAGTGCGATCAGGGAAGTACCAACACTTGACCAACTAAAAAGCACGGAGAAATACCATGAACCCGACAACGGCCCTCAGGCCACTGGCTTTCGCTCTGGCAGCAGTGATGGCATTCGCAGCCCAAGCGGGCGGTCCTGATGATCACGATCAGGGCAACGGACATGGCAACAACCATCAGCCTAAAGTCCCGACCCTGGAACAAGCTCTGCAAATTACAGCAGGCGCCGGGGCAGCCGTGATGGACTCGCAGGACAGCACTGACAACAGCGTATTGAACCAGGGCACCAGGAACGACGCTAAAGTCGATGACTCCCTGAACAACTCCAACGGCAACATGGGCGCCAACGTTGCAGCCGGCGACGGCAACCAACAAGACAACGCCGCCGCCATTGCCACGGCTGACGAAAGCTTCATCTTCGGCACCGCAGTCGCCGCCTCCAGCGCGACTCAGAAGAGCACCGGCAACACCGTCAAGAACTATTCCAACACCAACAACGCTACGCTCAATAACGCTGGCAATAGCGGTTCCGGCAACATCGGCATCAACGTGACCGCCGGCAACTTCAACCAACAGAAAAACAACCTGGCGATTGCCGTTTCTGGCGGGCGTGTAGCACTAGCGGCGGCAGCGGCCAACCAAAGCACGTCCGGGATGAACGTCTCCAACAACGGCAACACCACGACTGATTTCGTGACTGTGGGTGTATTCGGTCTGGCTGGCGTAACCACTCAACAAGTGATGACGCCAGATGGCTGGAAACCCCCTGTAACCAACAATACTTCGATAACAGGCTCGATGAACAACTTCTCCGGCAACGGCGGAGCCAACGTATCGTCCGGCGTAGGCAACCAGCAAAGCAACTCGCTGTCCATCGCCGCAGGCTGCAAGGCTTGCCAGTAATCGCGATCGCAATGAAAGCCCCGGCGACCGCAATGCTGTAGGAGCGAGCTTGCTCGCGATGGTCGATAACGATAACGCGTATTTACTGGGTAACCGCGGCGCTCTTGAGTCCATCGCGAGCAAGCTCGCTCCTACAAAGGGCCACATTCGCTTAACTGAACAGCATTGCCCGGCGACCGGGCTTTTCCACAGCCACAAGGCGTACCGATCATGCGTAAGACAGCCCTTTTCGCCCTGCTCTGTCTGTCTGGCCTGACCCAGGCTGCACAGATGCCGGTTGCCGCCCTGCCGGGTGGCGTGCTGGTGTACAAGCACGTGCAGAGTTTGCGTGAGCGCAAGTTCAGCGACATCGTCGAACAGAAAACCGATTTCAGCTGCGGCGCCGCCGCGCTGGCAACGATACTGCGCCAGGCCTATTGGCTCGACGTCGATGAGGAGCACATCATCAAGGGCATGCTGGTCACCGCAGACCAGGACATAGTGCGTACCCAGGGTTTTTCCATGCTGGACATGAAGCGCTACATCGAGCGCATCGGCATGCGCGCCCGGGGCTACAAGATCCCGCCGGAAAGACTCGATGCAGTGACGATTCCGGTGGTGGTATTGATGGAAATTCGCGGTTACAAGCACTTCGTGGTGTTGCAACGGGCGGACAAGCACTGGGTCTATATCGGCGACCCCGTACTTGGACACAAACGCTACGCCCATGATGACTTTGTCAAAGGCTGGAATGGCATTATTTTCGCGATCGTCGGTCCCGGATACGACAAGACCAACGCGTTACGCAGTCCACCGGAACCGCTGACAGCCAAGAACAAGATGGATAACTTCAACCCGGTCAAAGATGCCGAATTGATGGATTTTGGTTTCATACAGAGCGACTTCTTCTAATCGCCAACAAGATGACAGGGGGCAGGATGCTCCGGGAGCAGCAAATGAAAACCTCGTATTGGGTGGTCGCAGCCTGTCTGGCAGCGAACACTTCAGGTTTTGCTGATGAGTTCAGACCCATCGAAATCAAGGACCAGGAGCTGGCCGAGCTGCGTGGCCGGTATGTGATGCCGGGGCGGGTCATCAGCTTCGGTGTTGTCATGAGCAGTACCTGGCGCAATGCCAGTGGTGATCTGATCGGAGCCTCCACCTCGATGCAGCTTCAGGCCGCAACGGTCAAACCCGAGTTCTATGTATCAACCATCAAGCAATCTGGTCATGGCGGCTCGCCCAGGTCGGGCAGCGGTAACGTGACGGGTGGCGCTGCCCTGAGCACTTCCCGGGGCATAACCCAGGTCACACGGGCTGCAGGCGATGGCAACAGCGCAAACAACAACATCGCCATCAACGTCAAAGAAGCCAGCACGGCACCGGCACTGGTGCCGAGCCAGGGCCAGGGCCAGGCGCTGATCGCCGGTCAAACCATTACCGGCAGCAATGCCGCAGGCAGTGTCGCCGTATCCGCGACGAGCGGCGGTGTTCAGATGGCCATTACCGCCAACAACAACCAGGGCTCAAGCCTGCAACAGGTCGCCCAAGGCGGGTTGCTGCAAAACACCCGGTTGTTGGGCAGCAGCAATGTGGTCGACAACATGACTCAACTCAACGTAGTGCTCAACAATAATGGACCGAGTGCGAGTGTACTGGACTGCAACCTCAATCAACTCGCCGCATTACGGACCATGGGCTATTGAACTACGCTGAGTCTGGACCATTGGGCACAAATGGACGGCTTATTTCATGTACCGATCAGTATCACTGCGTGCAGTTGTCTGCTTGAGTGCCCTACTCCCCGTGGCGATGTTGCAGGCAGCACCTGACCCGGAAATGGAGGCGCTCAAACGAGAGCTTCTGGAGTTGAAACAACGCTACGAAGTCCAGCAAAAAGCCCTGGCGGTACTGGAACAACGAATCCGCCAGGTTGAAGACCAGCCGGCTTCTCCTCCCCCTAAACGCCTGGCCAAGTCTCCAGCGGACCTGAAGGGCAATCCAAACGTCGCCACCGGCACCGGTGCGGCGGCCGCTTCAGGGAGTGCTGCCGGGGGCAGCGGCAGCTCGTATGGACAATCGCTGGCCAATGACTCACAACCGGCGCAAAGCGTTTCAAATCTGTATGACGAGGCCAGCGGATTCTTCGGCGGTGGCAAATTCAGCTTCGAAACCGGGATAACCTACTCCCGATACGATACCCGCCAACTGATCCTCAACGGCTTTCTCGCCCTGGACTCGATCTTTCTGGGCGCCATCAACCTGGACCGGATCAAGGCCGACACCTGGACGCTTGACCTCACCGGCCGCTACAACTTCAACAATCGCTGGCAGTTCGACCTGAACGTGCCGGTGGTCTACCGTCAATCCACCTACCAGTCCGGTGGCGGCAATAACGGCACCGCCAACGTCACGACTGAAGATACCGTCAAAGAAGACCCGACCATAGGTGACGTCAACTTCGGTATCGCCTACAAATTCCTCGACGAGTCGGTCAACACCCCGGATGCCGTGGTGACCTTGCGCGTCAAGGCGCCGACCGGCAAAGATCCGTTCGGCATCAAGCTGGTTCGGGTGGCCGATAACTCCAACCTGGCCGTGCCTGAATCCTTGCCGACCGGTAATGGCGTCTGGTCGATTACGCCGGGGATCTCTCTGGTCAAGACGTTCGATCCGGCGGTGCTGTTCGGCAGCCTGTCCTACACGCACAATCTGGAGGAGTCTTTCGACGACATCAGCTCCAACCCGGCGGTCAAGACACCGGGCAAAGTACGCATTGGCGACAGCTTCCAGATTGGCGCCGGTATTGCGTTCGCCTTGAACGAAAAGATGAGTATGTCGTTTTCAGTCTCTGACCTGGTGCAACGCAAAAGCAGGCTCAAGGAAGATGGCGGGGATTGGCAATCGGTGGTCTCCAGCGATGCCAACGCCGGTTACTTCAACATCGGCATGACCATTGCGGCCACCGACAACCTGACTATCGTACCCAACCTGTCCATCGGCATGACGGACGATGCCCCGGACTTTCAGTTCAGCCTGAAACTGCCTTACTACTTCTGACCCGGACAAAACCCGCAGCCATTTCAATCGCAGCGTTTTTTTGTTCAAGGCTGCGGTTCAGCGAATATGGTGCTTGTGCAACAACCGGTAGAAGGTCGGTCGCGACACACCCAATACTTTGGCGGCGACACTCAGGTTATCGCTGTGGCGGCTCAATACATCGCACAATGCCTGGCGCTCGGCCCGGCTCTTGTATTCTTCGAGGGTGCCCATCGGCGCGGCGATTGTATGCGGACTGATCAAGCCCAGATCACGGGCCTCGATCTGCCGGCCTTCGGCCAACACCAGCCCGCGACGAACGCGGTTGGCCAGTTCGCGAACATTGCCTGGCCAGTCGTGCTTGCCCATGGCAATCAATGCGTCTTCGCTGAAACTGCGTGGGCGGCGCCCGGTTTCATGGCTATAGAAATGGGAAAAGTGGTTGGCCAGCATCGCCAGGTCGCCATGGCGTTCGCGCAGTGGAACGGTCGCCACTTGCAGTACGTTCAAGCGGTAATACAAGTCTTCGCGAAAGCGTCTCTTCTCGATGGCGGCTTCAAGGTCGACATTCGTTGCCGCCAGAACCCGCACATCCACCGCAATCGGCTGACTGCCGCCCACCCGCTCGATGTGTTTTTCCTGGAGGAACCGCAACAGGTTGGCCTGCAACTCCAGCGGCAGGTCACCGATCTCGTCGAGAAACAGAGTGCCACCGTTGGCGGCTTCTATCCGTCCGATCTTGCGTTGGTGGGCGCCGGTAAATGCGCCTTTCTCATGGCCAAACAGCTCGGACTGGATCAAGTGTTCGGGAATCGCACCACAATTGATCGCAATAAAGGGTTTGCTGTGACGCTGGGACAGACGATGCAGGGTGCGTGCGACCAGTTCCTTGCCAGTGCCGCTTTCACCCCGAATCAACACCGGAGATTCGGTCGGGGCCAGTTTGTTCAACAATTTTCGCAGTTCACGGACAGGTTTGCTGTCACCCATCAATTCGTGCTCGGGCTGGTCAACATGGACCGTGCCCTGCCCACGCAATCGCGCCATGCCAAACGCCCGGCCCAGCGTTACCTGAACCCGGGACACATCGAATGGCAGGGTATGAAAGTCAAAAAACCATTCACAGACAAAGTCGCCGACATTTTGCAGGCGCAGCACTTCCTGATTGAGTACGGCTATCCACTCGGTGCCACTGCGGCTGATCAACTCCTTGACGGCTTCCGGGTGCTCAAGGTGAGAGGGCTGCAAGCGCAGCAAGCCCACGTCACAGGTTCGATCAGTGGCGTTCGCCAGCGTGCAGCTATCGACGTCCCAACCGATAGCGCGCAATCCTGGGATCAGACGATAGCAATCGTCACAGGGGTCCACCACTAATAAACGTCGTAAAGCAGGCGCATCGCTCATGACTGTTCCTTGGCGCCAAATTTAAGAAATTTTATTAAAAACAGTCATTTGGCAGACCTGACTGTAACATTAGCAAGAATTTGACAGCGTCTTGTACTGTTTGACTATAGGGACGCTGTAAAACCAGTTATAAGTTGCGATTATGTTAGTGACCTAACGACTCTTTCCTTTCATTGCGCTTTCAATGCCAGCCTCATTCTTGAGCCTATGAAATAAAGTGGAAATTTCTTTTAATTGTGTGTGACCCAAACCCCGGTTGCGGACATCAGTACAAGTAACCAGCCGAACGGTAAGCCCAACCGACGGCACATCACTTGATTGGGCATACAGAGAGAAGACCCTATGAACGCCCCGCTCCGTATCAACGAAGCACTGCTGATTGCCGACCGCGCATTCAAACCATTCAAATGCGTGGCCTGGGCCCCACAAGACGGTAATGGCGAACTCAGCCTGACCGTTATCGACCGCACCAGCACCAGCATTGGCCGCAAGCAGATCCCAAGCAGTGCCTACTCCGACCCTGAACAACTTGAACGTCTGCTGGAACAGGCCCGCGCCGAATTGAGCGAGGAAGGTTACACACTGCAGTCGTGGTCGATGCCGCACTAATCGTTTTGCGGATTACTCCGGGGTAATCCGCACCCTTCCCCCTGTCATTAGTCGGGTTGATCGTTTTCACCGATCCGCACTCATTTCCCGCACACATTCGAACTTTTGCGCACCCGGTACTTTGCAGGCTTGCCATTGGTTCGAAAAGACACTGTTGTGGCACACAACGACTCTCCGTCTGTGAGTTCTCACCATTGCGCATCTCATCATTCAGGGGTTGAATATTCTCCCTACATAGTCGCCACCCAAACTTCTGGATCAGGACGACTCGCAAGGAGATGCGGCGCATGTCAATCCGGTCCGCTTTTGCCTTCTCCGCCACCCGGAACACTCCCGGGACCCTCGATGCGACGTTTGCCGCCAACGGCAAAACCCAGGTGTTTTTCGCCGACAGCCTTTCCAGCCTCGCCAATGATATTGCGATCGATGCGCAGGGCCGCTTGCTGGTAGCCGCAAAAGTCGCCATGGCCGATGGCAGCCGCTTTGGTCTGGCCCGCTTGCTGGAGGATGGTTCCGCCGACCTCGCGTTCGGCAAGCAAGGTAGTGTCATCGGCCAATTCAAACCGGGGTTCGAAGCCATGGGCGCCAAGGTTCTGGTCATGCCCGACGGCAATATCCTGTTGGCCGGGCTGCACTACGAAAACACGCACCGCACGCTCCCGGCACTCGCCTTGCTGGATCAGCAGGGTCGCCTGGTTCAGAGCTTTGGCGATAATGGCCGCTGCGTCGTGCGATTGCCTGGCGGCCTGTCCCTGGGCATTCGTGATGCCTGGCTGCCGCCCGGTGTGCCGGGCGCGGAAGCCTGCGATGTGGACGTACAGCAAGACGGCCGGATCCTGATCCTGGCCAACCATCACTACGAACTGGCCGATCACGTGGGCCTGTTGATACGACTGGATGTCGAAGGCTCGCTGGACTGCTCGTTCAACGGTAGCGGCTTCGTGGTGGTCAGGCACCTGCTGATGAATACCTGGCTCAGCAGCCTGACGGTACAACGTGATGGCCGAATTCTGGTCGGTGGATCGATCAACTTTCCTGAAGAAGGCTTGCTGGCACGCTATCACGCTGACGGCCGTCTCGACGACCGTTTTGCCGTGGATGGATTCATGACCTTCAAAACACAAGGGCATGGCGCCCGGGTCAGTCAGGTGGTCCAGCAAAACGAAGGTGGCATCCTGTGTTTTGGCAGCAGTTGCGAGCCGATGCACTGCCTGACATTTAAAATGCACAGCGATGGCCGACCCAACAATCATTGCAACGGCGGACAACCACAGCGGCTGCAAATCGGTCACAGAGGCTGCCAGTGGATCGCCGCGCAGTTACAGCCCGATGGCTGTGTGCTGGCGGCGGGTGCAACCATCGGCGGCGTTGAAGCAGACTTCATTGTCGGGCGATACCTGCCCAACGGCCATCCCGATCGCCGCTTTGGCAAAGGCTGCGGCTGTACGCGTACTCGCCTGGGCTCCGGCCCGGATACCGCCACCTGTGTCACGGTGCAAGCCGATGGAAACATCGTGGCTGGCGGCTATTCGCTGCAGGGCAGTTACAAGGCAGTCGTCGCACGCTTTCTGGGCTAACCCGATGCGTTTTTCCTGTGCTTGATCTTCTCGCCCGCTTACGGCAACTTGCGCGCTTCTTAAAACAAGGAGCAGCCGATGTCCGGTTCAATGGCCCAGGCGTTCGCGCACAACTTTCTCGGGAACTCGCCACGTTGGTATAAGGCCTGCATCATCGGCTTTCTGATTCTCAATGCCCTGGTGCTGTGGACCGCAGGGCCGGTGGCGGCCGGCTGGCTGCTGGTGCTGGAGTTCATCTTTACCCTGGCCATGGCGCTCAAGTGTTATCCGCTGATGCCCGGCGGCCTGTTATTGATTGAAGCCCTGCTGCTGAAGATGACCACGCCACAGGCGCTGTACGACGAGTTGCTGCACAATTTCCCGGTGATCCTGCTGCTGATGTTCATGGTGGCCGGTATCTATTTCATGAAGGACTTGTTGCTGTACCTGTTCTCGCGCCTGCTGTTGGGGGTTCGTTCCAAGGCCCTGCTGGCCCTGATGTTCTGCTTTCTGTCGGCGTTTCTGTCGGCGTTCCTCGATGCCTTGACCGTGACTGCCGTGATCATCAGTGCCGCCGTCGGGTTTTACTCGGTGTATCACCGCGTCGCCTCGGGTAACGATCCGCGTCAGGACAGCGAATTCAGCGACGACAAACATCTGCCCACCCTCCATCAGGGGGATCTCGAACAGTTCCGCGCCTTTCTGCGCAGCCTGCTGATGCACGGTGCCGTGGGCACCGCATTGGGCGGAGTCTGCACGCTGGTCGGTGAACCGCAGAACCTGCTGATCGGCCATGAAATGGGCTGGCACTTCTCCGACTTCTTTACCCGGGTTGCGCCGGTATCCCTACCGGTGCTGGTTGCCGGACTGGTGACATGCGTGCTGCTGGAAAAGCTGCGCTGGTTCGGATACGGCACGCTGCTGCCGGATAACGTCCGTGCGGTGCTGACCAACTATGCCGCCGAAGACAATGCCGAGCGCACCACACGCCAACGTGCAGCACTGCTGGTGCAAGGCGTTGCCGCATTGATTCTGATTGCCGGGCTGGCGTTTCACATCGCCGAAGTGGGTTTGATCGGTTTGATGGTGATCGTGTTGATCACCGCCTTCACCGGTATCACCGACGAACACCGCCTGGGCACAGCGTTCAAGGACGCCATGCCATTTACAGCATTGCTGGTGGTGTTTTTCGCCGTGGTTGCGGTGATTCACGATCAGCAACTGTTCGCCCCGCTGATCCACTGGGTGCTGACGCTGCCGGCGGACCAACAACCGGGCATGCTGTTCATTGCCAACGGCCTGCTGTCCGCCATCAGCGACAACGTGTTCGTGGCAACCATTTACATCACCGAAGTGAAGCGCGCCTTCATGGCGGGTGAGATGACCCGTGAGCATTTCGAGACGTTGGCCATTGCGATCAACACCGGCACCAACCTGCCGAGCGTGGCGACGCCCAACGGTCAGGCGGCGTTTCTGTTCTTGCTGACTTCGGCGATTGCGCCGCTGGTGCGCCTGTCTTACGGGCGGATGGTCTGGATGGCGTTGCCGTACACCGTGGTGATGGGCTTGCTCGGGTGGTATGCGGTGAGCTACTGGCTGTAACCCCCGGAACAAAATGTGGGAGCAAGCTCGCTCCCACAGAAGATACGTGTTATCCGAGGCGGTGCCAGACGCGGCCGTCACGGGAGAGCAACTCTTCGCCGGCCTTGGGGCCGTTTTCCCCGGCGGCATAGCCCCGCACGCTGGAATCCTGCTGCCAGGCATCCAGGAACGGTTGCACCGCGCGCCAGCCGTTCTCGATGTTGTCGGCGCGCTGGAACAGAGTCTGATCGCCCGTCAGGCAATCGTAGATCAGGGTTTCGTAGCCAGTGGACGGCTGCATCTCGAAGAAGTCCTTGTAGGCAAACCCCAGCTCGATGTTGTCCATCTTCAGGGCCTGACCGGGACGCTTGGCCAACAGGTCGAACCACATGCCTTCGTTGGGCTGGATCTGAATGCGCAAATAGGTCGGCTGCAACTCGTCGACCTCGGTATCGCGGAACTGCGCATAGGGTGCCGGCTTGAAACAGATGACGATCTCGGTGTCACGCACGCTCATGCGTTTACCGGTACGCAGGTAGAACGGCACGCCGACCCAGCGCCAGTTGTCGATCATGACCTTGAGGGCCACATAGGTTTCGGTATTGCTGTCGGGTGCGACCTTGTCTTCCTGGCGATAGCCCGGCAGTGCCTTGCCGTCGATCTGACCTGCAGTGTATTGACCGCGCACCGAGTTGGCGCGGGCCTCCTCCACCGTCCAGGGCCTGATCGCGCCGACGACCTTGGCTTTCTCGCCGCGCACCGCATCGGCACCAAACGCGGCGGGAGGCTCCATCGCCACCATCGCCAGCAACTGGAACAGGTGATTGGGCACCATGTCCCGCAGGGCGCCGGTGTGCTCGTAAAAACTGCCACGGGTTTCCACGCCGACGGTTTCGGCGGCGGTGATCTGCACGTGATCGATGTAGTGATTGTTCCAGAACGCTTCGAACAGGCTGTTGGAAAAACGGCTGACCAGAATGTTCTGCACGGTTTCCTTGCCCAGGTAATGATCGATCCGGTAGATCTGCTTTTCCGTCATCACCTTGAGCAGGCAGGCGTTCAAGGCCTCGGCCGTTTGCAGATCAGAGCCAAAGGGCTTTTCGATCACGACCCTTCTGAACGCCTCGGGGGTCTCCTCCAGCAAGCCGGCGGTACCGAGGCGGCGTGCCACTTCACTGAAGAATCGCGGTGCGGTGGCCAGGTAGAACACCGCATTGCCGGTTCCGCTGTCGGCGATTTTCGCCGCCAGCGCTTGATAAGTGCTGTCGTCCAGGAAGTCGCCCTGGACGTAGCTGATGCCTTTGGCGAGCCTGGACCAGACCGCTGGATCAAGGGTGTGGTCACCCTTGCCAGCCATCTCGTTTCGAATGAAGTCTTCAAGCTTTTGCGCAAAGCCTTCATCGCTGATGGCGTTGTGGTCAACGCCGATGATCCGCAGTCCATCCCCGAGTAGCCCGTTGCGCTTGAGGTTATACAGCGCCGGCACCAACAGACGCTTGACCAGGTCACCATGGGCGCCAAACAGGAACAGCGTCGTCGGTGGTGCGGGTTCAGCCTTGGATTTCCTGCGGATCGCATGGGTCATTTTTTCGAGGTCTCCACATGGCCGCCGAAACCGAAGCGCTGGGCCGAGAGAACCTTGTCGCCAAAGGTCCCTTGCCCACGCGAGCGATAGCGGGAGAATAGCGAATTCGACAGCACCGGCACCGGTACCGCTTGCTCCATGGCGGCTTCGATAGTCCATTGCCCTTCACCGCTGTCGGCCACGGACCCGGAGTAACCGTCGAGCTTTGGATCGCTGGCCAGGGCGTCGGCAGTCAGGTCGAGCAACCACGAGGACACCACGCTGCCACGACGCCAGACTTCGGCGATGTCGGCGACGTTCAGGTCGAAACGCTGGTCTGGCGCCAGGTTCTCGCTGTTTTTGGTTTGCAGGATGTCGAAGCCTTCGGCGAAGGCCTGCATCATTCCGTACTCGATACCGTTGTGGATCATCTTCACGAAATGCCCGGCGCCAGCGGGACCGGCGTGAATGTAGCCACGCTCGGCACGATCGTCGTCGGACTTGCGGTCCCTGGTGCGCGGGATGTCGCCCAGGCCCGGGGCCAGGGTTGCGAACAGCGGGTCGAGGCGCTTAACGGTCTCGGCATCGCCGCCAATCATCATGCAGTAACCGCGCTCCAGGCCCCAGACGCCACCGGAGGTACCGACGTCGATGTAGTGCAGGCCTTTTTCCGACAGGGTTTTCGCCCGGCGGATATCGTCCTTATAGAAGGTGTTGCCGCCGTCGATGATGGTGTCGCCGGCTTCGAGCAAGGTGCTCAGGGTGTCGATGGTTTCTTCGGTCGGTGCGCCTGCCGGCAGCATGACCCAGACCGCACGCGGCCTGTCCAGGCCGGCGACCAGCGCTGGCAGATCGGTGATGCCCGTGGAGCCGTCTGTGGCCAGGGCTTCGACAAAGGCGGTATTGCGGTCAAAAACAACGGTGGTGTGCCCGTTGAGCATCAGGCGCCGCGCAATATTGCCGCCCATGCGGCCCAGTCCAATAATCCCGAGTTGCATGTGCTGATGCTCCCTACTACAAATAAAAGTGTGTCAAAGGTTATAGCCCAACGCGACTCATGAGGTTAGTCCAGAGCGTTGGCATGAAGTTTCCGGGCATTGTGCCCGATCCTGATGGATAACGTCGGGAATCAAGCCGAAGACACAACGACCATGAAAAATAAAAAAGTTCCCTTCAGGGGCAAAAGAAATCAAAATTGGCGCCGATAGTAGATCAGCCGTTGTTTTCGAGGCGGTTCTACAGTTGAGACACGCCATTTGCGAGGTGAGCAATGGGCACAGTACACACCGCACTGCCAGCACAAACCCTTTACGTCACTATCCGTCGTGATGAATTGCGCCAGTTGAAGGACGAACGCGATCAATTGAAACAGGAGCTGGCGCAGTTGCGACTGCTGCTGCAAGCCAATCAGGTGCAGCCCCTGGCTGTGACGCAACGCGCCCCACTCGCCTGACCCCTCCTTTCAAGCGGGAGCAGTCTGCACTGCTTCCGCACCGGCTCACGCCCTGCCACCCTCGGCAAAGAAGACTGTTGGTGAAGCTGATTTCTATTTAATCGAATCAGCGGATAATGCCATTTCGACACTGCTTCATTGATTCATGGACGAAAGGCATCCGACAACTTCAGTGGGAGGCACACCATGAAACACACCACATTGATCCTCGCCGGCCTGATGGCTTTGGGCTCCGCCAGCGCTTTTGCCGAAGGTGGAGCCGAACGCATGCGCTATTACTACGAAAGCCTGCGACTGGCCCAGCAACAAGCCTTGGGCCACCCCATCCAAGGCACTGAGCTGCGGGTGCCCGATGATCAAACCGCACAAATGACTGAAACCTACAGACCGAAATGATCCATGGACTTCTGACCGCGGCTCTGCGATCGGAGAAAACCCTCGGGCGTCCTGATGGACGCCCTTTCTTTGCCTGTCGAGTCAGAGGTTCTTGGTCCAGAACAGCATCCGTCCGTGGGCCGGGTCGAACACGCCAGCAGCGAAACCGGCTTTTTCATACGACCCCTGCGCCACGGCATTGCCTTCCAGCACTTCCAGGGTGAGCTTGCAGCAACCACGCTGACGGGCAATGTCCTCGACCTTTTGCAGCATCTTCTGGCTCAAGCCCAAGCCGCGAAATTTTTTCACCACCGACACATCGTGCACATTGACCAGCGGCCGGCAGGCAAAGGTGGAAAACCCCTCGAAGCAATTGACCAGCCCGGCCGGCTCGCCCCCGACAAAGGCCAGCACACTGAAAGCGTGGGGACGCCGGGCAAGCTCTGCCGGGAGTTGCGCCAGTACATGGGCTGGCAACGGCTGGCCGCCCCCCATCGGGTCCTCGGCGTAGTGGTTCAACACCAGACAAATAGCCTCGGCGTGCACCGGATTGGTGTAACTGGCCTGAAGCACAAGAATTTCTGCGGAGTCCATTTCCATCCTCGATCACACATGAAGTAGCCTCCAGCATGTATTTCACGCTGAAGTGCGCGCTGACCATAGCGCGAGCACCGTGGTATCGACAATCGCAACCGCAGAAATCTCTGGTGCTCAAGCGCCCCAGATCAAGGCTTCGGTCCATCCCAGTTCGGCAAAGTCTTCGGCCCGCAAGTGCGACTCACCGGCGCAGAAAAACTCGTCGAGTTGCGGTGGCTTGACCGAAGTGCCACTGAGCATGGCGTGAACCTGGCCGCGGTGATGGATCTGGTGTTCGAACAAATGGGACAGCAGGCGCAAACGGCTGTCGTGCTGTGGGGTGTCGCGGGCGATGGTCACGATTTTGCCGAGGTCGGCGTCGCGCATCTGCTCACAGTAGGCGATCAGCCGGCGGTCGACGTGGGCCTGTTCGCGAACGAGGTCCGGCGCCACGAGACAGGGCTCGTCTTCCTTGAAAAACACCTGGCAATCGGGATGCGGATCGTCGCCGCGCAGTTCGCGCTCCAGGGCGTCCACATAAAACCAGTCACAGGTGAGGATATGGTTGAGGGTGGCGCGGATAGTCGGGAAGAAACTGACCCGGGGTGCGCTCAGTTCCTGCGGGCTCAACTGACGCCAGGCCTTGGCCAGTCGGTGATTGGCCCAGGCGTTCTGATAGGCCATGGTCAGCAAATGGTGCGACAGGGGCTGATTCATGTTCGCTGCTCCCGATCAAACTTCGGCAAACCGTTGCAGTTGCATTTCCTGTAATCGACTGAGGGTGCGGCGGAACGGAAACTCCAGATATCCCTCGGTGTAAAGCGACGCCATTGGCACCCGCGCTTCAAGGTACAGCGGAACCTTGCGGTCGTAGCATTCGTCCACCAAGGCGATGAAGCGTCGCACACCGTCGTCATGCACCGACAGCTGCGGCAACTCGCGGTCCCCCGCTTCCACCCGCTCGACACCGTCCTCGGTGCCACGGGCAATGCGCCCGGCGCGTTTCTGCGCGCTGAGGTTGGGCACGTCACTCAACAGAATAGCGCTGTAGGTATCGCACAGGGCGATGAAGTCCATGGCCGCGAAGGGTTGCTCGCACAGCGCGGCGTAACGGGTCCAGAGCACGGCCGGGCTGGCCTTGATCACCTCAAGGGAACGGAAACCGACCCTGACCGACTCACTCGATACTGACTGGCCAACGCTCAATGTCTGGAACACTTCACCCAAAGCGCCGGGTTTATCGGGGTCGGCCACCCAATAACGTTGCGATCCGGCACCCGGATGCAGGCGATGGTCTTCCCCGCCATCCACTGCAATCACTTGCATATGCTGCTTGATCGCCGCAATGGCAGGCAGGAAGCGGTCACGGTTGAATCCGTCGGCGTACAACTGGTCCGGCGGCTGGTTGGAGGTGCAGACCACCACCACGCCCTGCTCGAACATCACCTGAAACAGGCGCCCGAGAATGATCGCGTCGCCGATGTCGTTGACGAACAGCTCGTCGAAACACAGCACGCGCACTTCTTCGGCCAATTCACGAGCCAGCGCCTTGAGCGGATCGGCGGTGCCGGTCAGTTGAAACGAGCGTTGGTGCACCCAGCCCATGAAGTGGTGAAAGTGTTGGCGCCGCGCCGGTACCCGCAGGCTTTGGTAGAACTGGTCCATCAACCAGGTTTTACCCCGCCCCACGGGCCCCCACAGGTATACGCCGGAAATGGGCGAACGGCCTTCATGCAGCGCTTCGTGGCATTTTTGCAGCGCCCACACGGCATATTCCTGGGCCTCGTCCTGGACGAAGCCCTTTTGTTCGATGGCGTGCTGCCAGGCGCTTAAGGGGGAATCGATAGTCATGGGCGGCAGTATGCCATTGCGCATGGAAAACGCGACCGGTGATCGGCGGTTTTGTGCAGGAAGGAAAAGCATCTTGACGCATTAGATTACTACCATCATATTTTATAGATGTCGCAAACAATCTATTAAATCCTGTCGCCAGCCCCCTGGAGTCATCCCATGCATTACAAAGTCTTCGGTCGTAAAACCGGCTTGCGTGTTTCCGAACTGGCCCTGGGCGCCGGTAATTTCGGTACCGGTTGGGGCCATGGCGCCGAGCGTGACGAAGCAAAACGCATTTTTGAGGGTTATCGGGAGGCCGGCGGCAACTTCATCGATACCGCCAACGGTTATCAGGGCGGGCAGTCCGAGGCCATGCTCAGCGAGTTCATCGCCGCAGAACGGGATAGCCTGGTCATCGCCACCAAATACACCCTCGGGACTACACCCGCGGCCGGCATTTCCCACACTGGCAACAGTCGCAAGAACATGGTGCGCGCCGTCGAAGAAAGCCTTAAACGCCTGAAGACCGAGCATATCGACCTGTTCTGGGCCCACATGAGCGATGGCGTCACGCCCATGGAGGAGATCCTGCGCGGCTTCGACGACCTGGTCAGTGCCGGCAAGATTCATTACGCCGGGCTGTCGAACTTCCCCGCGTGGCGCATCGCTCGCGCCGACCTTTTGGCCGAGGTGCGCGGTTTTGCGCCGATTGCCGCGATCCAGGTCGAGTACAGCCTCGCTGAACGTACTGCTGAGCGTGAGCAACTGCCGATGGCCGAGGCCCTGGGTCTGGCCGCGACCTTGTGGTCGCCGCTGGGTGGCGGCTTCCTCACCGGTAAGTATCGCAACAGTGAAGGCGACAACCGCGCGAACAAACTCGGCGTGCTGATTCATGCCGAAAAAAGCGCCCGGGAAACCGCCCTGCTCGACGCCTTGATCAGTGTTGCCGCAGAACTGGACGCCAGCCCGACCCACGTGGCCATTGCCTGGCTGCGGGAACAGGCCAAACGCTCGACCACGGCGCTGATTCCGATCCTCGGCTCCCGGACCCGGGAGCAACTGGATGCCACGTTGGGCGCGCTGAATGTGCAGTTGAGCACCGACCAACTGGCACGACTCGATGGCGTCAGTGACGTGGCCAAAGGCGTACCGCATGAATCCATCAGCGGTTCATCCGCGCGCTTCAGCGGCGGTCAGATCCTCGACCTGCCAATCATTCCGGTGGCCTGACACCCATCAAAACTGTAGGAGCGAGCCTGCTCGCGATGAGGGCGGAACATTCAACATCCATGTTGGCTGAACGATCGCTATCGCGAGCAGGCTCGCTCCTACATTTCGACCGCGTACTACTTATCGACCTTATGCCTGGCCGCATACAGACACAGCATCTCCATCGCCAGCGTCGCCGCCGCCAGTGACGTGATCTGCGCGCTGTCATAGACCGGAGCCACTTCCACCACGTCCATGCCCACCAGGTTGATCCCGCGCAGTCCGCCGAGAATCTCCAGCGCCTGCACCGTGCTCAAGCCGCCGCACACGGGGGTTCCGGTACCCGGAGCGAACGCCGGATCGAGGCAGTCGATGTCGAAGGTCAAGTACACCGGGTTGTCGCCGACCCGCGCCCGAATCGCCTCGACAATCGCTTCGCAGCCACGGCGATGCACCTGCCGCGCGTCGAGCACTTGAAAGCCTTGATGATCATCGTTGGTGGTGCGCAAGCCGATTTGTACCGAGCGTGACGGATCGACCAGCCCTTCCCTGGCCGCGTGCCAGAACATGGTGCCGTGGTCGATGCGCTTGCCCTCTTCGTCCGGCCAGGTGTCGCTGTGGGCGTCGAAGTGGATCAGCGAAAGCGCCCCGTGCTTGCGGGCATGGGCCTTGAGCAACGGATAGGTGATGAAATGGTCGCCGCCGAAAGTCAGCATCGCGCTGCCGGCATTGAGGATGTGCTCGGCGTGAGCCTCGATGCATTCCGGTGTCGATTGCGGCGAGCCGAAATCGAAGTCGCAATCGCCGTAGTCGATGACTGCCAGGTGATCGAACGGGTCAAACGTCCACGGCCAGTGCCGTTCCCAGGCAATCCCGGTCGAGGCCGCACGAATGCCCCGTGGTCCGAAGCGTGCGCCGGGGCGGTTGCTGGTGGCCGTATCGAACGGCACACCACTGACCGCCACATCGACCCCGCGCAAGTCGCGGCTGTAGCGCCGGCGCATGAAACTGGTGATACCACCGTATGTACTTTCGGCGGCCGTGCCGTAAAGGCTGTCACGGGTGATGGCTTGATCGTTTTGCACAGGGGCGTCCATTGAAGGCTCCTTCATTTCTGGTTATTGGCGGCTACGGAAAGTGGTCCACAAGCGGGTGCGCTGGCGCATGTCCTTGAGGCTCATGCTGCGGTCGGCGTAAAGCCGGTCACGCACATCGGCGGGTGGGTAAATGTCCGGATCTGTGCGCACTGCCTCATCCACCAGCGGCGTGGCGGCCTGGTTGGCGGTGGCAAAAAATAGCGTGTTGGTCAGCGCCGCGACGGACTCGGGGCGCAACATGAATTCGATGAACTGGTGGGCAGCCTCGGGGTGTGGCGCGTCCTTGGGGATCGCCAGGTTGTCCTGCCACACGATGGTGCCTTCCCTGGGAATCCGGTAGGCGATTTCATAGGGCTTGTTGGCCTTGCGTGCCTGGTCGGCGGCCATGCTCGCGTCACCGTTGTAGGTCAGCGCAAGGCAGAGGCTGCCATTGGCCAGATCGTTGATCTGCCGCCCGCTGGCGACGTAAAGCACCGAGGGTTGCAACTGATGCAATAACGTTTGGGCCGCGTCGAGATCACTCTTGTCGGTGCTGTACGGATCCTTGCCCAGATAATGCAAGGCCAGGCCGATCACTTCCTGTGGTGAATCAATGACCGCGATGCCACAGTCCTTCAGCTTGCTGGCGTATTCCGGTTTGAACAGCAGGTCCAGGCTGTTGAGCGGTACATTCGGCAGGCGTTTGTTCACCTCCTCGACATTCATCCCGAGCCCCAGGGTGCCCCAGGTATAGGGCACGCCATAGCGATTACCGGGATCGACCGCGGCCATCTTTTCCAACAGGTCGGGATCAAGATTGGCGTAGCCCTTCAGGCCCTCATGGGGGATGGCCTTGAGCGCACCTGCCGCCAGGCCGCGCGCCAGTACACTGGACGACGGGACGACCACGTCATACCCGCTGCCACCGGTGAGCAGCTTGGTTTCCAGTACCTCCGGCGCATCGAAGGTGTCGTAGCGCACATGAATCCCCGTCTCCTGCTCGAACCGTTGCAGGGTTTCGGGGGCGACGTAATCGGCCCAACTGTACAGATTGACCACCTTGTCCTCGGCCTGGGCCGAAGCGGCAACGACGAGCAACAGCGCGGGTAAACACAGCTTGAACATGGGAGCCATGACGAACACCTGACCAGAAGAA
The DNA here is from genome assembly GCF_019956375.1 of Pseudomonas sp. GL-R-19. Lineage (NCBI taxonomy): Bacteria > Pseudomonadati > Pseudomonadota > Gammaproteobacteria > Pseudomonadales > Pseudomonadaceae > Pseudomonas > Pseudomonas sp. GL-R-19. The sequence goes on along the minus strand of NZ_JAHBDJ010000042.1, from coordinate 22,137 downwards.
GTGGTTGCAGGATGCGTCGTCGGATACATTGGTGAAATATCAAGTTAATTAACCTGACTTTATGACGGAGTAATGTTTGATGCTCGGCCAACTGCATGATCTGGATCTGCAATTATTGCGGTTGTTCGTCAGCGTGGTGGAGTGCGGCGGCTTCAGCGCAGCCCAGGGCGAGTTGGGGTTGAGCCAGTCGAGCATCAGCCAGCAAATGGCCAAACTGGAAACCCGCCTTGGCTATCGCTTGTGCAGTCGCGGCAAGGGCGGATTCAAGATCACTCCCAAGGGCGAGCAATTGCTCAGCGCCACCCGTGGACTGTTCGAGTCCATCGAAGCCTTCCGTCATCAATCCAACGGCGTGGCCGGACGCTTGATCGGCGAAGTGCGTCTGGGCCTGTCCGAAGCCCTGGATCAATCGGTGCTGCTACGGGTGGCCGAAGCAATCCGGCGCTTCCGTGAGCGGGACGAGTCGGTGCGTATCGAGCTGATCAGCGCCATGCCCGGCGAGATGGAACGCCTGCTGCTGCAACAGCGGCTGGACCTGGCCATCGGATACTTCTCGCAAGTACAAAGTGCGTTTGACTACCGCGAACTGTTCATTGAAACCCAGCACCTGTATTGCGCCCCCGGCCATCCACTGTTCACTAACCCGACCCCCGAAGATCAGGATCTGCAAGCCTGCGACCGGGTCGATCACCCCTACCGGTTCTTGCGCAGTGACGAACCCTTTCAGGGCAAGTTGTGTTCGGCGCGCTCCGAACAAGTCGAAGGCACCCTCGCCTTCGTCCTTTCCGGCAAGCATGTCGGTTATTTGCCCAGCCACTTTGCCCGTGGCTGGGAAGACAAAGGTTTGCTCAGGGCCGTGCGCCAAGGCGACATGAGTTTCGATGTCGCGTTTCATCTGGCCCGGCATCGGGCTCAGGTGGCCGGCGATGCGCAGAAGGCGTTCGAAGAGGATCTGCTCGCGGCGTTTGCCTGAATACGCGTTGGTCTACGCTGAAACAGTGCCGGTCATCACCATGCAAAAATGCACAGATAACCTGCACTTATCCGGGTTGTACAAGGCAAATTTGCACTGATACGATCCGTCATCGCTCGCGCGCGAGCATCTCGATAAAGACAATAAAAGCAGGGAGTTAGTGATGACTGCTCAGATTTCATCGAAGGGGGCGCAGTTCCTGGATGCCATGCAAAACGAAGTGCTGGCCGAAGTGCGCAACCACATTGGTCATCTGACCCTCAACCGCCCCACCGGCCTCAATGCCCTCACCCTGGACATGGTGCGCAACCTGCACCGCCAGCTCGACGCCTGGGCCCAGGATTCGCAAGTGCATGCCGTGGTCTTGCGCGGTGCCGGGGAAAAAGCCTTCTGCGCCGGCGGCGACATACGCTCGCTGTATGACAGTTTCAAAAGCGGCGACACCCTGCACGAAGATTTCTTCGTCGAGGAATACGCCCTCGACCTCGCGATCCACCACTACCGCAAACCGGTGCTGGCCCTGATGGACGGCTTTGTCCTCGGCGGCGGCATGGGCCTGGTGCAAGGCGCGGACCTGCGCGTGGTCACCGAGAAAAGCCGTCTGGCGATGCCGGAAGTCGGCATCGGCTACTTCCCCGACGTCGGCGGCAGCTACTTCCTGCCGCGCATTCCCGGTGAACTGGGGATTTACCTCGGCGTCAGTGGCGTACAAATCCGCGCTGCCGATGCGCTGTATTGCGGGCTGGCGGACTGGTACCTGGAAAGCGACAAACTGGGCGCCCTGGACGAGAAACTTGACCAGCTCGAATGGCGCGACACGCCGCTCAAGGACCTGCAGGGCCTGTTGGCGAAATTCGCCGTGCAGCAGCTGCCTGATGCGCCACTGGCGACTTTGCGCCCGGCCATCGACCACTTCTTCGCCCAACCCGATGTGCCGAGTATTGTGGAGAAACTGCGCCAAGTAACGGTCGCCGACAGCCATGAATGGGCCGTTACCACCGCCAACCTGCTGGAAACCCGCTCGCCGCTGGCCATGGCCGTGACCCTGGAAATGCTCCGTCGTGGACGCGAGCTGGCGCTTGAGCAATGTTTCGCCCTTGAACTGCATCTGGACCGCCAGTGGTTCGAACGCGGCGACCTGATCGAAGGCGTACGCGCCTTGCTGATCGACAAAGACAAGACACCCCGCTGGAACCCGCCCACCCTCGAGGCGCTGGACGCCGAACACGTGGCGAGCTTCTTCAGCGGGTTTGACCAGAGCGAGAGCTGAGCCATGCACGATATCGAATTGAGCGAAGAGCAAGTCATGATCCGCGACATGGCCCGGGATTTTGCCCGTGGCGAAATCGCGCCCCATGCCCAGGCCTGGGAAAAGGCCGGCTGGATCGATGACGGCCTGGTGGCCAAGATGGGCGAACTGGGATTGCTGGGCATGGTGGTCCCCGAGGAATGGGGCGGCACCTATGTCGACTACGTCGCCTACGCCCTGGCCGTGGAAGAAATCTCCGCCGGCGATGGTGCGACTGGCGCTTTCATGAGCATCCACAACTCCGTGGGCTGCGGGCCGGTGCTCAACTATGGCAGCGAAGAACAGAAACAGACCTGGCTGGCGGACCTGGCCAGTGGCAAGGTCATCGGCTGCTTCTGCCTGACCGAACCCCAGGCCGGTTCCGAGGCACACAACCTGCGCACCCGCGCCGAACTGCGCGACGGCCAGTGGGTGATCAACGGCGCCAAGCAATTCGTCAGCAACGGCAAGCGTGCCAAGCTGGCGATTGTGTTTGCCGTGACCGATCCGGATTTGGGCAAGCGTGGCATCTCGGCGTTCCTGGTACCGACCGATACCGCCGGCTTTATCGTCGATCGCACCGAACACAAGATGGGCATCCGCGCCTCCGACACCTGCGCGGTCACTCTGAACGACTGCACCATCCCCGAGGCCAATCTACTGGGAGAACGCGGCAAGGGCCTGGCCATCGCCTTGTCCAACCTCGAAGGCGGCCGCATCGGCATCGCAGCTCAAGCACTCGGCATCGCTCGCGCGGCGTTTGAAGCGGCACTGGCCTACTCCCGTGATCGGGTGCAGTTTGGCAAGACGATCAATGAACACCAGAGCATCGCCAATTTGCTGGCCGACATGCACATGCAACTCAACGCGGCGCGACTGATGATCCTGCACGCCGCGCGCCTGCGCACGGCCGGCAAACCCTGCCTGTCGGAGGCCTCACAAGCCAAGCTGTTTGCGTCGGAAATGGCGGAAAAGGTCTGCTCGTCCGCCATTCAGATTCATGGCGGTTACGGGTACCTGGAAGATTATCCGGTGGAGAAGTACTACCGGGATGCGCGGATCACGCAGATTTATGAAGGGTCGAGCGAGATTCAGCGGATGGTGATTGCACGGGAACTGAAGAACTACCTGGTGTGAAGCCTTGTAGGAGCGAGCTCGCTCGCGATGGAGGTCAACGATGACGCGGGGTACCTGAATCGCCCCGGTGCCCTCAGGTTTTTCGCGAGCAGGCTCGCTCCTACAAGGGATCTCATAAACACTGAGGTCCAATGTGGGAGCGACGGTGCGGCGGTCCGACCTGCTCGCGATGAGGCTCGCAAGAACACTACATCACTTACCCTGGAACTCAGCCTCGCGCTTGGCAATAAACGCCGCCATCCCTTCCTTCTGATCCTGCGTCGCAAATGCCGCATGGAACACTCGACGCTCAAAACGCACGCCTTCGGCCAGGCTCACTTCAAAGGCACGGTTGACGCTTTCCTTGACCATCATCGCAATCGGCAACGATTTTTTGGCGATCAATGCCGCGACTTTCAGCGCCTCGTCCAGCAGCTCATCGCTCGGCACGATACGCGCCACGATGCCGCAACGCTCCGCTTCCACGGCATCGATCAGACGACCGCTCAGGCACATTTCCATGGCCTTGGCCTTGCCCACGGCGCGGGTCAGGCGCTGGGTGCCGCCCATGCCCGGTAGCACGCCGAGGTTGATTTCCGGCTGGCCAAATCGGGCGTTGTCGCCAGCCAGGATGAAGTCGCACATCAGTGCTAGTTCACAGCCGCCACCCAGGGCGAAACCGTTGACCGCCGCGATGATCGGCTTGCGGCGGTTGGCCACGCGATCGCTGTCGCTGAACAGGTCGTCGATGTAGATCTGCGGATAGGTCAGCTCAGCCATTTCCTTGATGTCGGCACCGGCAGCAAAGGCTTTTTTCGAACCGGTCAGGACGATGCAGCCGATGTTCGAGTCAGCCTCGAAGCCATCGAGGGCCTGGTTCAGTTCGCTGACGATCTGCGCGTTCAACGCGTTCAGCGCTTGCGGACGGTTGAGGGTGATCAGGCCAACGCGACCGTGGGTTTCCAGCAAAATCGTTTCGTAGCTCATAAACAACTCCTGTTTTACATAAGGCCAGATCCCTTGTAGGAGCTGGCGCAGGCTGCGATCTTTTGACTTTGATTTTCAAGATCAAAAGATCGCAGCCTGCGGCAGCTCCTACAGAGGTCTCCTTTTCAAAGGTTGCGCGAAATGACCATGCGCTGAATATCGCTGGTGCCTTCGTAGATCTGGCAGACCCGCACGTCGCGGTAGATCCGTTCCAGCGGGAAGTCGTTGAGGTAACCATAACCGCCGAGGGTTTGCAGCGCCGATGAGCATACCTTTTCGGCCATTTCCGAGGCGAACAGTTTGGCCATAGACGCTTCGACCAGGGCCGGCTGGCCGCTGTCACGCAGGGCGGCGGCGTAGTGCACCATTTGCCGCGCCACGGCGATCTGGGTCGCCATGTCCGCCAGACGGAAGGCCACGGCCTGGTGCTCGATGATCGGCTTGCCGAAACTCTCACGCTCACGGGCGTAGTCGCGAGCCGCTTCGAACGCAGCGCGGGCCATGCCCACCGATTGCGAAGCGATACCGACGCGACCGCCTTCAAGGTTGGCCAGGGCAATCCTGTAGCCTTCGCCCTCCTCGCCCAAACGGTTGGCCACCGGCACCTTCACGTCTTCGAAGAGGATCTGGCAGGTGTCGGACGCATGCTGGCCGAGCTTGTCCTCGACCCGCGCGACGGTGTAGCCCGGTGAATCGGTCGGCACGATAAAGGCGCTGATGCCGCGTTTGCCGGCACTCGGATCGGTCACCGCAAACACGATCACCACCCCGGCATTCTGCCCGGACGTGATGAACTGCTTGCAGCCGTTGAGCACGTAATGATCGCCTTCCAGGCGCGCACGGGTTTTCAGGCCGCTGGCGTCGGAACCGGCCTGGGGTTCGGTCAGGGCAAAGGCGCCGAGCATCGCACCGCTGGCCAGTGGTTTGAGGAAGCGCTCCTTCTGATCGTCGTTGCCGTACTTGAGGATCGGCACACAACCCACGGAGTTGTGCACGCTCATGATGGTCGAGCAGGCACCATCACCGGCGGCGATTTCTTCCAGGGCCATGGCGTAGGCCAGGTAACCGGTGTCGCATCCGCCCCACTGCTCCGGCACCAGCATGCCGAAGAAGCCCAGCCCGGCCATCTCGCCGATGGCTTCCTTGGGAAAGCGGTGCTCGCGATCCCATTCGGCGGCGAACGGTTTCAGCCGTTCCTGGGCAAAGTCCCGGGCCATGTCGCGGATTTGTGTTTGGTCGTCATTGGGGATCATGGTGAATCCTTGAAGTTTAATTGCCCCCTGTAGGAGCGAGCTTGCTCGCGAAGAACGTCAGGGCACCGCGTTCATCCAGGCGCCCCGCGTCATCGTTAACGTCCATCGCGAGCAAGCTCGCTCCTACAGGGACTGCGAAAGCCTCAGTAGAGGCATTCCACGGCCATGGCCGTCGCTTCACCGCCGCCGATGCAAATCGCCGCGACGCCACGCTTCAAGCCTTTCTGGCGCAGGGCCGAAAGCAAGGTCACGATAATCCGCGCACCGGACGCGCCGATCGGGTGACCGAGGGCGCAAGCGCCACCGTGCACGTTGAGTTTCTCGTGAGGAATTTCCAGATGAGTCATCGCGGCCATGCCGACCACGGCGAAGGCTTCGTTGACTTCCACCAGATCGACGTCATTGAGCGACCAGCCGGTTTTCTTCATCAACTTCTTGATCGCACCAATCGGTGCCACCGGGAACAGGCCCGGCGTATCGGCAAACGCCGCGTGACCATGAATCACCGCCAACGGTTTCAGCCCTTGTTTCTGTGCCTGGGACTGGCGCATCAGCACCAGCGCGGCCGCACCGTCGGAGATTGAACTGGAGTTGGCCGCGGTCACCGTACCGCCCTCGCGGAACGCCGGCTTCAACGAAGCGATCTTGTCCAGCCTGGCTTTTGGCGGCTGCTCGTCATCGCTGATCACCACCTGCTCTTTGCCGACCGTCACGGTCAGCGGGACGATTTCGGCCTTGAAGCTGCCGTCCTTGATCGCCTGCTGCGCACGAGTGGTCGAGGCGATTGCGAACGCGTCCTGGGCTTCACGGCTGAAGCTGTTGGTTTCGGCGCATTCTTCGGCGAAGGTGCCCATCAGGCGGCCCTTGTCGTAGGCGTCTTCGAGGCCGTCGAGGAACATCGAGTCCTGCACCCGGCCATGGCCCATGCGGTAACCGGCACGGGCGCGGTCCAGCAGGTAGGGTGCGTTGGACATGCTTTCCATGCCACCGGCGACCACCACGTCGGCACTGCCCGCCACCAGCATGTCGTGGGCCAGAATCGCTGCTTCCATGCCCGAGCCACACATCTTGTTCAGGGTGGTGCAGCGGGTCGATTTATCCAGACCCGCACCCAGCGCTGCCTGACGTGCAGGCGCCTGACCAAGGCCGGCCGGCAGTACGCAGCCGAACAACACTTCGTCGACGCTTTCACTGGCAACACCGGCACGTTCGACGGCGGCCTTGATGGCGGCCGCACCGAGTTGCGGCGCGGTCAGACTTTTCAGTTCGCCCTGGAAACCGCCCATCGGAGTGCGGACGGCGCTGACGATAACAATTGGATCGTTGGACAGAGTCATGACAAATCCTCCTTACTTGGCGGCCATGCGCAAGGCGCCGTCGAGACGGATCACCTCGCCATTGAGCATGCTGTTTTCAATGATATGCCTGACCAGCCCGGCGTACTCGGCCGGTTTGCCCAGGCGTGGCGGGAACGGCACGCCGGCGGCCAGGGAATCGCGGACTTCCTGGGTCATGCCAGCCATCATCGGCGTTTCGAAGATGCCGGGGGCGATCGTCATCACACGGATGCCGAAACGCGCCAGTTCCCGGGCCGCCGGCAAGGTCAGGCTGACAATCGCGCCCTTGGACGCCGCGTAGGCCGCCTGGCCAATCTGGCCGTCGTAAGCTGCAGCCGACGCGGTGTTGATGATCACGCCGCGCTCGCCATCGGCATCCGCTTCGGTTTCGGCAATCGCCGCTGCCGCAAGGCGCAACATGTTGAAACTGCCGATCAGGTTGACGTTGATCACCTGGCTGAAACCGGCCAGCGCATGCGGACCGTTCTTGCCGAGGATCTTCTCGCCACGCACGATGCCGGCGCAGTTGACCAGACCATTGAGGCCGCCAAAGGCCTTGACCGTCGCCTGCACCGCGGCTTCGGCCGCCGCTTCGTTGCTGATGTCCGCCACCACGCTGTGCGCGCCAAGGCGCTGGGCCTGGGTGGCAACGGCTTCGGCGTTCATGTCCACCAGCATCACTTTCGCGCCAGCGGCAACCAGCACCTCGGCGGTGGCGGCACCGAGGCCGGAAGCGCCACCGGTGACGATAAAAATCTTGTTCTCGATCTGCATCATTGTTTCCCTGGATTCAAGCTGGAACGTTCTTCGCCGCGGCCTCTTGAGCCTTGGCGATTTCCTGGTTGCGCAAGATAAAGCGCTGCAATTTGCCGCTTGGGGTTTTCGGCAATTCGCTGACAAATTCGATTTCGCGGGGGTACGAGTGCGCCGCCAGACGTTTGCGCACGTGCTGGCGCAGCTCTTCGGCCAACTCGGGGGCAGCGCGGTATTGCGGGCTGAGCACGACGAAGGCCTTGACCAGTTCGGTGCGCTCCGGGTCGGGTTTGCCGACCACGGCGGCCTCGACCACCGCCGGGTGTTCGATCAGCGCACTTTCCACGTCGAACGGACCGACCCGGTAGCCAGAGGTGGTGATCACGTCATCGCTGCGACCGACGAAGCTGATGCTGCCGTCCGGGTTCCACTCGACGGTGTCGCCACTGAGGTAATAGTTGCCGACAAAGGCCTTGGTCGGCCCGCCTTCGTAGCCGGCGAACCAGCACATCGGCGATTGGCTGCGGTCGATGGCCAGGATGCCCGGCTGGCCAACGCCCAATTCCTTGTATTCGTCATCCAGCACCACGATACGGTGGCCCGGCGAGGCAAAACCGGCGGCGCCCATGTGGATCGGATGTTCCAGGCCGTGGTGGTTGCACAGCACCATGCCCAGTTCGGTCTGGCCGTAATGGTCGTGGATGACCACGCCGAGGTTGTCGGCGAACCAGCGGATCACTTCCGGGTTCAGCGGCTCGCCGGCGCTGCTGACGATACGCAGCTTGCCCTTGATCGATCTGGCAAATTCATCGCCGCCGGCAATCAGCAAACGGTAGGCCGTCGGCGAACCGGTGAGGTTGGTAATCCCGTACTTGTTGATCACCCGGCAGGTGCTTTCGAGGGTGAACGGGCCATCGTAAAAGGTGATCGGATGCCCCATGGACATGGGGCCCGTGACACCGAAATAAATGCCGTAGGCCCAACCCGGATCGGCGACGTTCCAGAACGCGTCTTCCGGGCGCAGATCCACCGCATCGCGGGTGTAGCTCTGGAACGCAACGATGGCCTTGAGCGGCACCGACAGTGCTTTCGACGGGCCGGTGGTGCCCGAGGTGAACATCAGCAGGAACGGATCTTCCCCGGTCAGCAGCACCGGCTCGCAGTCGGCGCAATAGTTGGCCAGTTCGGCCCAGAAACTGAAATCGCCGCGGACCAGGCCCTGCCCTTTGGGGCCGGTGACGGTCACCGTGGTCGGGCAATCGGCGACTTCGGCGAGTTTCGGCCGGTTCACTGCATCGGTGACCACCACTTTGGCGCCAGAGCTGCTCAGGCGGTGCTCGATGGCTTTGGGACCGAACGCGGTAAACAGCGGTTGATACACCGCGCCGATGCGCCAGGTGGCGAACACGGTGATCAACAGTTCGATATTGCGTGGCAACAGGCCGGCCACCTTGTCGCCTTTCTTCACGCCTTGGGCCAGCAGGAAATTGGCCAAACGCGCGGCCTTGTCCTGCAGTTCGGTGAAGGTGAAAGCCGCGCTACTGCCGTCGCGGCCTTCCCAGAACAGCGCGATGCGCCCCGGCAAGGCATGCCGGTCACAGCACTCGATACAGGCGTTGAGGGCCGTCAGATCGCCTGCAAGTGCGGCATCGACGGTGTGCTGATAATTGAACTGAGAAGTAGCAGACAAGTAATCGCGCATTGCCAGAATCCCTCTGTGTTTCTTATTAGGTTGGGGGAACCGTAATCAACAGCGAAATACTCGCTCTGCGCGGGGTGGCGGGCAATGGTCAAAGTTATCAAGTTGTCTGACTGTTTTGGCCAAAGCCCGCAGGGCATCAAGCGATGAAGCGCACCCCGGGTTTGACGCGCTCGTCCACGGTCAGCTCGAACACATCCGGGCGGGCATAGTGGCCAACCACGTCAAAGTCATAACGGGCGCGTACCAGGTCGTCTGTGTCGATTTGTGCAGTGAGCAGACCGGCGCTGTCACGCAACGGTCCGGCGAGGATGTCGCCCATGGGACCGATGATCACGCTGCCGCCGGCGATCAACGGCCGATCCGCCGGCCAGTTGGCGATGTCCAGGCCCAGGGCCTGCGGCGATGCCTGGACCTGACAGGCGCTGACCACGAAACAGCGCCCCTCATGGGCGATGTGGCGCATGCTGACCTGCCACATCTCCCGTTCGTCCACGGTCGGCGCGCACCACACCTCCACGCCTTTGGCGTACATCGCCGTGCGCAGCAGCGGCATCATGTTTTCCCAGCACACCAGCGCGCCGACGCGCCCGACCTGGCTGTCGATCACCGGCAAGGTCGAGCCATCACCCTTGCCCCAGATCAGCCGTTCGGTGCCGGTGGGCATCAGCTTGCGGTGTTTGGCCACCAGCCCGGCCTGCGGATCAAAGTACAGCCCGGTGCAGTACAAGGTGCTGCCGGCGCGCTCGATCACGCCGATCACCAGATTGGCCCCAGTGCGCGCGGATAGCGCTGCCAGCGCTTCGGTTTCCGCGCCGGGTACGTCGATGGCATTGGCAAAATAGCGGGCAAAGGCTTCGCGACCTTCCGGCAGGCGATAGCCCAATTGGGTGCCAAAGTCCTCGCCTTTGGGATAACCACCCAGCAGCGCTTCCGGCATCACCACCAACCCGGCGCCGGATTCGATGATCGCGTTTTCATAGGACAGGATCTGTTCCAGTGTTTCAGCCTTGCCACCGGGCAAGGCGCCGATTTGCAGGGCCCCAACGATTGATTTGGGCATCTCGAAAACTCCATTCGCATCAGGTGTTGCTCATTCTCCGGTGCCACGTGATCATCAATAAAGACCGACTCACTGCTGAATGATATGAGCCAAATGAATATCACCGACATCGACCTCAACCTGCTCAAAGTCTTCGAAGCGCTGCACGAAGAGTCCAGCGCCAGCCGTGCCGCCCTGCGCCTGGGCGTGACGCAATCGGCCGTCAGCGCGGCCTTGCGTCGGTTGCGCGCGGTGTATGGCGATCAGCTGTTCGTGCGCACCGGACGAGGCCTGGCCCCCTCGCTCAAGGCCAATCAGCTCAAACCGGTGGTCAGTGATGCCTTGAACAAGTGCCGGCAGAGCCTGGCGATGGTCGATCCGGCCGCGCAACAGTACGAAGGCCGCTCGGTCACCGTAGGAATGTCAGATGATTTCGAAATTGCCTACGGCCGGCGGCTGATCGAGGAAATAGGCCGTAGCGCGCCGAAACTGCGGTTGATTTTTCGCCAGACCCACAGCCAGATCGTCGCCCAGGCATTGCTGGAGCGCAGCATTGACCTGGCGATTACCGCGGGCGGGTTTGCCGAGCGGCTGCTCAGCCGTCAGGTGCTGGGGGAAGGTGGCTATATGTGCCTGGCGGACCCGTCGAGCCTGGTCCAGGGCCAGCAGAGCATCAGTCTTGAGGAGTTTGTGGCCCGCGAACACATTCTGGTGTCGTCCGGCGGTTTTATCGGGATTACCGATGAAGGATTGGCGGCGCTGGGGCTGAGTCGAAGGGTGTGCGCCTCGACCACGCATTTTGCCGCGTTGCCGCATTTGCTCAAAGGTAGCCGGGCCGTGGCGACCATTCCGGCCCATGCCGCCCAAAGCATCGCAACGCTCAGCGGACTGGCGCTGCTGCCCTGCCCCCTGGCCTTGCCGCGCTACCCGATCGAGCTGGGCTGGCGCACCAGTACCCAGCTCGACCCGGTGGTGTTGAAAGTGCGCGAGGCGATTGTCGCCGGTTTCTCGCAGGAGCTGCCGCAGGCTGCGATCTTTTGATGTTTTCTTTTCGGCGACTGCTGCGCAACAAGATCAAGCTCAAGATCAACAGATCGCAGCCTTCGGCAGCTCCTACTTGGCCGCCATCAGGCGATTGACTTCACTGCGCACCATGTTGGCGAACTCCGGTGGCGACATGCCGTCCAGCTCGGCGCGCACCCATTCGGCCCATTTGCCTTTGCGTTTGGCCCGCTCGCCGAACAACCGTGCGGCCTCGCCCTTGGCTTTGCCCAGGTTGTTTTGCCAGAGTTCGAACAGACGGGATTTCTCGTCTTCAAGCGCAGCGCGCTCGGCGAGGGGTTTGTCGGCCAGATTGAAGCTCATGGGAATTTCCTGCTGCGTAAAATAGGCGACATCTTACACTGTAGGACGAAATGTCCTGCGCCGGTTTTTCAGCAAGATGGCCTGCCCGGGCAAAATAGCTCCCACCAGCGTACGCGACCGGACCTTTGTAGGAGCGAGCTTGCTCGCGATGACATCAGCCTATTCAGCAGAGATGTTGACTGGACTGCAGCCTTCGCGAGCAAGTCGGATCGCCGCACCGTCGCTCCTACAGGATCACTCCCCCGCCAGCTCCCGCAAGTTCGCCAGTGTCTGCGCATCCAGCTCGATGCCATTGACCTGTGATTTGGCGCGTTGATGGTGACGCCGGTCACCGGGCAAACGCTTCAAGCCGACACCGTGCATTTGCCGCACCAGTTCCTGGCTGCGCTGGGCAAAGCTTTGCCCCACCGCTTTGCTCGGGTCGATCACGATAAGCAATTGGCCAGTCCAGGGCGTCTTGGCGCCGGGATGGTTGTTCCAGTCGAATTCGAAGGAAAAGTTGCCGCCGGTCAGTGCCGCCGCGAGCAACTCGACCATCATCGACAATGCCGAGCCCTTGTGCCCGCCAAAAGGCAGCAACGCACCGCCCTCAAGAATCGCTTTCGGGTCTGTGGTCGGCTGGCCGAGGCTGTCCACGCCCATCCCTGCCGGCAAGCGTTTGCCCTCGCGTGCGGCAATCTGCACATCGCCATGGGCAATGGCACTGGTGGCCAGATCGAAGACAATCGGCGCGCCATCGGCCCGCGGCGCAGCGAAGGCAATCGGGTTGGTACCGAACAGCGGCCGGTCGGCGCCGTGGGGCACCACGCAGGTCATGCTATTGACCACGCTCAAGGCCACGAGGCCTTCTTCGGCGAAGGGCTCGACATCCGGCCACAAGGCAGCGAAATGGTGCGAGTTACGGATTGCCAGCACCGCGATGCCGGCACTCCGGGCTTTCTGTACCAGCAACTCGCGTGCCGCCGCCAGGGCCGGTTGCGCAAAACCGTTAGCGGCATCGACCCGCACAAACCCTGAAGCCACATCTTCGACCACCGGAACGGCCTGGCCATTGACCCAGCCGCTTTGCAGCGTCGAAACATAACCCGGAATCCGGAATACCCCGTGACTGTGCGCGCCGTCGCGCTCGGCACTGGCGCAGTTTTGCGCAAGCACCCGGGCAACGTCGGCCGACGTGCCGTGACGCAGAAAAATCTTCTCGAGCAAAGCGCTCAGCGCTTCGAATGACAGGTGTGACGAGATCGCAGTAGATGCGTGATCGTGTGGCGCAGACATCTGAAGCTCCAGACTGATTATTGGAGGGAACAACAGCGTACAAAGACCCGCCGATTAACAACGCGCGGCGAGCGACCTGTCAACCTTTCGCTCAGGGTCGGTGAGGTATATCCGTGTCACGAATGCCCACGGTCCGTGCGCTATCTATTTACCGCCTGCATCATCCCGCCGGCTTTTAGTCTCGAAACTCAATCCACAGGCGCCCTTGAATGGCGCCTTGAACGAGACTCGACGATGCCTACACCTGTAACTCCGCTGTTTTTCCCCGAGGCACTGTCGTTGCCCGGCCTCTGGAGAGAACTGGGCAAAACCCACGGGCTGACGCAAAAGGATTTCGAATGGTTCAGCCATATCGAACTGGCCAGCCAGGCACTGCGCGATAAGCAAACGCCGCCCATGTTGGCGAAAAGAATCCTGCTGAAAATACCGGGACCGGAACATTTGGCGCTGGCCGGCAGTTTTTTGCTGACCGCGACACCCGATGACAACGGCGTGATTCTCTACACCCCGTACGCCGGGATACAGAAGTTCACTGACCGTTCGGCCCTGACCGAACAGCTGGTGAAACAACTCAAAGCGGCCGACGAAGACGATAAGCTGCTGGCCTTCATGGCGCTCTCTCAACGCAGGGCGGTGGTGGAAGCCGTGACCATCGAGCTGGACTTTCAAACCATCGAAGGCGACGTGTTCGAGGACCAACGCAACACCCTCTCCAGCCATCAGCAACTCAATGACCAGGCCCTGCTCGATGAGCTCAAAGCACTGCCGTCCCTGACATCGCTGCTCGAGGCATTGCTCAGTGAACAGCTGGCTAGAGCTTTTCCCGGCCTGGACCAGAGCCAGACCCAAGTGAATTTCTACCTGGCAACAACGCAAGAAAGCGCTGGAGAAAGCCATCCGACGCGACGCTGGGTCAACTCCCTGTCCCTGAGTGAAGCGGTACTCCTGCACTATCGCCATCAGCGTTGGCCGTCCGGACAGTCCCATGAATTTTCCCATCCGAAAAAAACCTCGGCAAAAGCCGACCAGCCACTCTGGGAAGCCGCCGTCACCACGATCTCGCGCAAACTCGTCAGCCTGCTGGTCAGGCAGCTCGAAGGTTTCTGGGCTGCGGCGAGTGTCGATGGCGCATCGCGTCGCGCATTCTTCGGCCGGGCCATCGCCGATCAGGCGCAAGTGCAACTGCTGCTCAAGCGCGAAGCCGGGGTCATCACCCCGGAGCAAAGCCAGGATTTGCATGCGCTGGTCTCGACGGCTAGCCGGGCGAACCAATCAATGACGGTCGAAACCGTACGCCTGTGGGAGCACCGGGCCAACTATGTCGAGTTGGCCGGCTCACTGATGGTCAACGCCGGCAGTGCGTTCCTGTATACGCCCACCCAAGGTCTGCAGGTGCTCAAGGACTATCAGGATTTGCGCGACACCCTGCTCAGCAAATTCAGCGCAGCCGGTCACGAGGATGAGCTCTATGGCCTGCTGAGCCTGGACGAACGCCAGCGTTTCATCGGTTTTGACCGGCCGAATGTGACCGGGGAAGTGATTTCCGGCGCGATCTTCCACAAGCTCTTCGACGCGATCGTCACCAAGCAACTGCAGAACATGGAATATGCCCTGCAGGTGTTCCGTCACAGTGACGGCAGCGTGAACATCCACGCCCTGTTCGACAAGGCATTGGATATCCGCTCGATGATCAGCGAACGGCTGCTGACACTGGAGACCGACGGACGCTGGAGCACACGGCCCGTGTTAACCGGCGATCAGCATCCTTGCGCGGTGCTGGCGGATACCGCGGCAGCTTTCGCCAAGACTTTCAGTGACATCGAAACACTGATCAACGCAGATTTTGCGGCGCAACCGCTCGCTTTGCTGGCCTTGCAACGGGTTTATCTGGAAAACATGAAACCCCGCCTGGCCCATGCGCTTTCCGTCGGCATCCGGGGCGAGGCCAGTCTGCGCAGGCTCAGCGCGACACTACGGGATGCAGACCGGGCCATTGTCGAAACGGTATTCAACGCGGATCAGGCAGACCGGCAGAGCCGTCTGTCACTCAAGGGCTTCCGGCCCGATGCCTATTCATTGACGCTGGAGTGCTCCGCTCAGAGCGACGTCCTGCCCCTGGCCCATTGCTTGCTCTTGACCGAGCGTGGCGGGCTCGACGCCTCGCATTCCGGCCGGACGGTCCTGTGGACACCCGCCGAGGGCCTGGAAGTCTTTGACACCATCAGTCGTGCACGGCTGGAGCTGAACCGCCGCCTGCTTGACCCACGACAACGCCTGGCGCTGCTGGACAACCTCACCCCGGCCCAGCGCGTCTTTCACCAACGCTACTCACTGGGACCGCTGCGGCTGATTGAAGGATCTGTATTGGAGCGGGTCGCGCAATCGTCCATCGAACACTTTCTGGCTCGCTGCGAACACGTACGCAGCTTCGGTCTGAGCGAAACGAAGCAGAAAAAAGCCCTGAAAACCCTGACCACAACCGCCTTCAACGCCAACCTGCCAAGAGCCACCACGATAGCCCGTGCGATCAGTTGGCAGCAGTCCCTGCCCGCCTGGCTTGGAATGGCTCCGCTGGAAGACCAGCGTCAGCACCTTGAATGGCTGGAGCAATACCGCAACAGCGTTGATGAGGACAAAGACTATTTACACGGGATCAAACCCCTCAAGTCGTATGTGCATGAGACGTTGACGTCATTGCTCGGCAGCCGCTTCCCTGCGCAAACGCTGGACCCCGACAACATCGAGATCACCCCCGACCTGGCCTTGGTCGGCCCCGCAAGGAGCCTTACCGAGTTCGCCCTGAACCATGTCAACATCGCACAGGGCACCGGGTTCAAAGTCAGCTCGGCAACCCTTCAAGCCCTGCCCGTCGAGCTGGATCAGGCGGCTGTCCGTCAATTGTTGCTGTCATTGAACATCGCGCAAAACTACGCCAGACAGGTCACCGACAACTTGTCGAATCAAGCAGCTGACGTCGAAAACCGAATGCTGCGTTTCGTCAAGCAACTGCCCTGGCAACTGCTGCAACACGCCCATGAACTCAAGCTGCGGCAACGGCTGTCCGGTAGTGCTTTCGATTTGCTTCGCCAGGTACTGGACATGCCGGACGCCATCGCCCGGACTACCGTTGAGGGGGCACATGCGATTGTCCGGCCACTGGAACTGATCAAGACAACCGGCGCCGCCGCCGTCAAGGCGCTAGGCCTTTACCTGATCGGCCCTGGCGGTGGCAACGCAGGCCCACAAATTCTCTATGCCCCCTACCATCCCGCAGGCTCACCGTTTGTAGAGTTTGAAAATGAGGCCAGCATGGTCTCGGCGTTCAATACGCCGGGACTCTTGCAGGAAATGTTGATACGTCGCCTGCCAGAAAGTGAGCAGACAGTGTTTCGCAACCTGTTCGAATCCACTATTGGCCAGTTGAGCGAAATGACTCTTGCGTCCAACCCCATCGGCGGCAACGTACTCAGCCGTTTTTTCCATGACAACACCCAACTGCTGACACGATTGCTCGGCAGCCAGTCGCATGTTTCAGGCCAGTCGGACTGGGAGGCTGTCAAACACTTGTTCAGCTCCGCAATTAATCTCTTCTCGGGGCTGTTACCGGGCAAACTCGCGTATCTCCAGTTTCTCTGGAATGCCTACAAGGACGCGCGAAACTCGGCCGAAGCGCTGCAGGACCATCACTGGAAAACTGCATTGCTGGAGTTTATTGCCGGTGCGGTGCAGATCGTGACGTTGGGCCGTTTATCGCTTGAAGGATGGGCCGACAGCGCCCAGACAACCGGTGAAGCCATCGCTCAACCGGTTGCCACTCCCGTGATTGCGCAAGCCTGGTCGCAGGTCCGTTCGACATCACCGTTGCGTACACGACTGCAACCGTTCGAAACCACCGTCGAACTGAAGAACCTGACGAAAAACCGCACTGACGGCACCTATCTCGAAGCGGCCAGCAAGAGAACATTCGCCGCCATTGCCGGCAAGGTGTACGGCGTGAACAAGACCGGAGCGGTGTGGCGAATGGTCAAAGGCGAGGGCGAAGGCCCCGTGTTACTGATGACGCCTGACAAGCAACTGGTGATCGACCCGGACACCCACACCGTCCACTTCGGCAAAGCCCTCTCGAAAATGCACAATCAGTTTGCCAGCGCCTATGTTGCCAGGCAGGTGCTGAACATCGAGGCCCGGGGGATGGAGGAAATCCACGCGAAACATCCCGAAAAAGCCCGCATGATCGTGCAGGCCATCGACATGGCTCGCTATTACGCGTTCAACAGCCTGCACAACCTGGTGCAACTGCGCAAACTCGTCCCGGGCACACGGCTTGATACCTTCCTCAAACAGTTCTTTGATGTCGGGCAGGTCGACAACGCGCTGATCGACAAAATCAAACAGGCTATCGTTCCCATCTGTAACGCGCTGGTCGACCCCGATGAAGACTGGATGAACTCGCGACGTTTTATCGTGGGTTCAAACCGGGACCCGAAGGACAGCCTCGTCGCGTTTGTCCTGGACAAGGATCAACAGCGCCATGTGCATTTCACGGAAAGATTCTTCGATCAACAACTGGACTGGTACAAATCCAGTCTGACACAACCCTTCGACGTCGACGGCCACAGCCAGGCCGCGACGCTGATACATGAGTTCGCTCATTTGTTTTCCGGGGCTGTGGACATTGCATACCTTGAGGCCAGGCGTCCGTTCAGCGATCTGGTGGCATCGATCACCGCCTATGGCGCAGAAATGAAACAGTCCCAGCTGGACTTCCAGCGAGTAGCCTTGTCGATGGAAACACCCAAGGAAGAATTGTTCGCACGCTGGAACAGTGGGCTGCGAGCGTGGATCAGCCTGGATTCGATTCCGGATTCTTATCACGTCGGCAAGGCCATTCTGCGGCTGACGGGCAGCAAGACCATGGAGAAGGCACGGGAAGCTTTTTTGAACGGGCAGGATTCGAAGTTCCGAACCGACGTCATTTTGCACAATGCCGACTCCATCGCCTTTTTGATCTGCGAAATGGGCCGGCAATTGGACCCGGTGCCGCTCGCCACGACCACTGAAACCTGATCCCGACGTAATAACGCGCAGATCTGCAGATCTGCGCTGCACAGTGGTGTTTGTCTTGATCTTTTTTTCACGCGCCCTGTGGAGACTGCTACCCCGACAGCAGGTGCTCCAGAGGTGAGGCGTTGAAAAAAAAATACACATTGATGGTTAAATGCCATGACTGATGTTCTCGCAGACTGCCCCCAAGGTTAGAATGCACGAAATCAGGATGGGCCCATGACCGACCACACGCTCTCGGAAGCCGAATACGACGCCATCACCGATGCCGCTGCGCATTGGTGTATGCGTCTGCACGCCAATGACTGCACCGAGCAAGAGCGCCAGGCGTTCGAGCAATGGCGTAATGCGCATCCGCTCCACGCCTTCGAGTACGAAGCGATGCTGGAGATCTGGGATGTCGCCGGCGACCTGCCCCGTCCCGAGCCCGCCGTGCCGCTGGTTCGCACTCAACCCGAAAACCCGTGGCGGCGCCTGGGTATTGCCGCGGCGATATGCGCACTGGCACTGCCTTTGGCCGGTTATGGCGGCTGGCACCTGGGCTGGGTTCCGAACGCGTACCAGCATTTCGAAGCGACCGACAATGTTCGCACGGTCACCTTGAAGGACGGCAGCCAGGTGGAACTGAACCTGGGCAGCGAGCTGACCTACAGCAACTACAAGGATCAACGGCAAGTCACGCTGAAAAAAGGCGAAGCCTTCTTCAGTGTCAGCCATGACACCCGTCACCCGTTTGTGGTCAAGGCCGCCGAAGGCCGGATTCGCGTGACCGGTACCCAATTCAACGTCTGGATCTATGAAGACCAGGTCAAGGTCAATCTGATCGAAGGCTCGATACTGGTCAGCAGCAACGCCGACCAGCCCGGTGACGGCTTGCGCCTCGAGCCGGCAATGCAGGCCAGTTATCGCCACGGCGACTTCATTCCCCGCATCAGCCAGACCTATGACAATGACAGTTCGCTGGCCTGGCGCCAGGGCAAACTGGTACTCGACGATCTGGCACTGAGCGATGCACTGCCCTTGATCAATCGCTACCTGGACAAACCGTTGATGGTCGCTGACAACAGCACCGGCTCGATCCATATCGGCGGGATCTACAACATCAAGGAGATCCACGGCCTGGTGAAATCCTTGCCGCGGGTCCTGCCGGTCTACCTGACCCGTAACCAGAACGGCAATCTGGTGGTCAACGCGATTCCGCAAAAAACCCCGAAAAGCTGAAAAGGCCGCCACCCTTGCGGGTACGGCCTTCAGCGTTCATGCAATGCTCCACGACCTTACTGCGCAGTCACCCTTGCATCCTGCTGACGAATCGTCTGCACCTGATAGTTCGGATCGGACAGGATCTGTTGCTCGGTAAAGGGCAGCACGCTCCATTGCTTCCTGGAAAAGGCCTGCGTCTGGTCCCGTGAAAACTTCGAGGCCGGGTCACTGGACAGCGAGAACGCGAGGAGCCCTTTGGCCTGTGGTCCGGTTTCGTCAAAGGTCACCACTTGCAGGTAACTGGTGCCGCTGACCACTTCGCGCTTGCCATCGCTGCGCGGCACGCTCTGGATGGCGTTATAGACGCCCAGCGTCCCCGGTCCGCCGTGGATTGGCGTCTGGTGCCCGCCGCTGCTGACCACCTGGATATCGCCCCAATGGCTGTCCGGCTTGAGACCTGACGCCTTGACCTGTTCAGCCGAAGCCAGCATCGCTGCCCGTAGCGCCTTCGCTACGTCCGGGTGATCGACCGCGAGTCCACGCGGAGTCTGTTGCGGGTCCTGAAGATCGAACGCCACGCGCCATACGTCCGGCACTTGGTCCAAAGACGCCATGACATTCTGGAAATGCACAAAACCCAGACCACTGTCGAGGTTGGCCTTGCGGTCCCATGCCTTGAGGCTGACGCACAGTGGCGTCAGCGTTTTTGCATCGGCACCCAGATCCGCCGCACAGAACTGCAGCAGGTCCGGCATCACTTGATTCGCCTGATAAACCTGATCGTCCATGACCATGTGTTGTAAATCCGCCGCCCCGACCTGGGGCAACGTACTCAATCGCTCCAGGGCAAAACGTGATCGCAGCCCCAACGGCTGGCCATCCTGGCTGATCAGCGGCGAATAGCCGGTCAGCGGTTGCGCCGGGTTGGCCATCCAGGCCGAATCGTTGGAGTGTTGGACAAAATCCTTGCGCAGCAATTGCGGCAACTTGTCCGCCGCATAGATACCCTGTTGTGGCGCCTGCGGGTCGATGTCCCAGGCACAGGCGCTGTTGGAACCGTCAAGGATGATCATCTGCAGGCGGATCCGCGGATCGCTGCACTGCGCCAGCTTGTCGACACCGACGTTGGGCACCACGGAGAGGTTCATGTACAGCGTCTGCCCCTGATCGTCCGCCGCCAGCGTGTTGACCCACGGGATGCCCTGGATCTTGTGCACCGCGGCCTGGAAGTCCTTGAGGTTTTCGGCGCGGTTCATCGCGTACCACTGCTGCAGGACCCGGTCGTTATCCAGATTGGCGTCACGCAGGCTGAAGGCGTACTGATGATCCCAATCCAGTTTTCCCGGCCATTGCACCACCGGACCGAACTTCGAACTGTAGACTTCATGGGCACTCGCCCGGACCTGCCCGTCCGCCTGCCTGACGTTGACGGTCAGGGTCTGCCTGTCCATCGGCAAGGACTGGCCGTCGAGCAGGTACCGGGTCGAATCCTTGGGATCCAGTTGCAGGCGGTACAGCGTGAAGTGTCTGGACGAATCCACGGTGTGGGTCCAGGCCAGATGTTGATTGAAACCGATGTTGATCACCGGCAGGCCGGGCAATGCAGCGCCCATCACGTCCAGCTTGCCGGGAATGGTCAGGTGCATCTGATAAAAACGCATGCCGCCCACCCACGGAAAGTGCGGATTGGCCAGCAACATGCCGCGACCGTTGAAAGAACGCTCGCTGCCGACCGCGACGGCGTTGCTGCCCCGGTCCAGGGCAAAGCGCTGCATGCGCGTCGCGGCCACCTGGAACGCCGGCTGCGCGTTTGCCGCCTGGGCCACGGCTTTGGGTGGCGTGGCACCGGCCAGGGCTTCGGCAAACTGGCCGACGCCACCTTCGACCAACAGGCGCCGGGTCAGCTTGACCAGATCCATTGCCGTGATATCGCGCACCCAATCGCCCTGGCACTGCGGCGGCAAACCCTGGGCGCGACGTTCGCTCAACGAGCGGTTGTACCCCGCCACATAACCTTCGACCAACTCACGCACTTGCGGGGTCTGGGCCTGCCAGAAACCGGCGACGGCCTGCGGGGTATTCAGCCAGGTGAAGAACACATCGCTGACCAGGTTCTCACGCTCCTCAACGGTGAACTGATCCGGTCCGAAATACCGCGAACGTTCGCCGTTCACCGTGGTGATCTCGTTCGCCAGCAGGCACAGGTTGTCCTGGGCGTAGGCATAGCCGATGCCATAGCCGAGCCCGCGCTCGTTGTCGGCGCGGATGTGCGGCACGCCGAAACTGGTGCGGCGGATGTCCGCGCTCGCTTGCGCAGGCGTACCGCTCGCGCTCACCGCAAGGCTCAGCCCCAGGCTCAACCCCAGAGTCACACCCGCCAGGCTCAACCTGGCTAATTGGCTGGAAATAATCACGCTCGCTCCTGATCGAAAAAACGATGGCTACAGCTACGCATACCCACGCGCACCGTGCCTCCCTGTAGGGACGAAGCTCACATCAAAAATTTAGGTTCTTCACGCAATCCCGGGGGAACACATATAACGAAATATCGGTAGGAGCTGCCGAAGGCTCGGGCCGCGTTCGGACGATCTTTTGATCTTGCTTTTGCGATCTGGAGATTGCTGAAGATCAAGATCAAAAGATCGCAGCCTTCGGCAGCTCTTATCAAACAAAAAATAACCCATTGTTTTTGCTCTAAAAATTATCCAGCCATCACCAACTGCATGCCCAGCTTGCGCGCCTTGTGTTCCAAGGCGCGTAACTGTCGGCTGCGGCTTTTCGC